>NZ_JBGCCU010000014.1 GCF_041261445.1 Catenulispora sp. EB89
ATCCGCCCCGACCAGCTCACCAGTCCACTCACCCTGCATAACAGCAGTCTGACCCCGCCGACCAAACGACGAGGTCAGAACGCATGATTTTCATCAGCCTTCTAGGGGCGGCTGGGGGACGGCCCGCGGCCGCCGGCGCCCGGTGCGGTGCGGCGGCCGCGGGCCGTGTTGTCAGGTGCCGCGGGCGATATGAGGCCCAGCGGCGAGTTCCGCGTGCCCGCGTCCGGCGCGGGTCGACCGCTTCGGTACAGCCGCACTCCAAAAGATGCCGCGTCTTCCCCGCCACCGTCATTGTGCAGGTAGGGGACCGCTCGCTGCGAGTCAGAGTCCTGATGAACAGTGCCGACGCGGTCTGTCCGATCCCCGTGAACCGTGCCGCCTGATGGAGGCTGTCCATGACCGATCCCGCATACCGGGATGTCCCGGCGACCGAGGTCCAGCAAGGGCTGTGGCTGCTGCGTGCGCTCGGGCAGGAGCCGGCGGCGCGGTGCCGGGCCTACCGGGTGGTCGGCGACCTGGACGTGGCGGCGCTGGCGGAGGCCTGGCGCGCGCTCGTCGACCGGCACGAGGGGCTGCGCTCGGCGCTGGTGCTGCAGGACGGCGCGCCGGTGCGCAGGGTCTGGACACGCTCCGAGCCCGAGGCCTTCCGTACCCGCGAGATCGACGCGCAGGACTGGACGCCGGCCGACGCCAACGAATCGGACCCGGCCGACGTCCCCGTCCGCGCGCAGCTGACCGTCACCCGGCGCGGGCCCGAGGATCACCAGATCCACCTGGCGGTTCCCCGCGCGTTCGCCGATGAGGACTTCCTGGACACGCTGGTCGGAGAACTCTCCGAGCTCTCCGCGGGCCGTGCGCTCCGTACCGACATCCCATCCGCCGGCGCGCCTGTCGCGGAAGCGGCCGACGACCCCGAGGCCCTGGCCTGGTGGGTCAATGCCCTGACTCCGCTGCCCAGCGAACTCCCGCTCCCCGCGGACCGTCCGCGCCCGGACCGCGGCTCCGGACGCTGGGGCACCGTCAGCGCCCCGGCCGACCCCGACCTCGGCCGCGCCGTCGCCCGCTGCGCCGAGGCCAGCCGCAGCAGCCCCTCCGTCGTGATGCTCACCGGATTCCAGGTGCTCCTGCACCGCTACACCGGAGGCGACCGCGTGGCCGTCGCGGTCCCGGTCCCGCAGCGTGGGGCGGGCGCGGCGGCGAACGTCCTGATCCTGCCCGCCGACATCGAAGCCGGCCAGAGCTTCAAGGACGTCCTGGAGCGCGGCACGACGCTGGCCGCCGAGGCGATGGCCCGCCGCGCGGTACCGCTGGCCCGCGTGCTCGGGGCGCTCCCGATCGTGCGCGAAGTGCGCCGGGTGCCGCTGGGCGACGTCGTGTTCGACTACCGCGGCCGGCCGCGCTCGGTCCTGGCCATCCCCGGCGCGGTCGTCGAGCCCTGTCCGGACCACGGCGGCCCGGCGCCGGCCGACCTGGTCCTGCAGGTCGACGACGGCGGGAACGGCCCGGCCCTCACCGTCCTGTACGACGCCGACCAGTTCGAACCGGCGACCGCCCGGATGATCCTGCGCCAGTTCCGCACCCTGCTCCGGCACGCCGGCCGGGCCCCGGACACCGCCGTCGGCGAGCTGACGCTCGACGGCCCCGGGGAGGCCGCGCGCGCTGCCGTCGAGGCGGACCGGCGGGCCGACGACGGGGCGCCCGGCCACACCATCGTGGAGGCCGTCCGCCGGCGCGCGTCGCAGGATCCTGACGCCGTGGCGATCGACAGCCACGACGGGACGCTCACCTACCGCGAGCTGTACGCCGCAGCGATCCAGGTCGCTGAGGATCTGCACGCTGCCGGGGTGCGCGCCGGTGAAGCGGTCGTCGTGCGGCTGCCGGTCGGAGCCCGTCAGTACGCCGCGTTGCTCGGGGTGCTGGCGGCCGGTGCGCACCTGACCTGGTTCGGAGTCGCCGACAGCGGGGAGCGCGGCCGGGCGGTCGTCGGGGCGCTGAGACCCGCCGCGATGCTGGTGGCCGACCCGGCCGACCCCGACGAGTTCGTCGGCTGGTACCGCGCGACCACTGGCGGCCGGGTCGTCGCGGTCGCCGCCGCGGAGCGCGAGCCGGAGCCGGCTCCGGCTCCGGAGTCAGAGTCGGCGTCGCAGCCATCTGCCGCATCCGCGCTGCCGATCTCAGCGTTCCCCCGCCTCGCCGACCGCGCCTACGTAGCCTTCACCTCCGGCACCACCGGCGTCCCCAAAGGCATCGCGCAAACCCACGCCGCCCTCGCACAGTTCGCCGCCTGGATGGCCGCCGAGTTCGAGATCGGCCCCGGCGTCCGCGTCGCGCAGTGGGTCGCCGCCGAACACGACCCCGCGCTGGCCGAGACCTTTGCGGCGCTCGGATCCGGCGCCACCCTGTGCCCGGTCCCGGAGAAGATCCGCGCGAACCCCGAACGCCTCCTGCACTGGCTGGGCGCCGAGCGCATCGGCGTCCTCCAGACCGTGCCGAGCTTCGCCCGCGAACTGCTCCGCGTCCTCACCGGCCGGCACTCCGCCGAGCGCCTGGGCACTCTCAGGGTCCTGCTTCTCATGGGCGAGGCGCTGCCCGCCGAGCTCGCCGACGGCCTGCTGGCCGCGCTGCCGCTGGTCCACGTCGCCAACCTCTACGGCCCGACCGAGACCGTCGCGGCGACCTGGCATCCGGTGCGCCGCCGCGCGGTGCAGATCAACACCCTGACCGGCATCGAGGCGGCGAGCACGGCCGCGTCCCTGGCCGCGCGCCGGGCCTCGGGCACGGTCCCGATCGGCCGCCCCATCCCGGGGCGCGGCATCCTCATCCTCGACGAGTCCGACCGGGTCTGCCCGGCCGGCGTCACCGGCGAGCTGGTCATCACCGGCGCCTACGTCGCCGACGGCTACCTCGGCGCGCACGACCACGCCGCCTTCGCGCCGCTGCCCGGCATCGACGCCCCCTGCTACCGCACCGGCGACCTCGCGCGCCGCCGCCCCGACGGCGCCCTGGAGTACCGCGGCCGCAAGGACAGCCAGGTCAAGCTCTACGGCAACCGCCTGGAGCTCACCGACGTCGAGGCCGCGCTGGCCGGCCACCCCACCGTCGCCGAGTGCGCCGTCGTGGCCGTGGCCGACCGCGACGGCCTGGCCGTGCGCCTGGTGGTCTGCGTCGTCCCGCGGCGCGGACCCGACGGCCGGCCGGAGGGCGCCCCGGACCAGTGGCGCACCCAGCTGCGCCGCCGCTTCGGCCGGGCCCTGCTCCCCGCGCTCTACCGCACGCTGGACCGCCTGCCGCGCACCGTCACCGGCAAGGTGGACCGTCCGCAGCTGGCGCGCAGCGTCGCCGCCGCCGAGCGCGACGCCTCCGCCCGGCGCCCGGCCGCTGGGACCGAGGCCGTCCTGGCCGCGATCTGGGCGTCCCTGCTCGGGGCGCCGCCGGAGCACGCCGACCAGAGCTTCTTCACGCTCGGCGGCAGCTCCCTGATGGTCCCGCGGCTGCTGCACCAGGTGCGCCGGCGCCTCGCGGCCGATGTGACCGTCCCCCAGTTCTACGCCCATCAGAGCCTGGCCGCGCTGGCGGCTTTGGTCGACCGAACCAGATGAAGGAGAACGTCGTGTCCACCCCCAATAGCGCAGCTGTCAGCGCGCCTGTTGTTCTCGACGGCGAGACGCTCGACATCCCGGGCGTGCGCAGGGTCGCCGAACAGCGGGCCGAGGTCACGCTGACGCCGCAGTCGCTGGCCAAGGCCGGCAAGAGCCGCGCCGTGTTCGAGGACGTGGTCCGCGCCGGGATCCCGGTCTACGGCGTCACCACCGGCTACGGCGAGATGATCTACATGCTCGTCGACCCCTCGCGCGAGACCGAGCTGCAGACCAACCTGGTGCGCAGCCACAGCGCCGGCGTCGGACCGCACTTCCCCGAGGACCAGGCCCGGGCGATCGTCTCGGCGCGGCTGAACGCCCTGGCCAAGGGCTACTCGGCGGTGCGGCCGGAGATCCTGGAGCGCCTGGCCCTGTACCTGAACACCGGCCTGATCCCGGCGATCCCGGAGATCGGCTCGCTGGGCGCCAGCGGCGACCTGGCGCCGCTGGCGCACATCGCGGCCACCGTGATCGGCGAGGGCTACTTCCTCGGCCCGGACGGCCCGCGGCCGGTCGAGCCGGTGCTGCGCTCGCTCGGGATCACGCCGCTGGAGCTGAAGTTCAAGGAGGGGCTGGCGCTGATCAACGGCACCTCGGCGATGACCGGGCTCGGCGCGCTGGTCGCCGGCCGGGCGCTGGAGCAGGTGCGGCACGCCGAGATCGTCTCGGCGCTGCTGGTGGAGGCGGTGCGCGGGTCGATGGGGCCGTTCCAGCCCGAGGGCCACGACATCGCCCGGCCGCACCCCGGCCAGATCGACACCGCGGCGAACATGCGCGCCCTGCTGCGCGGCAGCGGGCTCACCGTGGAGCACGCCGACCTGCGCCGCCAGGTGGCCGCGGCCAAGGGGGACGGGGACGTCACCCGGACCGAGATCTACCTGCAGAAGGCGTACTCGCTGCGGGCCATGCCGCAGGTGCTCGGCAGCGTCCGGGACACCCTGTCGCACGTCACGGCCCGGGTGCAGACCGAGCTGAACTCCGCGAACGACAACCCGCTGTTCTTCGAGGACCAGGAGGTCTTCCACGGCGCGAACTTCCACGGCCAGCCGGTGGCCTTCGTCATGGACTTCACCACCATCGCCCTGACCCAGCTCGGGGTGCTGGCCGAGCGGCAGCTCAACCGGGTGCTGAACCGGCACCTGAGCTACGGCCTGCCGGAGTTCCTGGTGGCCGGCGACCCCGGGCTGAGCAGCGGCTACGCCGGCGCGCAGTACCCGGCCACGGCGCTGGTCGCCGAGAACCGGACGATCGGCCCGGCCAGCACCCAGAGCGTGCCGTCCAACGGCGACAACCAGGACATCGTCAGCATGGGCCTGATCGCGGCCCGCAACGCCCGCCGGGTGCTGGCCAACAACCAGTACATCCTGGCCGTGGAGTTCCTGGCCGGGGCCTCGGCGGTGGACGTCTCCGGGCGCTACGACGGCCTGGGCCCGGCCGGCCGCGCCGCCTACGACGCGGTGCGCTCGCTGGTGCCGCCGCTGAACCAGGACCGGTACATGGCCGACGACATCGAGACCGTCGCCGCGGCCCTGACCCGCGGGGAGTTCATCGCCGCCGTCGAGAACTGCGGCGTGGAACTGCGCTGACACCGGTGTCCGGGCGGGCCGCCGCGCGGTCCGCCCGGACCGACAGGAGGGCAGGACAGCTATGGCCACTCGGCCGATGACCGGCGAGGAGTACGTGGACAGCCTTCGCGACGGTCGCGAGGTCTACGTCTACGGCGAGCGCGTCAAGGACGTCACGACGCACCCGGCGTTCCACAACCCGGTGCGCATGACCGCCCGGCTCTACGACGCGCTGCACGACGAGCGCTACCGCGACGTCCTGACCTGCCCGGTCGACGGCGGCGGCGAGGGCTACACCCACCGCTTCTTCACCACGCCGCGCAGCGCCGAGGACCTGGTCGCCGCGCAGGGCGCGATCGCGCAGTGGGCCCGCCTGAGCTACGGCTGGATGGGCCGCAGCCCCGACTACAAGGCCTCCTTCCTGGGCACGCTCGGCGCGAACGCCGAGTTCTACGGGCCCTACGCCGACAACGCGCGGCGCTGGTACCGGGAGTCGCAGGAGAAGGTCCTGTTCTGGAACCACGCGATCGTGCACCCGCCGGTGGACCGGAACCTGCCGCCGGACGAGGTCGCCGACGTGTTCGTGCACGCCGAGGCCGAGACCGACAACGGGCTGGTGGTCAGCGGCGCCAAGGTGGTGGCCACCGGCTCGGCGCTGACGCACTACAACTTCATCGCGCACTACGGCCTGCCGATCCGCAAGCGGGAGTACGCGCTGGTGGCGACGGTGCCGATGGACGCGCCCGGGGTGAAGCTGATCTGCCGGCCCTCCTATAGCGCGACCGCGGCTGTGGCCGGGAGCCCGTTCGACTATCCGTTGTCCTCGCGGCTGGACGAGAACGACACCATCCTCGTCATGGACAAGGTGCTGATTCCCTGGGAGAACGTCTTCATCTACGGGGACCTGGGCAAGGTGCAGATGTTCACGGCCCGGTCCGGGTTCCCGGAGCGGTTCACGTTCCACGGCTGCATCCGGCTCGCGGTGAAGCTGGAGTTCCTGGCCGGGCTGCTGTCCAAGGCGCTGGAGGTGACCGGGACCCGGGACTTCCGGGGCGTGCAGAGCCGGATGGGGGAGGTGCTGGCCTGGCGGAACCTGTTCTGGGGGCTGGCCGACGCGGCCGCGCGGAATCCGGTGCCGTGGAAGGACGGGGCGGTGCTGCCGAACCCGGACTACGGGATGGCGTACCGGTGGTTCATGCAGATCGGGTATCCGCGGATCCGGGAGATCATTCTGCAGGACGTCGCCAGTGGGCTGATATACGTGCCCTCCAGCGCGGAGGACTTCCGGAATCCGCAGACGCGGCCCTATCTGGACAAGTACGTGCGCGGCTCGGGCGGGGTCACGGCGGTGGAGCGGGTGAAGCTCATGAAGCTGCTGTGGGACGCCGTCGGGACCGAGTTCGGCGGGCGGCACGAGTTGTACGAGCGCAACTATTCGGGGAACCACGAGAACACCCGGGTCGAGTTGTATACCGCGCAGCTGGCTTCCGGGCAGCTGCGGGGGTACGAGAAGTTCGTCGAGGAGTGCCTGGGCGAGTACGACCTGGACGGGTGGACGGTGCCGGATCTGGAGTCGTTCCCTGATCTCAGGGGGCTGACGAACCGGCCTTGACGGCGGTCGGTGGCGGGGCGGGGCGGGGCTGTCCCGGGCTGGCGCTGCCGCTGCCGCTGCCTCGGCTGGGGTCGTTCGGGCCGGCGTCATCCGGGCTGGCGTCGTCCCGGCCGGCGTCGTCCCGGGCCGGCGTCGCCCCGGGCCAGCACGGCCGAAGATGCCCCGGCCGGCGGCCGGTGGCGAGAGTTGACACGTATCCACGTTTCGCGAATCTCAAGGAGCTTTCATGTCCGACACGAACGCGCCGTCGCGCCAGGAACTGCTCGGCCGCGCGACCGACCTGGTCCCCCTGTTGCAGAAGAACGCGCCGTGGATCGAGGAGAACCGGCGCCTGCCCGACGACGTGGTGGGCGCGCTCACCGACGCCGGGCTGCTGAAGATGCGGGTGCCCAAGCACTACGGCGGCTACGAGTCGCCGATGCGCACCGTCGCCGACGTGGTGTCCGAGCTGGCCCGCGGCGACGGCTCGACCGGCTGGACCGCCGCGGTGTGGGCGATCAGCTCCTGGATGGCCGGGATGTTCCCCGACGCGGTCCAGGACGAGGTCTTCGGCGAGGCCGACGTGCGCATCAGCGGCATCCTGAGCCCGACCGCGGTCGGCGTGCCCACCGAGGGCGGCATCGTGCTGAACGGCAAGTGGGCCTTCAACACCGGCAGCCGCCAGAGCGCGTGGAACACCAACGCAGCGGTGCGCGCGCACCCCGACGGCTCCTTCGAGCCGATCATGGTGCTGATCCCCCTGTCGGACCTGGCGGTCGTCGACGACTGGCACACCGCCGGCATGCGCGGCTCCGGCAGCGTGAGCACGGTGGCCCAGGACCTGTTCGTCCCGGACGCCCGCATCCTGTCGATGCCCCCGGTCCTGGCCGGCGTCCACCAGCTCGGCCGCAACGCCGCAAGCCCGGTCTACCAGGCCCCCTTCATGCCCACGGCGTGCACCACAGTGGCCTCGGTGGCACTGGGCCTGGCGCGAGCAAGCCGCGACGCCTTCTTCGAGCGCCTGCCCGGCCGCAAGATCTCCTACACGGCCTACGAGAACCAGGCCGAAGCCCCGATCACCCACCTCACCACCGCCGACGCCATCACCCGCATCGACGAGGCGGAGTTCCACGTCATGCGCGCCGCCGGCATGCTGGACGACAAAGCCGCCGCCGGCGAGCAGTGGACCCTGGAGCAGCGCGCGAAGGCACGCCTGGACCTGGGCGCGGCGACGCAGCGCTCGAAGGAGGCGGTGGACCTCCTGAACTCGGCCAGCGGCGGGTCTTCGGTGTACTCCACGGTGCCGATCCAGCGGATCCAGCGCGACGTCCAGACGCTGACGCTGCACGCGATCATGCACCCGGCGACGAACTTGGAGCTGTACGGGCGGGTGGTGTGCGGGCTGGAGCCGAATACGCATTACATCTGAGCTTGTGAGGGGGAGGGGCTGAGGGTTGGGGGTGGGCTGGGGGAGTGTGCTGGAGGTGGGGAGTGCCACCGCGCCGGGTTCGGGGCGGTGGCACTTTTGGTGGGGTGGGGTGGGGGTGCTGATGCTGGTAGCGCCGGCGCCGGGTAGGGGTTCGGTTAGCTGGCGAGGTGCGGTTGGGCTGTGGTTTACAGGCAATTTTTACGGCTTCGCCTAAGGTTTGGTGACCTCGCTGGGAGACGCAGTTCGGTTGAGCACAGCATGGCGCGCTGGCGGCCGCCGGTTTTCGCGTCCATGACCGCGCACCGGTCCGAGTCACTGCGCACACGTCATGCGGGCGGCTGGCGGCCGCGTTTGGTGGGTGCCTAAGATCAAAAGCAGGGCCTCCGGCGGGCCTCTACAGCGAGGGGGCGACCCGTGCGACCTGCTGTTTGGCGGCGGTCCGCGACGGGTCGGCTTTCTTTACGCTGTTGCCTGCGCCGCGCTTAGCGGTGGCGGTGTTGCTTGTGGTCGCCGGGTTCTGGGTCCCTCGCCGCGTCGTCGCCGTAAACGGAACCAGTCCGGTCCGGTGGTGTCCAGCCGCATCACAACTGCTGTGGCCGGGCTCCGTCCGGCTGGACACCACCGGCCCGGCCAGGTTGGCAAAGCCCGCCGACGCGGCGAGGGACCCAGAACCAACACCCCGCATGGTCCTTCGGACCCCCTCACCACGTGGCCGGCCGCGCGCGGCCCGTCACCAACCGCAGCTACTCCCGCGCCGGCGGCGCGCCTGCCAGTTCGTCGAAGTGCTCTACCACGCCACGCTTCGCCGGCCCTGAATCGCGCCGTCGCCTCAAGCCGTCGCCTCAAGCCGTAGTCCAAACCCCCGCCAGCCCCGGCTGGAAAACCAGCCCCAGTGGAGGCACCGGGTGCGTTCCGCGCCGGTCGAACTCCGGCAGCGCCAGCAGGATCGGCAGGTCCATGACCTCCGCGGGGCGTAGCTCCAGGTCCACGTCGACGCAGCCGCCGCCGCGCTGTACCACTGCGCGGGCTGTGCCTACGGCCAGCTGTTGCGGCTGGGGGTCGGGGTGGTGCGGGGTGAGTGGTACCGCGGTGGCTCGGATGTGCCAGTGGCCGGCTGGGAGGGCGGTGAGGCGGTAGGGGCCGGGGGCGTCCAGGACGTCGCGGGCTATCGGGGCGCCGCGGACGATGGGGCCGGTGAAGGCTCCGACGTAGATGCGCATGCCGGGGGTCTGGAGGGGGACGCGGATCAGGCCTCGCATGCCGCCGCGGCGGATGGTGGGGTGTTGGGCGCAGGTCAGGGGGCGGGGTTCGGCGTCCTGGGCCAGGTGGCGGTAGCGCTCTGGTGGGGTTCCGACGCGGGCGGTGAAGCCGCGGTCGAAGGTGCGGGGGCTGTGGTAGCCGGTTTCGAAGGCGATGTCGGCCACGCTCAGGGTGGTCTCCTGCAGGAGGCGCTTGGCCTGGTACATGCGGATCGCGGCCAGGAAGCGGAGCGGGGAGGTGCCGGTCTGGGCCCGGAACGCCCGGGACAGGCGGAAGGGGCTCAGACCCGCGGATTGCGCGACGCAGGACAGGGAAAGTGGTTCGCGATGGCGGTCCCACAGGGTCACGATCGCGCGTTCGACGGCCGCTCGGAGACGGGGTTCGGTGGAAAGGGTGGTCTTGGCGCTCTGCATCCCCGTCTCCGGTCGATGGTGGCCGCTGCCCCGCGGGCTCGATCCGCCGCGCCTGGCGCCGACTGTTCCCCGAGGTCCTCCAGCCGGCGCCGGAGCGCGGGGCCCTACCTGGTCGATCACTCGTGGTGGAGAGTAGTCATGTGACACATCTTTGGCAATGCGTCACCCTCGGTGATCGGTGGTGCCCGCGGCCGTCCGGACCAGCGCCGGAGTGCGTCAGGCCCCTGCGGCACCGGCCAGTCGGACGGCCTGTGTCCAGGAGGCGTCGCGGGCCGCGGTCTGGCCGTCCGGGGACGGCGCCCCGTAGCGGACGTCGATGCCCCGCTCGCGTGCCGCGGCCACGATCCCGGGCATCGCCCGCTCGGCCAGCGCCGCGATCGTGAACGCCGGGTTGACCAGCAGGGCGCCGGGGACCGCGGAGCCGTCGGTGACGAAGATGCCCGGGTGCCCGCGCAGTTCGTGCGTGTCGTCCAGGGCTGAGGTGTCCGGGTCGTCGCCGATCCGGCACGAGGCCAGCGGGTGCACGGTGTACGCGCCGACCACCTCGTTGGTCCACGGTCGCACCTCGGCCAGCCCGTCCTTCTCCAGCACCCGCTTGATCTCGGCGTCTGAAAGTTCCCATCCGTGCAGCGTGTTCGCCGTCGGCCGGTACGTCAGCGGGCCGAAGCCGAGCATCTGCTGGGAGAACCGGGTGGCGTTCCCGGTCGGCGGCGGCGGGCCGAAGACGCCCTCGTTGTCGTCCTCGCTGGTGGTGAAGATGGTCAGCCAGGACTGCCAGCGCTCGACGATCTCCTTCTTGCGCGGCCCGAACCAGGCCGGGACGGACGCGTCCGGGTTCGGCGTCTGCGCCAGGATCGTGCCCAGCCCCGGCGGGAAGTAGAGCTGCTCCAGGGAGAAGCGCTCGAACTCCGGCTTGCTCGCGTCCAGGTCGTCCCAGGAGGCCACGGTCGGCCCCTTGCCGATCTGGTTGGCCGCGTAGGCCAGGCCGTCGCCGCGGTCCAGGCCCAGCACGATGCGTGCCTTCTCGTCGTCGATGATCGCGGTGTTCAGCCGCTCCCCGTTGCCGGAGAAGAAGCGCCCGACCGCGTACGGCATCTTGCCCAGCACCGGCTCGGAGCGCTGGAGGATCACCGGCGTCGCGCCGGCCCCGGCGGCCAGGATCACGATCTTGGCCTGGATGGTGCCGCTGCCGGTGATGACCCGGTAGTCCACGTCGTGCAGGGTGTTGTACGCGACCTCGTACGAGCCGTCCTGGTTCCGCGCGATCTGCTGCACCTCGTGCAGCGGCCGGATCTGCGCACCGTGCGACACCGCCGCCGGCAGGTAGTTCAGCAGCATGGAGCGCTTGGCGTCGAAGCGGCACCCGGCCAGCATCCAGTTGCAGTTCGTGCACAGCTCGCGGTCGATCGCCGCCGGCACCGGGTTGGCGGTGCGGCCCGCGTGTGCGCACGCCGCGGCCCACAGCCCGCCGGCGTACGTGGCGTCGTTCCAGTTCAGCTGGGTGATCGGCAGCGCCTCGGCGACCCGGTCGTACCACGGCTCCAGCGTGTCGCGGCTGATCGCGGCCGGCCACATCCGGCGCCCGATCGACCCCTGCCGCTCGAACACGAAGCGCGGCGCGCGGGGCATCGCGGCGAAGTACACCACGCTGCCGCCGCCGACGCAGTTGCCGCCCAGCAGGCTCATGCCGTTGCCGATGACGAAGTCGAAGATCCGGGTCCCGGAAGCCCCGAACCGGAAGTCCTGGTCGAAGTCCTCGCCGGTGAGCCACGGACCGCGCTCCAGCACCACCACCCGGGCGCCGCCGGCGGCCAGGTGGTAGGCGGCGATGGCGCCGCCGAAGCCGCTGCCGACGACCAGGACGTCGGTCTGCTCGACCGTACTCATGCCGGACTCCCGGTGGGGGTGGTGTGCGGATGCAGGGGGGCCAGCGGGCGCCGGTAGGAGAAGTCCGGGAACCGCCACAGGCCGTCGGCGTCGGGCTGGGAGTAGCCCAGCGCGGTCAGGCCGGGGTGGCCGGCGGCCAGCGCCTCGACGGTGCTCAGGTGGGCGCCGGTGTCGAAGGCCATGTTGCTGAAGATCGCCAGCCCCACCCACAGGAACTTCTCCGGGTGTCCGGGCCGTACCAGCTCGGCGACCAGCGTCGCCCGGTGCCCGGCCGGCAGCGCCACGAACGCCGGGACGTCGGGGTCCAGCTCCAGGCGCAACTCGTCGCGATAGGCCTCGGCGTGCTTGTTCAGGGCCTGGACCAGGTTCGGCAGCGCCTCGGCCATCCCGCCGGCCTCGGTCCGCATGAGGTCCACGGCGCCGGCCGCCACGGCCCCGCCGCCCTGGGCCGTCCCGGCGATCGCCAGGTCCCCGGGAAAGCGCTTCTCACCAGGCACGATCGTATCGGCGAACGCTTCCAGCGTCATCGTCTGCAGCTGTTCGTCAGCCAACGGTGGTCTCACGTGGATTCCTCCTCCTCAATCACGGTCGTGTTCATTGTCAGAGCGCGTGTTCGAGGCGAGCGTCTTCGCTCGTGCGCTGGGCCAGGGCCGCGGCGCACAACGCACAAAAACCGCACGGACCGAGAAGGCGGGCAAATCAGATGTCTAGCATGCTGGAACACGTCTCGTTCCCGGATGCGCCGCCAGGGTTGCGTCGGCCGCCGGAGCGACACATAGATATCAGAGCACAGATTCAATCCGCTGCCGTGCGCGGACGCCGTCCGGACCACGGTCTACCTAATGGGGCACGCGATGAACGACGCCATCACCCGGGCCGCCGAGCGGGCCATCACCACGATGCACGAACGACTCAGCGAGCCGGTCACCGTCGACGACATGGCCCGCGCCGCGATGTTCAGCAAGTTCCACTTCACCCGCATGTTCCAGCGCGCCACCGGGGTCTCCCCGGCCCGGTTCCTGTCCGCGCTGCGCCTGCAGCGGGCCAAACACCTGCTCACCTCGACCACCATGACCGTCGTGGACATCAGCGTCCTGGTGGGCTACAACAGCGTCGGCACCTTCAGCTCGCGCTTCAGCCGCAGCGTCGGGCTCTCGCCGACCGACTACCGCCGCCGGGGCGGGCACACCGACCGGATCCGGCTGGCCGAGCCGCGCGGCTCGGCCTCGGGCGTGGCCACCGTCAGCGGCGTGATCGAAGGGCACGACGAACGGCGCGGGCCGGTCTTCGCCGGCCTGTTCCCCGAGTGCGTGCCGGAGGGTCGCCCGGTCTGCTGCACCATCCTGGACGGACCGGGTTCGTACCGGTTCGACAACGTCCCCACCGGCCGCTGGTACCTGCTGGCGCAGTCCATCGTGGAGGACGACGGCCCGGCGCAGGCGCCCCGCCCGAACCGTGGACGCCCCGGCACCGAGGCGCCGCGGGGCGGAGAATCGCGCGGTGGCGAATCGCGCGGCGGGGAGTCGCCGGTCTGGGTCGGGACGCTCGGCCCGATCATCGTCCGCCGCGGCGTCGAGCACTACGTCGCCGACCTCGCGCTCAAGCCCGCCGGCGTGCTCGACCCGCCGGTGCTGCTGGCGCTCCAGGCGGCGCGGGAGGAGGCTGTGGAGCGGGCCGCCGCGGCCGCGGCCGCCGCGGCGGAAGCATCCGTCGCGGCCGGGGTCGGGGCGGGCGCGCGCTAGCCAGTTTCGCAGAAGCCTTACATACCTTCGCAGAAGCCTTACATACTGGTCCCGGCCGGACGTTCTCGGGCGTGCGGCCGGGACCTCACCGCAGCATCGGGCAGATTTCCAGGCACACGCAGGGAGTGCGGCATGACGACGACCGCTGGTGCGGCCGAAGCGGCGGTCGATGTGTGGCTGCCGCGCCACCCCGGGAACCCGCGCTACATCAACGGGATCCGTGAGGCCGCGGCGTCATTCCTCGACCTACACCCCGAGTACGTGATCACCATCCGCGAGACCGACCCCAGGACGCTGCCCGAGGACGTGCACGCGGCGTCGCGCCGGGGCCGTCCGCCGGCGCTGGTGCAGTTGGCGCAGACCAGGACGCAACTGGCCCGCGACATGCTCTCCGGCTCCGGCACGCCGCTGTTCGCCTCCGTCCACGACGCCATCGCCGGCCGCCGGGAGATCCTGGGCCATCCCGTCGTCACCGAGGACATCGTGGCCGCCGCGCGCGCCTGCTACTCCTCCGACGGCGCGCTGATGGCCGTCCCGTCGCTGATCTCCACGACGCTGCTCTACGCCAACACCGACCTGCTGGCCGCCGCCGGCGTGACCCGGCTGCCGCAGACCTGGAACGAGGTCGAGGGCGTCTGCGAGGCGGTGCGCGGCCTGCCCGGCGTCAGCCACGGCAGCACCTGGCCGAACCACGGCTGGATCTTCCAGCAGGCGGTCGCGCAGTCCGGCGGCCTGCTCGCCGACCAGGGCAACGGCCGCCGGGGGCGGGCGGAGAAGATGCTCCTGGACTCCCCGGAGATGCTGGCCTTCGTCGGCTGGTGGCGCCGCATGCACCGGCAGGGCCGCTACCTCTACGCCGGTCAACCGGTATCCGGGGAGAACGCGCGGCAGGCGTGGGAGGACACGTTCACCGCCTTCGTCGAGCAGAAGGTCGCCTTCATCATCGGCTCCTCGGCCGAGGCCGACCGGCTGGCGCGCGCCGCCCGCGAGCGCGGCTTCCGGGTCGCGGCCGGGCGCACGCCGTACAGCGGGCGCTTCCCCTTCGCCGGGACGCTGATCGGCGGGGACGCGATCTGGCTGGTCGACGGCCTGGAACCGGCCGTGCGCGACGGCGCGCTGGCGTTCCTGCAGTACCTGATGACGCCGGCGCACGTCGCCGACCGGCACCGCGACACCGGATTCGTCCCGGCCACCGGCGCGGCGACGAAGCTGCTGGCGGCCCAGGGCTGGTTCGACGAGCAGCCGCACGCGGCGGTCGCGCTCGACCAGCTGGCCGCCTCGGACCGCTCGCCGGCCGCGCTCGGCGCGCTGGTCGGGGACCTCACACGGATCCAGGGCGTCCTGGCGCAGGCGATGCACGACGTGCTGCTCGGCGAGGACGACCCGGCCTGGCGCTTCGCCTCGGCGAACGTCGAGGCGCAGCGGCTGCTGGACGAGTACAACGGCCGGGGGCGCGGGGGGCCGGACTGCGGGAACGACCCCCCGCGCCGGCTCAGGTGAGGGTTTCCAGCGCGCGATCGATGAAGTCCCGGCTGTGTGCCCGGATGTCGCTCATCGCTTTCGCCTTTCCTCGCTATGGCTCCGAGGGGACGCTGGAGACCCCGCTCGACCATTGGTCGGAGCTGAGAACGAGAAAGCGACACGCGAAGACGCCGCAGGGCCGGCGTTAGGGGAAATCACTGCACGCCGGCCCTGCGGACCCTGTTAGCTGTGTCAGTTGTGCCACTTGCCACTTGCCACTTGAGCCGCCTGCCGCCGAGCCGCGGGCCGCCTAAGCGCGGGCCGCCGGGGCACACGGCGGCCCGCGCCGCTTATGCCGACTCCGGCAGCCGCAGCAGCCGCAGCAGCCGGCGCGGCGGCAGGGCGCCGGGGACCGCCGTGATGGCGCGCGCCGAAGCCGAGCCCGGCGCCGCCGGTGCCGCCGGTGCCGTCGGGCTCACGGCAGCCGCACCGACAAGCCGTGGTGGAACACGTCGAGCGGGTCATAGGCCTGCTTCGCCCGCTGCAACCGCGGGTAGTTGCCCTTGAAATACAAGGCCGACCAGTCGACTCCCGAGCTGTTCCACGCCGGGTCGGCCAGGTCGGTGTCGGGGTAGCCGATGTAGGACCCGTCGCCGGTCGCGTCCGGGACCGGCACGCCGCCGGAGTGCGCGTAGACGTCGCGGTAGTACTCCCGGACCCACGCCAGGTGGCGCTCGTCGTCGGCGGGGTCGGTCCAGCAGCCGGTGCTGTAGGAGGCCTTCAGGATGCTGTCACGCTGCGGCACCGCCGTCGTGTCCGACGCCAGGGCGTTCACCTGGCCGCCGAAGCCGGTCACGACCAGGCAGCCCATGGGGTTGTCGTAGTCGGCGGCGGACAGGTGGCGGTGGATCGCGGCGATCTGCGCGTCGGTGAACCCGCGGCGCAGGTAGGCCGCCTTGTTCTTGTACCGGCCCTGCGGATCGCTGGGCCAGCTGTAGGACGGCAGCCAGGTGTCCAGCCACGGCGCGAGCTCGGAGGTCGAGGACATCGGCGCGGCCTGCATGCCGCGTGTGATCGCCTCGGTGTGCGCGTCCAGGAGCTTGGCCGCGTCCGGGGCGTCGTCGGGGATCACCGAGGTCAGGATGAACATGTTGCCCGAGCGGTGGGTGATGATCAGGTTGCTCCACAGCGGCGCCGCCGGGGCGCCCGGCTCGCTGTTCTCCTCGTACCAGGTGCAGTAGTTGCGCAGGAGCGTGTGGAAGTCCGCGTCCGACATGGTGTCCCAGGACCACATGGTGTCGCGGCGGTGCACGGCGCGCGGCGCCCGGGGCAGCTGGCGGGCCGGGTCGCCGTCGGGCGTCCCGGGGGAGCGCAGCCAGTACTTGGTGACGACGCCGAAGCTGCCGCCTCCGCCGCCGGTGCAGGCCCACCACAGGTCGTGGTGCGGGTCGTCGGGCTGGTTGGTGCCCACCACGGTGCGGACCCGGCCGTCGGCCTCGACGACCACCGCCTCGACCGCGACCAGGTGGTCCACGACCAGGCCGTCGCGCCGGGACAGCGGGCCGTAGCCGCCGGCCGCGAAGTGCCCGCCGGCGGCGACCTCGAAGCAGGTGCCGGCCGGGATGGTCACGCCCCAGCCGTCGTGCAGCGTGCGGTAGACGTGGTCCAGGCGCGCGCCGGGCTCCACCACGAAGGCGTCGCGCTCCGGGTCGTGGCCGACGTGGTTCAGCGCGGACAGGTCGATGAGCATCCTGACGTCCGGATGCGCGGTGAAGTCCTCGAAGCAGTGGCCGCCGCTGCGGACGGCGACGTCGCGCCCGGAGTCCACGGCGATCTGCACCGCCGCCTGCACCTCCGCGGCGTCGCGGACCAGCCGGACCTGGTCCGGCCGGCCCACGAAGCGGTGGTTGTAGCCCTCGACGAGGGCGGCGTAGCGGGGGTCGTCGCGGGTGACGACGTCGGCGGTGGCGCCGGTGGTGGCGGCGGTCGTGTCCGTCATGGCGGCCTTCCTCAGCGGTTCGCGGTCCCTGCCCAGACGGTGTCAAACACCCCGTCCGGCGGCATCTCGCCCCGTGCGCTCCCCGGGCGCCGGTCCCGGCGCCTATACAATGAGCTGGTGCGTTCCGACCAACGCCTGGAAAGTCTGCTCGCGGAGCTCAGGCCCTCGGTCCTCGGTGCCATGGTCCGGCGCCACGGGCAGTTCGACGGCTGCGAGGACGCGGTCCAGGAGGCGCTCGTCGCGGCCGCGACCCAGTGGCCGGCCGAGGGCGTGCCCGACAACCCGCGCGGCTGGCTGCTGACCGTCGCCGGCCGCCGGCTGACCGACTACTGGCGCAGCGACCAGGCGCGCCGCACCCGCGAGGTGACGGTCGCGACGATGGCCGCGCCGGAGGCTTCGCTGGCCCCGGGCCCGGACGACGAGGAGCGGGTGTCGGCCGACGACGACACGCTGATGCTGCTGTTCCTGTGCTGCCACCCGGCGCTGACCCCGTCCTCGCAGGTGGCGCTCACGCTGCGCGCGGTCGGCGGCCTGACCACCGAGGAGATCGCCCGCGCGTTCATGGTCCCGCTGACCTCGATGACGCGCCGCATCTCGCGCGCCAAGCAGCACATCAAGGACGCGGGCATGACGTTCCGCATGCCTCCGGAGGAGGAGCGTGCCGAGCGCACCCGGGCTGTCCTGCACGTGCTGTACCTGATCTTCAACGAGGGCTACACCGCCACCGCCGGCCCCGACCTGCTGCGCCCGGACCTCACCGCCGAGGCGATCCGCCTCATGCGCCAGGCGCACCGCGTCCTGCCGGGCCACGGCGAGGCCGAGGGCCTGCTCGCGCTGATGCTGCTCACCGAGGCCCGCGGCCCGGCCCGGACGCACGCCGACGGCGCGCTGGTCCCGATGGCCGAGCAGGACCGCTCGCGGTGGGACACGGAGCTCGCCGAGGAGGGCCTGGCCCTGGTCGTCGAGGCGCTGGCGCTGCCCGGCGTCGGGCCCTACCGGCTGCAGGCGGCGATCGCGGCCGTGCACGTGGAGACCCCGGTCGGCGGCCAGACCGACTGGCCGCAGATCCTGGCGCTGTACGACCTGCTCGAGCAGGTCACCCCGAGCTCGGTGGTGCGCCTGAACCGCGCGGTGGCGATGGGGATGGTCAAAGGCCCGCGCGAGGGGCTGCGGCTGCTGGAGCCGCTGGAGGAGGACCGGTGGATGGCCGGGAGCCACCGGCTCAGCGCGGTGCGGGCGTACCTGCTGGAGCGGGACGGCGACCTGGACGGCGCGCGCGAGGCCTACGAGACGGCCACGCGGCAGGCGGCCAGCGGGCCGGAGCGGCGGTTCTTGAAGGAGCAGGCGGAGCGGGTCGCGGGGATGCTTGGGGCGGCGGGGCGCGGGGATGCCTGAGGCGGCGCGGCGCGGGGATGCTTGAGGCGGCGCGGCGCGGAACGAAGTAGCGGGAGCGGGCTCCGGCGCGGCCGGTCGGCGACGCTCCCCGATCGTCAGTGCTGCCCCGTCAGTACCGGCCTGTCAGTACCGGCCCGTCAGTACCGGCGTGTCAGCACCGGCCTGTCAGTACCGGCCCTCGATCTCCGCCTGCAACCGCCGCTTCGACCGGGCGCCGATGATCTGGTGCACGACCTCGCCGTCGCGATAGAGGTTCAGCGTCGGGAACGCCCGGACGTTGTAGCGCAGAGCGATGCCGGGGTGGTCGTCGCCGTTGAGCTTGGCGATCGTCAGCTTGTCGCCGAGCTCGGCCTCAAGCGCCTCCAGGATCGGGGCCATCGCCCGGCAGGGCGGGCACCATTCCGCCCAGAAGTCGACCAGTACCGGCTTGTCGGCGTGCAGGACCTGCTCGGCGAAGTTCTCCGCGGTCAGGGTGATCATCGTTCTCCCCGGGGGACAGGGCGCAGTTCTCGCAGGAGCGCGCCAGTTGGGCGGCCAGGGCGGTGCGCTGGCGGGTCAGGGCGCGGATGTCCGCGTCGATCTCGGCGAGCCGGCGGCGGGCCGTCTGGATCGACTCCGGGCACGAGGCGCCGGTCTCGTGGCCGGTGCGCAGGCACTCGACGAAGGGGCGCGCGTCGTCCAGGGTGAAGCCCGCGGCCAGCAGGGTGCGGATCTCCTCGACCAGGCGGACGTTCGACTCGTCGTAGTCGCGGTAGCCGTTGGCGGTGCGCCGCGCGGTGATCAAACCCTGCTGCTCGTAGTAGCGCAGGGCACGGGTGCTCACGCCCGCGCGCTCCGCCAGCTCTCCGATCTGCATGGTCCTCCCCGGTCGGTGCCGCTCGATCACGGTAGACCTTGACACCGGCGTCAAGGTCAAGCGCGGGCCGGAGCCTGGTGGCCTGGGCTCAGGAGAGCAGGCCCGGCTACCTCGACCATCGACGCGACCGTGGCTTGTCCGCGTCCTTCGCGTCCTTCGCGTCCTTCGCCTCCTTCGCCGGGAACTCGGCGCGGGCGCTCTCGATGGTGTCCAGCCACCCGGCGTAGTCGTCGCGGAGCGTGACGTTGTCCGCTTTCACGCAGGCGTCCACGCACAGGGCGACAGCGTTGCCCCACGCGGAGATGTGGCCGCCGTCGAGGTGCGCGTCCGGGCCCGCGAGGCTGCCGGTCAGCCGCGTGGTGGACCATGCCGCGGCGATGAGGTAGTGCGCTTCTCGGGCGAGGAAGACGCTCGGGTTCGGGGCGTCCGGGTAGGCCGCGACCGCGAGTCGTGAGAGAAGGGTGCCGATCCCGGCGGAGCGTGACAGGCCGTGTCGCTCCGAGGGGCACGTGGCTGATTGCTCGAGACCGGGTTCCTGATTGAAGCGCGCCAACTCGAGCGCCTGGTCTGCGTGTCTCCTGGTACTGCGCGGCACGGTGCGGTCGCGCCGAATCGCGTCGAGCGACGCGTACAGTTTCTCGCCCTCGCTCCGTCCCGTGCGGACGATGTCGTCCGCCTCGCTGATGAGCGGGGCGTAGCCGACGTATTGGAGCTCGCCGAGTTCCAAGAACAGGTCGCTCGACTCGTCCGCGGAGTTCGTCGCCAGGCCGACGTCGCCGAACTCGGCCAGGATCCGGGCGTTGAAGGCCAGCAGACGTCCCACATCACCGTCGGACGTCAGGCCCTGCTGACGTAACCGGCGGCACAGGCTGACGGCGCGATCGCTGTCCACGACCGCGCCGGCCCCGCAGCCGAGCAGCAGGCGGCTGTAGGCGCGGCGGCCGTAGACGTCCGCCAGCACCGGGGCCGCCCGCTCGTCACCGGCGTCGATGAGCGTGACGCACTCCTGCTCCGCCGTGTCCAACGCCATGACGGCCTTGTCGGGCGCGCCGACGGCGTTGCTGGTGCTGGCGAGCTGGTAGCGCGCGGGCAGCGCCAGCCTCAGCAGATCCAGGTCCCCCGGCCGATCGAGCAGCAGTTCGTCGGCCTGCTCCAGGGCCCGCTCGAGGAACGCGCCGACCCGGCCCGGATCACTGCCGGCCGCAGCCTGCGACTGCTCTATCAGTATTTCGATCCGCCGTATCGCGGAGTGATCGCCGTTCGCCATCCGGCCAGTGAAGCACAAGGCCGTTCTGGGCGTTTCAGGAGTGGAACTCGCCCCCGTCGACGTTGAGGCTCTGCCCGGTGATCGCCCTGGCCAGGTCCGAGGCCAGGAACAGCACCGCGTTGGCCACGTCCCCTGGGTCGGGCAGCCGGCGCAGGTCGAACGACGCGGCGGTCTCCGCGTACACGTCCTCCAGCGTCACCCCGCGCTCGGCGGCCTGGTACGCGAACCAGCCCTTCAGCCCCTCGCCCCAGATGTAGTTCGGCACGACGGTGTTGACCCGGACGCCGCTCGGTCCGAGCTCGCTGGCCAGGCTGCCGGCCAGCGACCTCAGCGCCGACTTGGACGCCTTGTAGGCCCCGAAGTTGGCCCGCGAGTGGTGCACCACGGCCGAGCTGACCATCACGATCGAGCCCGCGTGCGCGGTCAGCGTCGGGGCGAGCAGCTGCACCAGGCGCAGCGCGGCGAACGCGTCCGTCTCCAGCGACGTGCGCACCGCGTCCACGTCCATCGTCGCCAGATCGCCCATCGTCGGCGGCACGAAAGCGTTGCTGACGAACACGTCGACGCGCCCGAAGGCGTCCACGGCCCGCTCGGTGAGCGCCCGGCAGGCGTCCGGGTCGAGGATGTCGGTGGGGACCGTCAGTGCCCTGCGACCGTAGGACTCGACATCGGCGGCCACCGACTTCAGGACCGCCTCGGTTCGGGCCGCCAGGACGACGTCGGCCCCGGCCGCGGCGCCGCGCACCGCGATCTCGCGGCCCAGGCCCGGTCCGACGCCGGACACCAGCAGAACCTTGTCCTGGAGCAGCGCGGCGCCGGCCTCGGTGATACCGGGCGGCTCGGGGATGGTGAAGGGCTCGGGCATCTTCGCCTTCTTTCCTACGTGGTCATGGACATGGTCATGGTCAGGTGAGGACGTGGTGGAAGAAATGGGTCACGCCGGAGGAGTGCACGACGCGCTCCGTCTCCAGCCGACGGCGGTCACGACCGCTTCCCGAGCACGGTCTCCGGCATCGCGTCGCCCCGGAACAGGCCGTCGGGGTCCACGCGCGCCCGCACCCGCTCCACGGCGCGCAGGTCGTCCTCGGTCAGGTGGCCGCGCGGCCGGTCCAGGCCCTTGACGAAGCCCGGCGCGGTCCGTCGGGTGTCCCAGGGCTCCAGGGCGGCGCGGACCTTGTCGCAGTGTTCGATGATCCCCGCCGGGGTGCCGCGCAGCGCCGGCACCCCGGCTCCCATGTAAGCCAGGCTCGGGTCCAGGTGGTTCAGCACGCCGCCGGACGGATCCGGGACCGCGAACCGGCCGCCGAGCTGCCGCAGCTCGGCCACGATCAGCGGCGAGCCGGAGCCTTCGCCGGTCAGGCGCAGGAAGGCGGCCATGCCGTCGCGGCCCGGTTCGGCGAGCAGGAAGTGGTCGCCGATGAACGCGCCGGGCTCCTCGGGGTCCATATGCACTTCCGGCACCACTTCGGGGCCGCCGTCCTGCCAGGTGTCGAGCACCGCCCCGCCGATCGCGCGCAGCGGATCGAGCAGGCCGAGCGCGTGGGCCCGCGCCGAGTCGGCGTCCGCTCCCAGCGCGACGCCGGCGATGCACACCACCGGCCCGCCCTTGAGCATCGGCGGGATCTCCGGCAGGTCCGGGAGGTTCATGATCCGCAGCGAGGTGGACACCTCGTCCGGGGCGTGCAGGGTCCAGTCGTACCAGGCGTGGACCACGGCCTCGGCGTGCGTCCCCGACCAGAAGGCGGCCCCGGCGACCAGGCCGGTGACCGGGAACAGCGCGAGTTCGACGGAGGTCACGACGCCGAGGCCGCCCCCGCCGCCGCGCAGCGCCCGGAACAACTCGGGGTCCTCGTCCAGGCTGGTCCGCCGCAGTCGTCCGTCGGCGGTGACGAGCTCGATCGCGCGGACGTGGTTGGCGGCCATGCCGAGCTTGCGGCCGTAGAGGCTGACGCCGCCGTGCAGCAGGTAGCCGACGGCGCCGACGGTGCCGGAGGTGCCGTGCGGGGCGGCGAGGCCGTGCGGCGCGGCGGCGTGGACGACGGCGTTCCAGGAGGTGCCGGCCGGGATGTGCGCCAGGCGGCGCTCGACGTCGATCTCGACGCCGCCGGCCAGCAGCGGCCGGATCAACAGCGCGCCGTCCATCGGCGGGGCCGCGGCGGCGGAGTGGCCGGTGGTGTGGACGCGGACGGCCTGCCCGCGCGCGGCCGCGTAGCCGACCGCGGCCTGCACCTCGGCGACGCCGGTGGCGGTGAGCGCGGCGGCCGGATGCGCGGGGCCGGCCAGGTTGTAGACCTGCGTGGCTTCGGCGTAGGCGGCGTCGCCGGGAAAGGCGACGCTCGCCGGCGCGGTCTCTTGTCGGGCATCGACCATGACAGCACGGCACCTTCCTGCTCGGCGCTCCGGGAACAGGTCCGGGCGGCTCCGCTTATCAGGGTGCGTGCTCGCGCGGGGCGGAGGCATCCGCCAACGTGCTCGTGCTCGTGCTGGTGCTCGTACTCCTGCTTGAATCGCCCCGGCGTACATCATGCGTACCGCGCCGACCCGTTCTACTGTCGGTGACATGTCTGGGCAGGAGGACGAGGCGCGGCCGGCCGTGACCCTCGTCGGCGACCAGTGGTCGCCCGAATGTTCGGTGGTGCGGACCTTTCTGACCCGCAGCGAGGTCGCCCACACCTGGCTGCGGCCCGGCGACCCGCGCGGCGGCCGGCTGCTGGCCGAGCACGGCCTGACCGCCGCGGACACCCCGGTGCTGGTCGACGGGGCCGGCCGGATGCTGCGGGCGCGCGGGCTCGAGCAGGTCGCCGAGTGGCTGGGGCTGCACACCGACCCCGGCGGCGGGGCGTACGACCTGGTGGTCGTCGGCGGCGGCCCGGCCGGCATGGCGGCGGCCGTGTACGGGGCCTCCGAAGGGCTGCGCACCGTGCTGGTCGAGCGCTGGGCGATCGGCGGACAGTCCGGACTCACTTCACGGATCGAGAACTACCTCGGGTTCCCCGACGGCATCTCCGGCGCCGACCTCGCCGACCGGGCCCGACGGCAGGCGGAGAAGTTCGGGGCCGAACTCGTCCTGACACGCCACGCGAGCACCCTGGCCGCGTCAGAGTCCGGCGACGGCTTCACCCTCGGCTTCTCCGACGGCGGTAGCGTCACCGCCCGCGCGGTCATCCTCGCCACCGGCGCCAACACCCGCACCCTGCACGCCCCCGGCGTCTCCGACTTCGTCGGCCGCGGCGTCTACTACTTCTCCGCGCTCACCGAGGCGCCGCTGTGCACCGGCGCCGAGGTCTACATCGTCGGCGGCGCCAACTCGGCGGGGCAGGCCGCCATCTACTTCTCCGACTGCGCGCACAAGGTGGTCCTGCTGGTCCGCGGCGAGTCGCTGGAGCAGGAGATGTCGACGTACCTGATCAAGCAGATCGCCGCCATCGCCTCGATCGAGGTCCGCACCCACACCGAGGTGGCCGGAGCGGCCGGCGACAGCCACCTGGAGCACCTGACGCTGCGCGACACCCGCACCGACGCCACCGAAACCGTCCCCGCGACCTGGCTCTTCGCCTTCATCGGCGCCGCCCCCGACACCGCCTGGCTGGGCCCGCGCTTCCTCCGCGACGACACCGGCTGCCTGGTCACCGGCAACGACATCGCAGCCCTCGGCGCCCCGCACCCCGCCTGGCCGCTCCCGCGCGCCCCGTACCACCTGGAGACCACGGTCCCCGGCGTCTTCGCCGCGGGCGACGTGCGCGCGTGGTCCGGGCGCCGGGTCGCGGCTGCGGTGGGGGAGGGGTCGATGGCGGTGATGTTGGTGCACAAGTATCTGGCCGATTGAGCTACGTTGGTGGTCGTCCCCGGGGTGCCGTTGTTGTTGTAGGCCAGTAGCGCGCCGTTCGCCGGGGTGCGAGCGAGGACATCGACGGTTCCGTCCTTGTTCCAGTCGGTCAGCCCCGCGTGGGCGCGCCCGACCCCACCGATGATCGATTTCGTTGATCGAATACTGCCGACCGTCGAACGTATAGACGAACAATGACATCCGGTGCCGGGTGTCGCGAACCGATCTTTTCAAATCTCCCGCGACCTGTTTCAAATCAATGGTCGAACCTCAGTTTCGTGATTAGAGTCCGCTGAGTCTGTACCGGATCATGAAGCGGCACGGTTTGCCGCCGTGCGCGATCTTTGGGGGATTGGGTGGCTGGCACCAGTCGTTTCATGAGGTTTGACAGGGCCCGGCGCCGACGGCGCGAGCGGGTTGTGGCGGTGGTGGCGATCGCCGCGCTGGGTGTGGGTGTGCTGTCGTCGCCGTCGAACGGGGCCACGCCGGCCCCGCCGAAGTCGAAGTCGTCGTTGGTGAAGTACAACGGCAAGGCCCGGACGCTGGATTCGACGGTGGCGGGTGCGGCGTGGAAGCCGTCGCCGATCAAGGCGCCGGCGCGGCCGAAGGCGTTGGATTTGGCGGCGAGTCAGTTCCCTGCTGCGGCTACTGCTGATGTCGCGGTTGCCGCGCGCACGTCGACGAAGACGACTCAGGACTCGAACTCGACGGCGTCTGGCCTGGTTCAGGCGTCTGGCACTCCAGTCCTTGTCGGGGCCCCAGCCTCGCAGGCCGCGCGTAGCGCAGCCTCGGCCGCAGGTCTCGGCGCTGATGCTGCTGCGGTGGCGGCTCCGGCGAAGGTGACGGTCAACGTTGCCGACCACGCGGCGGCGACTGCGGCGGGTGTCGACGGTGTGGTGGTTTCGGTGGCCCGCTCTGATGGTCAGACCGGTCCGGCGTCGGTGGCTGTGGGCCTGGATTATTCGACGTTCGCGCGGGCTTTTGGTGGTGACTTGCCGGACCGGCTTCAGCTGGTGGCTTTGCCGTCGTGTGCCCTGTCGACGCCGAAGGTGGCTGCGTGTCGTACGCAGACCCCGGTGAAGTTCGTCAACGACGGCGCTGGGAAGAAGCTGACCGCCACGGTGACGCTGCCGGGCGCTGCTGCTGTCTCTTCGCATTCCACAGCATCTACATCTGCCTCGACGCCGAAGCCGCAGGCGATGGTGTTGGCCGCGACGTCAGCGCCGGCTGGTTCGACCGGGTCGTACAGCGCCACGTCGTTGTCGGCGTCGAACGGCTGGGGTGAGGGTGGCGACTCGGGGTCGTTCACCTATTCGTATCCGATCACGATGCCGCCGGCGTTGGGTGGTGGGGCGCCGAGTGTGGCGCTGTCGTATGACTCCGGCAGTGTCGATGGCAAGACCGCTGTCGAAAACTCCCAGCCGTCGTGGATCGGCGATGGCTGGGACTACAGCCCCGGCTACATCGAGCGGACCTACACCCCGTGTGCCAAGGCGATGCCGACGGCGTACCCCACCTCCTCCGACAACTGTTTTGCCCGGGACAAGAGCGGTAATCTGCTGCCGTCGTTGACGATGTCGTTTGGTGCGCATGGCGGGCAGTTGGTGCCCACCAACTCCAGCAACACCTCGTTTGTGTTGCCGACCGATGACGGCACCCGGGTTGATGTGCTGTATGGGCAGTTGAACAACGGCACCCGCGGTGGCGAGTTCTACCGGGTGCGCAGCCCCGATGGTTCGGTGGCGTTTTTCGGTGCCGAAATCCTGCCCGATTCCAGTGCCGTCACCGCCGCCCCCGGCTCCACCGTCCCAGGCAGCAGTGGCCTGGTCGACGGGTCGGCGTGGATCGAGCCGGTGTTCAACGACACGGCCGCGTCTGGGTGTCAGGACCCGACGAAGGTGACGAACCCGCAGCCGGCCGGCTCGAACTGTATGCAGGCGTGGCGGTGGAACGTCGACTACGTCATCGACGCGCACACCAATGTGACCCGGTACAGCTACCTGGATGAGACCAACTACTACGGCTTCGGCACCGCCAAGTCTCCGAACTGGTATGTGCGTGGCGGGGTGCTCAGCGAGATCGACTACGGCTTCCAGCTGGGGGATCTGCAAAACGGCGCCACCCCCACCCCGGCCGCGAGCGTGTCGTTCACTACCGCCACCCGCTGTGTGGACCCGAACACTGATGACGCCTACGCCTCCACTTACGGCAAGGGCGCGCCTGGTTGTGGCGGCGCATCGTTCGATACGGTGGCGTCCGCCAGCATGGTGGACACACCGGTCGACTTGAACTGCCCGTCCACGGGGACCGCCAATAATCAGTGTCAGATCCAGTCGCCGTCGTTCTGGTCCTCCCGGCGTCTGGCCTCGATCGTCACGCAGGTGGCGGTCAACGGCACCCTGCAGCCGGTGGACCACTGGGACCTGTTCAACCAGTTCCACACCTTGGACACCGCGAACTCCCCGATGTGGCTGGCCGCGATCCGCCGCTGTGCCGCCTCGGCTGTCGGCAGCAACGGGGTGTGCCCGGCGGAGACCGGTGCGGCCAACCAGCAGGTGCTGCCGGATGTGCAGTTCATCCCGCAGGTCCTGGCCCAGCGGGTGCCCGGCGTGACGGGTGCGAACGTGCCGCCGAACCTGCCCGCCTACCAGCGTGAACGTATCGCCGAGGTCTTCGACGAACTCGGCGCCACCACGTCGGTCACCTACGACGACCCGACGGTGAACCCCAATACCGGCAAAAGCAACTACGCTCCGCTGGGTTGTACCGCACCGCCCACGGTGACACCGGACTGGCACAACACCCAGTTGTGTTACCCCGAATACTGGACCGCGCCAGGGACCAGCGGCCCGTTCACGGACTGGTTCCAGAAGTACGTGGTGACCGGAATCAGCACCCAAGACAACACCCACGCTGCGAATGTTCCGGCGCCGGTGACCACCGCCACCTACACCTATGGCAGTAGCACCTCCAGCATCTACAACACTGCGGCCTCCAACGGTGCCGGTGCGGCGTGGCACTCCAACGACTCGGAGTTGCTGACCGATCCCAACTCCCGCACCTACGACCAGTACCGCGGCTTCGCGGTGGTAACCACGACCACCGGCTCCTCCACCGATGCCCCCGGGCATCCGCAGACCCAATCCATCACCACGTATCTGCGGGGTATGGATCAGGACCCGGATAAGGCTGCGGCCGCGGCGGGGTCCTGTACCTCCGGGACGTTGACGGTGGTGAAGGACTGCACCCCATTCAACTTCACCGATGACTTGTCGGGGGTGGCCACCCGCGACGACAACGCCCTGGCCGGCACAGTCTTCGAAAGCCAGACCGTCGACACTGTTGCCAACAAGGTGTATTCCACCGTCGCCACCGTGCCGTGGATGTCCACCGCGATCGCGCAGCACACCCGCATCAGCCCCCTGCCGACGCTGCGCTCCTTCCAACTGGGTACGGCCCGCAGCATCACCTCCATGCCAATGTCCACCGGCGGCAACCAGGTCACCGAAGACCGGTACTGGCACGAGCAGTCACTCGGCGGCGCCGTCATCGCCACCGACACCCTGCCGGCCAACGTCGCCGACGGCAGCGCCGAGGTGTGCACCAACACCGGGTATGCCCCTGCGGATCCGTCCAAGCCGTGGATGATCGGCTATACCAACCAGACCGTGACCACGGCGGCTCCGTGCGCGTTCACCTCTCCGGTGTATTCCGGTGAGCCGCCGGCGGCGCAGGCCACCGGTGCGGTGTTGTTGGCAACCCGTGACTACTACGACAACGGCACTACCTGGCCGACCACTGTGTTGCATGGCGACGTGACGCGTACCGAGGCCCAGATCGACCATGCGTCCCCGCCTACGTGGCAGATGCGCTCCACCGCCGCCTTCGACGGCTACGGCCGCGCTGTCGCCACATCCGACGCCGCCGGCTCGCAGACCACCACCACCTATACCCCGGCCACTGGTGTGTTGCCGACGGATCTGACGGTGACGGCCCCCGCGCCGCTCGCTGGTGGTGCTGGATGGGTCACCAAGACTCACTTCGACCCGACCCGTGCACTGCCGCTGTCGGTCACGGACGCCAACGGCCGTGTCACCAACGTCAGCTATGACGCCTTGGGCCGCACCTCGGCGGTGTGGCTGCCCGGCCGGCCCTATACCCCTGGCGGTAGTAGCAACCCGCTGCCGAACAGCCGGTTCTCCTACACCGTCAACGGCATCGCCCCCGGGGTGACCACCACCACGATCCCGGCCACGGTCCCGCCCTCCATGGTCGAAACCGACAACCTGCTGGAGGACGGCACCTACGGGGTGTCGACCACGTTGCTGGACTCCCTGGGTCGCACCCGCCAAACTCAGGCGACGCCGCCGTCGGATGACCACGGCCGGGTCGTCACCGACACCACGTACGACAGTGCCGGACGCGTCGAAGCGGTCTCAGGGCCCTACTACGACTCCACCACCAGCCCGTCCGGGTCGATGTGGATCCCGGCCAGCCAGTCCGCGATACCCAGCCAAACCCAGACCCAATACGACGGACTGGGCCGCACCATCAACTCCATCGCGGTCGCCTCCGGGGCCGAGTTGTGGCGCACCCACACCGACTACCCCGGTGCCGATCGCACCGATGTGACACCTCCGGCCGGGGGGTCGCGTACCTCCACCTTCACCAACAGCCGCGGCAAGACCACCGCGCTGTACACCTACCACTCGGGTGTGGCCTTCGGCACCGTCGACGCTGCCGACGCCGACGCTCTCACCTATACCTACGACCTGCTGGGAAACCTGACCGAGGTCGATCAGCGCGCGGACAAGACCGGCGACGTCAACAAGTGGACGTTCGGCTACAACATGCTCAGCCAGAAGACCCAGGCCGGTGACCCCGATGCCGGGAACTCCAGCTACGGCTACGACGTCAACGGCAACCTGCAAACCGTCACCACCGCCATCGGCACCCCGGTGCAGAAGTCGTTGTTCTACACCTACGACCTGCAGAACCGACGCACCGCCGAATACGCCGGGACATCCACCAGCGGAACCGAGCAGGCGTCCTGGTCCTTCGACAACGTCCCGGCCCTGACCGCCGCACAGTCCCTGGCGAACCCGGGCTCCGACATGCTGGGCAACCTCGGCCGGGCCGCCGGCTCCATCCGGTACAGCTCCAGCGGCCAGAAGTACACCGAGTCGGTCAGTGGTTTCGACGCTTCCGGCAACCCGCTGAGCAGCAGCGTGAAGATCCCCAACGCTGACGGCAACGGTGCCCTGGCCGGGACCTACACCACCACCAACCACTACACGGCACTTGGCCAGCTGACCAGCACGAATCTCCCCACCGGCGGGGACCTGCAGCCGGACACGATCGGCAATGGCTATGACGTGCACGGTCTGCTGGTCGGTACCACCGACTCCTACGCCGACCTGCTCATCGACTCCGCCTACAGCCAGTTCGGCGAGCCGGAGCGCCGGGTCATGGGCGACTACCCCAACCAGGTCGTCCAGGACACCATCTACGACCAGCCCACCCGCCGCGTCACCAACTCCACGGTCTCCCAGCTGGCCTGGACCGCACCGATCGACACCACCACCTACACCTACGACCCCGCCGGCCACATCACCGCCGCAGTCGACATCCAAGGCAAGGCAGCCTCCTACAACAGCACCACCGGGATCGCCACCGCGAACGTGTCGACGGATGCTGAGTGCTACCACTACGACTACGCCGGACGCCTGGACGCGGCCTGGTCCGACACCGGCGCCGTGAACACCTCGCTGATCACGGTGGTCAACGGCCAAACCCAAACCACCACCACGCCGCTGAACGGCACCAACTTCGGCTCCGTCAGCTACCCCGGCGGCGCTCCCGGCGGCTCCGGACAAGCCAACACCACCACCGCCCCCACCACCGGCGGTCTCGGCTCCTGCGCCAACGTCGCACCCACCGCCGGCGCCACCGCCACTTGGCAGATCGGCGGCCCCGAGCCCTACGCGCAGGTGTTCGGCTACGACGCCTACACCGGCAACCGCACCCAGGAAACCGACTACAACACCACCGGTGCGGTGACCAACACCAGCAACTACAGCTACAACGCCCCCGGCACCAACCAGCCCCACGTCCTGAACAAGGTCACCCACAGCGCCGGGAACACGGCCGATCAGTACCAATATGACGCCGCAGGCAACACGACAGTGCGTGCCGTCGCCGGCCAACCCACCCAGAACCTGTCCTGGGACGCCGAAAACCGGCTGTCCGGTGACACCGACGGCTCCGGTGCCGCAGCCGCATACCTCTACGATGCCGACGGCAACCAGCTGATTCGCCGCGACGCCAGCACCGCAACCCTCTACCTCGGTACCACCGAGCTGCACCTGGACCTGGCACACAACACCGTTACCGGCGATCGCTATTTCGCCTACTCCGGTGCCCCCACCGTCGTGGAATCCGGCGGTGCCACACCGCACTTGTCCTACGAGGCCGGGAACCCGCAGGGCACCGCGTCCACCACCATCGACGCCTCACCCACTACCGCCGACCAGGCCGTCACCGCCCGCCGCGCCTACACACCCTTCAACACCCCCCGCGGCACCAGCCAACCCAACACCTTCGGCACGTTCCTCGACGACCACACCTTCCTCGGCAAAACCACCGACGGCAGCACCGGTCTCGTCGATATGGGAGCCCGCAAGTACGACCCCGCAACCGGACGCTTCATCTCCATCGACCCTCTGTTCCAAGCCACCAGCCCGCAGGACATCGGCGGCTACGTCTACGGCGGCGACGACCCCACAGACGTCACCGACCCCACCGGCCTTGGCCACTGGACCGACACCAGCAACCCTGCTGCGACCAAGACCAACGACCCGCAGCCCAAGACCAACTGCCCCGGTTCCCAAGCCGACGATGGATCGTGCGCGCCACCGCCCCCGGCGTCGAACAAGAACAGCACGGATGCCATGAACGTGGCCGCCAAGCTGACGGCCAAGCAGAAAGCGGACATCCAGAAACACATAAACCTTGCGAAGAGCCTGTATCCCACCACCTGGTACGTTCCCGGGACCGATGCTTATCGAGGTTTGGCAGAGTACCTTCGGCATGACATCTACGGCGGTCCGACATGGAAGGATTTCTGGGACGCAGCCAAGGGGCCCGGCGCGGCGATGCTCGTGGCAGTCGTTGGCGTCGCGCTCTGCCCAGCCTCCGCAGGGGTGACCTGTACGGTGGCGGTTGGTGCAGCAAGTGCGTTCGCAGGGCAGTGCGCCACTAATTGCTCGGATAGAACGAGCCTGGTGATCAGTACCCTGGCCGGCGCGGTCACTGCCGGTGCATTTGCCAAAGCCGGCGATCTCTTTGACGGCATGGCTTCTGACGCCATGTCTGGCTGCGACAGCTTCGTCGGCGGCACAGAAGTGCTCATGGCCGACGGGCGAGTCAAACCCATCCAAGATGTCCGGATCGGCGACGATATAGCGAACACGCAGCCGGGCCAGAAGGTGACCGAGCATCATGTGGTCACTGCGATCCACGTTACCGATACAGACCGTGACTACACCACTCTCACGATCGAATCGGGATCGAAAGCCGGATCTGTAACCGGAACCTCGCACCACATCTTCTACGACATTTCGAATCACGCGTGGACGCCTGCCGACCACCTCATGGTCGGAGACAAGCTCCAAACCCCTGACGGCGGCCTTGCCATCGTCACAGCAGTCCGCAACTTCGTCCAGACCGAGCGCACGTACAACCTGACCGTCGACGGTCTGCACACGTACTATGTGGTCGCGGGGGACACGCCGCTGCTGGTGCACAACTGCCCCGATGGTGTGCCGGCACCGACCGTCGCGCAGGCGACTGTCGCCGAGAGGGATGCGGCGATTACGGTCGCAGCAAGTCACGGTACAACGCTCGGCAATCTGGGCAGAGGCGTCGGGGGTGCAAACGCGGGCGAGGGCGGATTCAGATTGTGGGACAACCAAGACGGCAGTCTCGCATTGATGACCCAAGACCAGTTGGACGCGGTTCGCGGCTCGGGCTATACGCCCGAAGAGATCAAGGTCTTCGCTGACTACTTCAGTAAGGTTTCGGATGCATCCGATGCTCGCGGAAACCCGAACCCGAGTGCCCAGCAGCGGGCTGATCTGTTGAATTGGTACATCGATAGCTGGGGAAACAAATGATCAGGTTCGATATCGTCGCCGACAGCGGTGAGCCGCTGACGATCCAGTTCGAGCCGGCGGCGAATGAGCTGGTGCTTGAGCCTGGCGACAAGATCACGATCGAATGGCCGGACTGGGATGGAAGGACGGAGGGCGCCTTTTATTACCGGGCCGGGAAGGTGGTGATTCTGGAGCCCAGCGCCAAGCGGGGGGAGTGGCCGAGGGTATGGAACTCTCAAGGCGAAGAAATTACCTACTGATTGGCCGCGTCTTCGCTGATCCTGGCTGACTGGCTATTCGTGATTTGCTCAAAGCGAGCCGGCTTGTCTGTCGAGTCATAACACGTCGGGTCCTCCGGATCGTTCCGGAGGACCCGACGTGCGCTGGTCTCGGTTGAGGGCGGCACGGCCCCCAGCACGAAGACGCCATCCGGCACCGGGCCCCTGACTGTCTCGGCACTTGGCTGACTGATTCATGGCTCTGGTCGTTCGACCGCTCTGCCGATACGACAGCTGGACATTTGACCGGCCGCGGCCCCGCTGTGCCGAACCACGTTCGTTTCCGCGCGGAGTCGCGCGCGCATTCCGGCCATTCGATCGGCTCGGGCCCGCTCGGGCCGTCGGATGCCCGATGGTGGGATCACCGAAGCGGTCATTCGTCCGAGAGGCGGTTCCTTCCATGCCTGGGTTCCCGCAGTGGCCTGATCACGAGGCGGTTCTCATCCGGACCGGCGTGCGTTCCGGGCTGCCGGTGGTCATTGCGATGCACTCCTCGGTGCTCGGGCCGTCGGCCGGGGGGTGTCGGATCTGGCGGTATTCGCGGTGGCAGGACGGGTTGGAGGATGCGCTGCGGTTGTCGGCGGCGATGACGGCCAAGTTCGCGGCGGCGGGGTTGGCGCGGGGCGGTGGCAAGACGGTGGTGGCGATGCCGGAGGGGTACGAGCTCACGCCCGAGCGCAAGCGCGGGATCCTGCACGATGTCGGCGACGCCGTCGAATCGCTCGGCGGACGGTATGCGACCGCGCCTGACGTCGGTACGTCGCCGCAGGACATGGTGGTGATCGGGGAGCGGACCGGCCACGTGTTCTGTAAGCCGGCTGAGTACGGTGGCAGTGGGGGTTCCTCGCTGGCCACGGCGGAGGGGAGCGTCGCGGCGTTGCGGGCGGTCGCGGTGCGGTTGAACGGTGGCGGTGGCGGTGGCGGTGGCAACGGTTCGTCGCGTGAGCTGGACGATTTGAGCGGCCTGCGCGTGGCGGTTGTCGGGCTCGGCAGCGTCGGCGCACGTATCACGGCCCTGCTTTCCGAAGCCGGTGCCGATCTCGTGCTCAGCGACATCGACGCGAGCAAGAAAGACCTCGCAGATGGCCTCGGCGCACAATGGCACGGCGATCCGCACCAGGCGCTGACCGCGGACGTCGACATCCTCGTCCCGGCCGCGCTCGGCGGCGTGCTCACCGGGGAGATCGTCCCCGACCTGCGGTGTCGGGCGATCGTGGGACCGGCCAACAACCAGCTCGCCGTTCCGGATGTCGTTGACGCGCTGCACAAACGCGGCATCGCCTGGGTCCCGGACTACATCGCGAGCGCCGGAGGCGTGATCCACGCGATCACCGTGGAGTTGGACAAGCGCTCCGAAGACGAGGCGCAGCAACGGGTTCGCGGTATCGAGGACACCGTCGCCGAGCTGCTGCAGAGTGCTGATACGCGGGGTGTGACGCTCGCGGTGGTCGCGGAAGAATTGGTGCGCTCCCGGCTCGGTGCCGCTGCGGACCGCTGAGCCGGCCAGGGTGCCCGAGTGCCAGGATCGGAGAATGGATCACCTCGACGCGGAGATCGTCCGCCTCCTGCAAGCCGATGCCCGCCGGTCGAATCGCGAACTGGCCCGTACGCTCGGTGTCGCGCCCTCGACCTGCCTGGAGCGCGTCAGATCCCTGACGCGCCGGGGCGTGATCCGCGGCTACCACGCCGAGATCGACACCGCGGCCCTCAACCGGGGGGTGCAGGCGCTGGTCGCGGTGCAGATCAGGCCGCTGAGTCGGAGCGTGATCGACGCCTTCTCCGACTTCGCCTCGGGGTTGCCGGAGGTGCTCAGTACGTTCGTGCTGTCCGGCGGGGACGACTTCGTGCTGCACGTCGGTGTGCCCGACCTGGATCGGCTGCATGTGTTCCTGACCGACCGGATCGCCAAGCGGCGTGAGGTCACCGGGTTCCGGACGTCGGTGATCTTCAAGCAGGTGCATCAGGCGGTGCCGGAGCGGTTGCCGGACTGACGCGCGGGCGGCTTCGGCCCCGGGATCCCGCGGCTCAGCCCAGTAGCGCGATGCACGCCGCGGTGCCGGCGAGCACGATCATCGCCAGGACGATCAGCATGATCTCCTTGTTGCTGACGATGCTCACGTCGACGCTCTGCTGAGCCTTGGGCTTCTGGGACGCCATGCTTGATGCCTTTCGCAGGTCGATATCGCGGCAACACTAGCCTGGTGACTTGTGGGGCTCGCAGTCGGGGCCGGAGCGGGCCACGGCGGTCGCGCCTCCTCGCGCGGCGGGCCACGGCGGCGGCCCCTCCTCGCGCGGCGGGCGCCGACGGTCGCGCCTCCTCACCCCGTCTTCGGCTCCCGCACCGAGTTGCGCAGCCAGGACAGTGCCGCGGCCACCAGGCACAGCCCGATGATCATCAACGCCCAGAAGAACACCAGGAAGTCGGCCAGCGTCCCGACCGGCGGTGTGTTGGGCATGCCGTTGCGGATGCCGGGGATCGCGAACAGTGTCGCGGCCAGTGCCGCCAGCGTCGTGAACTCCACCTTTCGCAGCCGGATCGCGCGCACGACCATCGCGACGTTCACCACCACCAGCAGGCCCAGCACGGTCATCAGGCCGAAAGCCATGATCAGTACCGAGCTGGAGCGGCGCGCGTTGACGTCCAGGATCACGTCGCCGGGTGCCGCGTCGGGGGAGACGGCCGGGGTCAGGGCCCAGTCGTCGGAGGAGGAGACCCAGTCCGTCCGTACCGGGACCGGGGCGCCGTTCTGATCGCGGACGTGCAGGTCCAGGGTGAAGGAGTGGCGGTCGACCGGGTAGGTGTCGGTCTCGCCGACGGCGTCCAGGGTGGCGTCGGACGTCGGGATCACCTGGCCCGCGGTGTACTGCTGCTTCTTCGCGCCGCCGACGTCGTCGACGAGTACGGACAGTGGCTTGGCCAGCTCGTTGTGCTCGGGGCCGGCCCAGGAGCCGGTCGGGGTGAAGTTCAGCCGCATCTTGTAGGAGTTCATGACCGGGTCGACCGTCAGCATCGTCGCCTGCAGGGTCAGGCCGCCGTCGGCACCGGCGCCGCCGACCGGGGCGAAGGTCTCCCGGCGCGCGCCGCCGGAGTGCACGAAGCCGACGATGACGTAGGCGTAGGCCGCCGTGAGTAGGGCCAGCGCGGCGATCGCGGCCGGGACCCGGTTCCGGCCGCTCTTGGTGGGAGAAGTGCTGGTCATGGCGGCCTTTCTCGGCGGCGAGCAAACGATCTTGATGATGCTGCCAAGCCGGGAGATCTGCTGCGGTTCGGCACCGTCCGGGCTGCGGTGTTTTCACTCGATAGAGGTATGCCGAGCCTCCTGCCACACCTCGCTCTCGACGAAGTACGTGTCGAACCGCTCCTGCGAAGCGCGCAGCGTCTCCGGCGCCTCCAACCCGGCCCGCGTCCGCACGACGAGGTGGAAGTAGTCGAAGCGCTGCACCCCCGGCGTGATCACGATCAGCGCCTCGGCGGTCGAGCCGGCGTGCGCGCCGAAGGCGTGGTTCAGGCCCGGCGGGACGACCAGCAGGTCGCCGGCGTCCGCGGTCTGCACCGAACTCCCTACCAGGACGTCGAGGCGGCCGTCGAGGATGTAGAAGAGCTCGGAGGAGCCGCTGTGGTAGTGCGGGACCGCGCTGTCGGCGCCGGTGGCCAGCGCGACGCGGTGGGTGCTCAGCGCGCCGCGCGTGGAGTCGGCGTCGGCGAGCAGGAAGTGGCCGATCGAGGGCAGGTGCTCGGCCTCGTCGGCGCGGATCAGGACCGGCGGGTAGAGGCCGGGGTTGTCGTCTGCGTGGTTCGCCATACGTCCAGCGTCATGCCGCGTCGCACCATCGGTCCAACAGATGTTTCCGCTCATGTGCATGGCTACGATCGATACATGGAGCTCAGGCAGCTGGAACAGTTCGTGGCGGTGGCCGAGGAGCGGCACTTCACCAGGGCTGCGGCGCGCGTGCACGTCGGGCAGTCGGGACTCAGCGCCGCCATCGCCGCCCTGGAGCACGAGCTCGGCGACGCCCTGTTCGTCCGCAACAACCGGCAGGTGACGCTGACCGCGGCCGGACAGGCCCTGCTGCCGGCGGCTCGGCGCGCGCTGGCCGCCGCGCAGGACGGCCGCGACGCCGTCGCCGGGGTCCGCGGCGTGCTGCACGGTCGGCTGCACGTCGGCGCGATCCAGACCTTTGGCGCGGTCGACCTCCCGGCCGCGATCACCGAATTCCGGCGTCGGCATCCGGCGGTGACCGTGCGGTTCATGCATGACGCGGCCGGCGCGCTGGCCCGCGCGGTCGCCGAGGCCGAGCTGGACATCGCGTTCGTCGACGGGCCAGTCGATTCGCGGCTGACCCGGGTTCCGCTCGGGCGGGATCGGCTCGTGCTGGCCGTCCCGGCCGGGGATCCGCTGGCGCGCGTCGCCGAGATCCGGCTGGACGATCCGGTGCTGCGCGACCGGGACTTCGTCGCCTATCGGCTGGATTCCGGGATGGAGAGCCAGATCTCGGCGATGTGCGCGGCGTCGGGGCTGGCTCGGCGGGTCGTCGCCGAGGTGGTGAACCTTCAGTACCTCGTGGAGTTCGTCGGGCACGGTGCCGGAGTCGCGATCCTGCCGCCGGGGGCGATCGGCGAGGCGGCGCGGCAGCGGATTCGCACGGTCCCGATCACACCCGCGATCCACCGCGACCTGTGCGCGGTCGTGCCCGGCCGACGTCCGCCGACCGGGCCCGCGCAGGCGCTGCTTGACGCCGCACTGGAAGCAGCGACCGCTACTTCGACCGCTACTTCGAGCGCCGCGCCGTGATCAGCCGCTCCCGGTCGAACATCGGCGCGATGAGCCGGTAGGCCCCGATGTCGAGCACCAGCAGCCCGACCGCGAACAGCAGCGCCACGCGGAACGTCGGCGTGATGACGTTGAACGCCATCAGCGCCGTCACCGCCAGCGGCGGCAGGCTGGCCAGCGTCCCGAGCTGCTGCGCGACCCGCACGTCGTTGGCCCGCACCGACACCGCGAGCCCGGCCCAGATCGCCCAGCCGGCCAGCAGCGGGACGAACAGCACCTGCGCCAGGATCCGCGGGCCCTCCAGGGCGACGTCGGCGATCTGCTGGTGCGCGAAGAGCTTCACCATCAGCAGGAAGATGCCGAGCATCGCGTAGGCGATGCTGACCGCCGGGATGAGGGCGGCCAGAGCCTTGCCGATCAGCAGCTCCTCGCTGCGCACCGGCGTGGTCAGCACCGGCTCCAGGGTGCCCTGCTCGCGTTCGGTGACGATCGACGTCGCCGCGATCGTGGCCGGCAGGATCACCGGGACCAGCAGCAGGAACAGCATCGTGGAGCCGACGCGGGCGTCCAGGGCGGTGCGCGAGACGTCGGTCGGCGCGGTGAAGATGTTGATGATCGGGTTGGCCAGGAAGACGATCGGCAGGACCGTCATCGTCCCGAGCACGAAGCGGTTGCGGCGGTAGTCGGTCACTTCCTTGCGGACCACCGCTCGCACGCGGGTGGCGTCGATGCGGCCGGATCGGACCGCCTGGATCGCTCTGATGGCACTCATCGCTGCGTCGCCTCCACGTCCTCGTTGACCAGCTCCAGATAGACGTCCTCCAGCGAGTGTCGGGACTCGCTCACCGACAGCACGTCGGCCTGCGCGTGAACCAGGGCCCTGACGACCTCCGGAGCCGCGACCGCCGGGTCGCTGACCGCCAGACGGTAGGCGCCCGCGCCGGCCGTACCGGCCCCGGCGTCGGTGTCCCAGCTCTCGACGCCGGGCAGGCCCGCGAAGACCTGGCCCGGATCGGCCAGCGGCGCGGCCGTGGCGACGATCAGGCCCTTGTGGAACAGCTGCTCGCGCAGTTCGGAGGGCTTGCCGATGCTGCGCAGCGTGGTGTTCAGGATGGCGACGCGGTCGCACAGCGCCTCGGCCTCGGCCAGCCGGTGCGTGGTGAAGAAGATGGTGACGCCGCGATCCCGAAGCCCGCTGATCAGGTCGTGGACGCCGCGGGCGGCGACCGGGTCCAGGCCGGAGGTGGGCTCGTCCAGGAACAGGATCTCGGGGTCGTTGAGCAGGGTGCGGGCCAGGCCGACGCGCTGGCGCAGGCCTTTGGACAGGCTGTTGCAGGTGTCCTGAGCGCGGTCGGTGAGGTTGACGGCCTCCAGCGCCCGCTTGATGCGCCGCTCGCCGTCGGACAGGTGGTAGAGCCCGACGAAGTACTGGAGGTTCTCGGTGACCGACAGCCGGCCGTACAGGCCCGGGGCCTCGGTCATGATCGCGATGCGCTCGCGGATCTCGACGGCGTTGGCGGCCTCCAGCGGGATGCCGGCGACGGTCGCGCGGCCGGAGGTCGGGGTGATCAGGGTGCCGAGGCTGCGCACGGTGGTGGTCTTGCCGGCGCCGTTGGGGCCGAGGAAGCCGAAGACCTCGCCGCGGCCGACGGTGAACGAGACGTCGGAGTAGGCGGTGCGTGAGCCGAACTTCTTGGTGAGTTTGTCGACGACGAGGACGGGGTCTTCCTTGGTGGCGGTCATGGCCCCTCCTCGGGCTGACGGTCTGGTGTCGGGTCGGGCGGTTCGGTGGGTGCGTTCGGTGCGTTCGGTGCGTTCGGTTCGGTGGTGTCGGTGGTGTTGTTCGACTCGGTCGTCTCGGTGGTGCCAGTCGTCACGGCCGTCTCGTCCTCGTCCTTCGGCGGCCGCCCGCGGCGGGGCATCTTCCCCACGTTCGACGGCAGCCGCCCGGCCTGGGCCAGGGCCTGGCGCAGCACGTACTCGATCTGTGCCGTGGTGCTGCGCAGCTCGTCCCCGGCCCAGCGGGCCAGAGCGTCGTGGACGGCCGGGTCCAGGCGCAGCAGGATCTGCTTGCGGTCGGCCATACGCGCGCCCGCGCCTACTGGTAGAGCGTGCCGGTGTTGACCACCGGCTGCGTGGCCTGTTCGCTGCACAGCACGACGAGCAGGTTGCTGACCATCACGGCCTTGCGCTCCTCGTCGAGCTCGACGATGCCCTCCTCGCCGAGCTCGGTCAGGGCCGAGCGCACCATGCCCACGGCGCCCTGCACCATCCGCTGCCGGGCGGCGACGATCGCGTCGGCCTGCTGCCGGCGCAGCATGACCTGCGCGATCTCCGGGGCGTAGGCCAGCCGCGTGATGCGCGACTCGACGACCTCGATCCCGGCCAGCGCGACCCGCGCCGCGATCTCCCGCGACATCTGCGAGGTGATCTCCTCGGCGTGCTCGCGCAGCGAGATCTGGCCCTCGCCGCGCGCGTCGTAGGGGTAGCTGGTGGCGGTGTGCCGGACGGCGGTCTCGGCCTGGATGGCGACGAACTGCACGAAGTCGTCGACCGCGTAGACGGCCTGCGCGGTGTCCCGCACCTGCCACACCACGACCGCGGCGATCTCGACCGGGTTGCCGTCGGCGTCGTTGACCTTGAGGGTCGCGGTCTCGTGGTTCCGCACCCGGGTGGAGACCTGCCGCCGCGTGGTCAGCGGGACGACCCAGCGCAGCCCGGTGGTCCGCACCGTCCCGGAGTAGCGGCCGAACAGCGCGACCACCCGCGCCCGCCCCGGCGCCACCGGCACCAGCCCGAGCAGCATCACCGCGGCGACGACGATGAGCACGACGTGCGGCGCCGGACCGCCGCTGCGCAGCGCGATGGCGGCGACGATCGCGGCGGCGGCCACGATCAGCGGGAGCCAGCCGGGCACTTCCCAGGCGGCGTGCTCGGCGATCGGGGTCGCGGCGGCCGGGGCCGGGAGCGGCGGGATGGGCGAGCCGGGAGGGATCGGTGACCCCGGCGATCCCGGTGTGGTCGGTGGCGGTGGCGGTGGCGGCGGCGTGACGGGGTTGGTGGACATGGCAGACGTCTCCTCGAGCCCTGGGTCCCGGTGTTCTCCAAGAAAAACTCTAGCAAAGTGATATCACTTTTGGTATCCCGAAGCAGACGCCCTGGTCCGGGCGCGGTGACTCAGTCCGTTCAGCCGCGCGTTCAGCCACGCCACAGTCGTTCGACTGATGCGGCGCAGTCGCCGTGGTCGGCAGGCTGGCGGCATGTCAGTGGCACGCCGATCACAGGAGAACACCATGTCCGACAACGTCCCCACGGGCCCGAAGCCCGTCCTGGAGCCGGAGGCGCAGGCCTTCGTCGAGGCCACCGCGAACCCGCCCTACCTCGCCGACCTCGGCCCGGTCGAGGGCCGCAAGGCGGTGGACGAGGTGCAGTCCGGCGCGGTCGCCAAGCCCGCGGTGGACGAGGAGTGGGTGACGGTCCCGGGCGGCCCGACCGGCTCGGTGCGGGCGCGGATCGTGCGGCCCGCCGGCATCGCCGGGGAACTGCCGGTGATCCTCTACATCCACGGCGCGGGCTGGGTGTTCGGCAACGCCCACACCCACGACCGCCTGGTGCGCGAGCTGGCCGTCGGGGCCGGCGCGGCGGTGGTGTTCCCCGAGTACTCGCTGTCGCCGGAGGAGCGCTACCCGGTCGCGATCGAGCAGAACTACCTCGTCGCACAGTGGATCGTCACCAACGGTGCGGCCCAGGGCCTGGGCGCCACGCGCCTGGCCGTCGCCGGCGACTCGGTCGGCGGCAACATGGCCGCGGCGCTGACGCTGATGGCCAAGGACCGCGGGGACGTCGCGCTGGTGCAGCAGGTGCTCTTCTACCCGGTGACCGACGCGAGCTTCGACACCCCTTCGTACCACCAGTTCGCCGAGGGCTACTTCCTGCGGCGCGACGGCATGCAGTGGTTCTGGGACCAGTACACGACCGATCTGGAGCAGCGCAAGGAGATCACCGCCTCCCCGCTGCGGGCGAGCCTGGAGCAGCTGGCGGACCTGCCGCCGGCGCTGGTCGTCACCGGCGAGGCCGACGTGCTGCGCGACGAGGGCGAGGCCTACGCGAGCAAGCTGCGCGCGGCCGGCGTGCCGGTGACCGCGGTGCGGTTCGAGGGCATCATCCACGACTTCGTGATGCTCAACGCCCTGCGCTCCACGCACGCTGCCGAGGCGGCCATCACCATGGCCGTGCAGACGCTGCGCTCCGCGCTGCACCCGGAGGTCTGAGTGGTGGCGAGCCGGACCCGCTTCCCCGCTGAGCACCTGGCTGAGCACCCGGCCGGGCACCCGGTCGCGGCGGCTCCCGAGCCCGACCGGGACTGAGGCGAGAGGCCCGCGTGAAGCCGCTCGCCGCCAAGCCGTTGCTCACCGAGTGGGCCTGGCAGGCGCGGGCGGCCTGCCGCGGCATGGACGTATCAGTGTTCTTCTCCCCGCACTACGAGCGCGGGGATTCGCGCAGGCGCCGCGAGGAACGGGCCCGCACTGTGTGCCGGGGGTGCCCGGTGCTGGAGTCGTGCGCGGCGTTCGCGGTGCGGACCGGCCAGGCCTTCGGGGTCTGGGGCGGGCTCACCGAGGCCGACCGGGGCCAAACGCCCGACACGACCGCCGCCTACCCTGAAACGCCACCCACCGACGAAACGGCGCGCCGATGACCTCCGACACCTCGACCCCCGCCGCCGCCCGGACCCCGGCCCCGCCGTCCGCCTGGTCGCCCCTGCGCCAGCCGGTGTTCCGTGCGCTGTGGTTCGCGCAGTTCGCCTCGAACGTCGGCAGCTGGATGCAGACCGTCGGCGCGCAGTGGCTGCTGATCGCCAAGGGCGCGGCGCTGCTGTCCCTGGTCCAGGTGGCCGCGGGGCTGCCGGTGCTGATCCTGGCGCTGCCCGCCGGGGTGCTGGCCGACCTCGTCGACCGGCGGCGGCTGCTGCTCGGGGTGCAGGGCGGGATGGCCGCGGTGGCGGCGGTGCTGACCGTGCTGGCCTTCGCCGGGCACCTCGGACCCTGGACGCTGCTGGCGCTGACCTTCCTGCTCGGCTGCGGCGGGGCGCTGAACGGCCCGGCGTGGCAGGCTCTGCAGCCCACGCTGGTCCCGCGCGACCAGCTCCGGCCGGCCTCCGCGCTCGGCGCCGTGAACCAGAACGTGGCGCGCGCCGTCGGCCCGGCGCTGGGCGGACTGCTCGTCGCCGCGGCCGGCGTGGGCTGGACGTTCGCGTTGAACACCGTCTCCTTCGCCGGGATCCTGGTGGTGCTGGCGCGCTGGCGGCCGGCCCGGCCGGCGCCGCGTCCGGGGCAGGAGCGGGAGCAGGCGGTGGCCGCGCTGCGGGCCGGGACCCGGTACGTGAGCCACAGCCCGCGCGTTCGCAGGATCCTGCTGCGCAGCGCGCTGTTCGTCCCCGGCGCCGCCGCTTTGTGGGCGTTGATCCCGCTGACCGCGCACCAGACCCTGCACATGGGCTCGGCGGGCTACGGCCTGCTGCTGGCCGCCGTCGGGTTCGGCGCCGTCGGCGGAGCCTGGGCGCTGCCGCGGGTCTCCGGGCACCTCGGCGGCGACTGGACGCTGGCGTTGTCCAACGTGCTGTTCGCCGCGGCGCTGCTGGCCGTCGACTACGTCGCCGACGCGGTGGTCGCCTTCGTCGCGCTGGTGATCGCCGGCACGGCGTGGATCTGGGCCCTGTCGACGCTGAACGCCGCGCTCCAACTCGGCCTGCCGGCCTGGGTGCGGGCCCGCGCGGTCGCCTTCTATCTGCTGGTGTTCCAGGGCGGCATGGCGATCGGCGCGCTGGTGTGGGGACAGGTCGCGCAGTGGGCCGGTCTGTCGGCGGCGCTGGTGTCGGCGGCCGTGCTGCTGGTGGCCGGCGCCGCGACCGTCCGCCTGCTGCCGCTGCGCGACCGGCAGCTCGACACCGACGCCGGCGTCACCTGGCCGGAGCCGCGCCTGGAGCTCGAGCCGGCGCCGACCGACGGTCCGGTCATGGTGACCGTGGAATACCTGGTCCCCGAGGAGAACGCAGAAGCGTTCCGGCGGGCCATGGCACGGCTGGAGCGGACGCGCCGGCGGACCGGTGCCACGACGTGGGGCCTGTACCGGGATCCGGAGCAGACCGACCGGTATCAGGAGACGTTCACCGTCCGGTCGTGGGCGGAGCACATGGCGCAGCACCACGAGCGGTACACCGGCAGCGACCAGGAAGCCGAAGCCGACGCGCGCGCCTTGGCCGAACGGACACCGGAGGTGCGGCACGCGCTCATGCAGCATCTGTAGCGGATCGACGCGGGGCTGGTCATCAGGGCCAGTCATCGAGGTCGGTCACTCGACGGTAACTCGATGCGAACCGGGTCTCCCTACCGTGGCCGTGCACAAGGCCGACGTAGGGAGAACCGCATGATCACGGAGCCGGTGGCCGGCCCGCACGACCCCGCCGAGCGCGAGGCCGACCGGAGCCGGCCGGGCCGCTCCGAGGCGCTGCTGGTCAGGGCTCGGCGAGCCACGTTCGCCACCCGCGTCCGCTGCGCCGACGACGAACCCCGGGCCCTGATCGCCCTCGCCGGGGAGCTCGCCGCCGACGGTGAGCGGGACGCCGCGCTGGACCTGCTCCTCGCGGCCTGCACGCGGCAGTGGATGTCCGGAAACGATTCCGGTCACGCGTTCGGTTGGCGCGTGGCGGCCGCGACAGCCGTGAACATGACCGGAGCCGCGCCCGAAGACCGCCGAGCCCGCGCCGTCGCCGCCTTCGCCGACCCGCGCACCGCGTCGCCGAACCGGGGCTGGAACGCAGAGCTCGAATTCAGCCGGGACCCGGACGTGTTCGCGGCGGCGGCGCTGGAAGCCCTGGCCCGCGCGGACGTCTCGCGGGCCGCGATCCTGCTCGACATCGCCGTCCCCGAAGCCCGGCGTGCCGGCCGCATCGGACGGCTGACGCACCTGTGCACCCTGCGGTCCCGGGCCGCGATCGTGCTCGGCGACTGGCACGCGGCCGCGAAGGCCGCCGAGGAGGCGTGCGTCGCCGCGGTGTGCTCGGCCCAGCCCTGGTGGCTGGCCCACGCGACGGCGGCCGCGGCGGTGGCGCACGCCGCGACCGGGGACGCCGAGCGGGCCTGGCGGCTCGCCGCCGAGGCGGAGGTGCGGGCCGGATCCACGGTGCGGGAGACCGCGCAGCTGGCGCGGGCGGTGGCGCTGTCGGGCACCGGGCAGTACGCCGAGGCCCGGCACGTGCTGGTGCCGCTGCTGCGGCAGATCCGGGCCGACGCCGGCCGGTGGGAGGCGGCCATCGTCGAGGGCTACCTTGCCGAGGCGGCTGTCTACGCGAAGGGGATCCCGGCCGCGCTGACCGAGGCGCTGGCGCTGGCGCCGGCGCAGACGTCGGCCGCGACCCCGAACAACGGCGACTGCGACGGCGAAGGCACCTGGTCCGTGACCGCACCGGTGACGGCGAACCGCCTTTACGCCCGAGCACTGCTGGCCGGAGACGACACCGCGCAGGGCGCCTACGAGCACGCTCGCGAGGCGGCGGCCGGGTCCTCGCCCTGGCTGGCCGCCCGGGTCGACCTGGCGCACGGCATGTGGCTGCGCCGACAGCGCCGCATCGCCGAAGCCCGCCCGATCCTGCAGACCGCGGCGCACATGTTCGACTCGCTCGGCGCCGTCGCCTGGGCCGAACGTGCGCGCGGCGAGCTTCGGGCCTCCGGTTCGGCGGCACAGATTCCTGAGTCGCCGTCGCTCCCGTCCTCGTCGGTGCCCCCGCTGCTGACATCCCGGGAGCAGCAGATCATGCTGCTGGTCGCGGAGGGCCTGACGAACCGCGAGATCGGCCGGCGGATGTTCCTGTCGCCGCGGACGATCGGCTCGCACCTGTACCGGATCTTCCCCAAGCTCGGGATCACCTCGCGCGCGCAACTCGCGGTGCGGGCTCAGGAACTGCTGGCGCCGGAGGCCGTGGGCAGAGGCTGACGTTCCGCCGAACCGAACTCGCCTCGGCGGGTTTTGATGACGGCGACCGCGCGCTCGGACTCGGCGGTCAGTGCGGGGTCGCCGAGGCGGCCGGCGGCGGCCAGGCCGGCCAGGATGTAGGGCTCGATGTCGGCGACAGTGTCCACGCTCAGCGCCATCGGCCGCCAGTCCAGGACGATGCGCGCCACGACGGTGTCCATGCCGTAGCCGTCGGCTATGTCCACGATGCGCCGCAACACGATGTGCTCGCGTTCGTACCATTCCGTCGCCTCCGGGATGCCCGCCGGAGCTTCCGGGACGATGCCTTCGGCCGGCGGGGGGAGCGTGCCGATCGGCGGCCGGCCGAACACCGCGTAGGCGTTCGCCGTCGAGTGCGTGTAGTGCCAGGCCAGCCGTTCGAACGCGTCCCGTTGCTCGTCCGGGGCGCACAGCTCCGCGCCGAACGCGCGCAGCAGGTCGTGCAGCGCGTAGCGCTCGGGCGCCGGCTCCTCCAGCAGGTTCGCGGCGCGCAGCGTCGCCAGCCCGCGGCGGACCGCGTGCTCGTCGGAGCCGGTCATGCTGACGGTCGCCGGGACGCTGATCTCCGGGCCCGGATGGGCCGCGAGCTGGCGGAAGAGCTTCGCCACCGGCTCCGGCAGCGCCTCGTACGACCAGGAGAAGGCGGCCCGCACGTCGACGCCGTCGCCGTCGGTGGTGAACGCGTGCAGCGTGGAGGCGGCGCGCTCCAGCTGGTCGGCGGTGACCGAGAGCGGGAAGTCGTTGTGCGCGGCCCGGGCGGCCACGACGGCGAGCGCCAGTGGCAGCCCCGCGCACGCCTCGATGATCCGGTCGGTCGCCGCCGGATCGGCCTCGACCCGTTCGGCCCCCAGCCGGCCCGCCAGCGTCTGCCGGGCCTGATCCGGCGGCATCGGACGCAGCGGAACGGGGCGCGCGCCGTAGCGCGTGATCAGGCCGCTGAGCTGCGTGCGGCTGGTGACCAGCGCCGCGCATCCCGGCGCGCTGGGTAACAGCGGTTCGAGCTGTTCGCTGTCGCTGGCGTTGTCCAGGACGACGAGCAGCCGCCGCCCGGCCACCAGGCTCCGGAACCGTCCGGTGCGCGCTTCGACGTCGTCGGGCAGCCCGGCGGCGGAGACGCCGAGCGCCTCCAGGAACCCGGCCAGCGCTTCACGAGGGGTCACGACCATCCCGGCCGGATCGAAGCCGCGCAGGTTGACGTACAGCTGACCGTCGGGGAACTCGCCGGCCACCTCGTGCGCGCACCGGATGGCCAGGCACGTCTTGCCGACGCCGGCCATGCCGCTGATCACCGTGACCGGGACCGCGGCCACGGGGCTGCGGCCGGGGCGCAGGCTCGCGATGACGGCCGCCTCTTCGGCTTCGCGGCCGACGAAGCCGCGGGCCAGCATGGGGAGCTGCGCGGGGCGGGGGACGGGGGCGGTGTGGCCGCTGGTGGTGACGTTTTCGCGGCCGGCGTCGCTGTCGGTGCCGGTGCCCGCGTCGGTGCCGGTGTCGGCGATCGTGCTCGACAAGTCGTCGGCGGTCCGGGACTCATGATCGGCGCTGGTGGTGAGACCGGTGCCTTCGCTCCGCGCGTCGGCATCGAGAATGCCCTGGTAGGCATCCCGCAACACCGGACTCGGATCGATCCCCAACTCCGCCGCCAACCGATCCCGCACCGCCCCGAACACCGCCAGCGCCTCCGCGTGCCGCCCGGCCGCGGTCAGCAGGCGGATGAGCGCGGCGTGCACCGGCTCGTCCAGCTGGTGGCAGCCGGCGATCCGCCGGACCGCGGGCACCAGCGCCGTCGCCGCGCCGTGCCGGAGCGCCGCATCAGCTGCTTCGGCCGCCGCCGCCACGACCTCACCGTCGATCGCGACCACCCGCGGATGTCCGCCCAGGGCTGGCACTCCCGCCGCGATCTCGCCCTGCACGACCTCCAGTGCCCGCGTCCAGCGCTCGGCCGCCAGCGGCGACCGCTCGGCGCGGGCTTGCGCCGTCCGCTCCCGGAAGACGCTGAGGTCCAGATCGGCCTCCTCGACGCCGACGCGGTAGGCGTCGCCGATCCGGAACAGGAAGCGGCCGGTGGCGCGGACCGGCAGGTCGGGTTCGAGGATCCGCCGCAGCGCCCCGACGTAGCGGTGCACCAGGTTCACGGCGCTCGACGACGGCTCGGCGCCCCACAGCGTGTCGATGATCTCGCCGAGCCCCACCGGGCGCCCGGCGGCGACCAACAGCAGGCCCAGCAGCGCGCGCTGTTGAGGCGGACCGAGCGGGACGTCGGCGTCGTCGCGCAGCACCCGCACGCCGCCGAACACTCCGAACCGCACTCGGGAATCCGCCACCGGCCCATCATGCGGTGCCGAGGAGTGGATCTGCTAATTCCGCGCCAGCCGTCGCAACCTGTGCGCGCCTCGGTACGTTCTCCGATGGGAATGATCGCCATCGGTCATGATCGAGTGACCGGGAGCACGAGGGGGCATTGTGAGGATTCTGATCGTCGGCGCCGGCATCGCGGGGCTGAGTACGGCGCTGAGCCTGCACGACGCCGGGCTGGGCAGCGAGATCACAATTATCGACGCGGTCGCCGAGCTGCGGCCGCTCGGCGTCGGCATCAACCTGCTGCCGCACGCCACGCGCGAGCTGATCGAGCTGGGCCTGGGGCCGGAGCTGGCGCGGATGGCGGTGCCGACGGCGGAAGTGGTCACGATGGACGCGCTCGGCAACCGGATCTGGTCCGAGCCGCGCGGGGTCGGGGCGGGCTACGACTGGCCGCAGTACTCGGTGCACCGGGGCGAGTTGCAGGCGGTGCTGCTGGCCGCGGTGCGCGAGCGGCTCGGGCCGGAGTGCGTACGGACCGCCACCACGCTGGCCGAGTTGCAGCAGGACGGCGACTGCGTGGTCAGCCGGCTGGTCGGACGGGACGGCGAGGACCTGGGGACGTTCGAGTCGGACGTCGTGATCGGCGCCGACGGACTGCACTCGGCGGTGCGTGCGCAGCTGCATCCCGAGGAGGGGCCGGCGCGCTGGAGCGGCATCACGATGTGGCGCGGGTGCGCCGAGGGCGAGCCGTTCCTCACCGGCCGGTCGATGATGTGGGGCGGGAGCAACCGGACCGCGAAGTTCGTCGCGTACCCGATCTCCCCGCCGCGCGAGAACGGACGTGTCCTGATCAACTGGGTCGCCGAGGTGCGGGTCGAGCCCGCCGCCGGGCGCGCGCCGGACTGGAACCGCACCGGCCGGCTGGCCGACGTCCTGCCGCACTATCAGGGCTGGAAGCTGGCCGGCGTGGACGTGTGCGGGCTGATGGCCGCCAGCCCGAGGATCCTGGAGTACCCGATGGTGGACCGGGACCCGCTGCCGTTCTGGGGCACCGGCCGGGTCACGCTCGCCGGGGACGCGGCGCACCCGATGTACCCGATCGGCTCCAACGGCGGGTCGCAGGCCATTCTGGACGCGCGCCACCTGGCGTACCAGCTGGCGCACCACGCCGACGACCCGGCCGCGGGGCTGGCCGCGTACGAGGCCGTGCGGCTTCCCGCGACGGCGAAGATCGTGCGGACGAACCGGTCCTTCCCGATGGACCGGATCCTCGACCTGGTCGCCGACCGGGCTCCGCGGGGGTTCGCCGCGATCGAGGACGTGCTGAGCGCGGCGGAGATGGCCGAGATCACCACGGCGTTCCGGAGCACGACGGGGACCGACGCGGAGGAGCTGAACGCGCGCGCGTCGCTTTCGGTGGGACCCTGATCCCTATGCTCCCTATGCCACCCCGGCCGGCTGTGGCGCCTCGACCGCCACCGGCCGGGTGAACTCCCGCAGCTGCGGCGTCTTGACGACGATCACCGCGAGCGCCGCCAGGCACAGCACGCCGCCGCTGACCAGCGCCACCTGTCCGGACGTCGCGGCGGCGGTGAGCCCGGCGCGCAGGTTGCCGAGCTCGGGCCCGGCCTGGCCGGCGATCTGCTCGGCGGCGGCGACCCGGCCCAGCATCTCGTTGGGGGTGTTGAGCTGGACGACGGTGCTGCGCGAGACCACCGCCAGGGTGTCGGCGGCGCCCGCGACGGCCAGGCAGGCCAGACCGAGCCAGGCGTTGGAGACCAGGCCGAGCATGAGCAGGGCCGCGGCCCAGACCGTCGAGCCGAGCAGCATCACCGCGCCGGGGCGCGGCAGGCGCGTGAACGTGCCGGAGAAGACGGACGCGACGACGCCGCCGACCGCGATCGCGGTCAGGAACAGGCCGAGCGTGCGCGGGTTGTTGCCGAAGCGCTCCGCGTTGAGGAGCGGGAAGAGGCTGATGGGCATCGTGAGGACGGTCGTGGCGAGGTCGGTGAGCAGCGCGCCGCGGACCGGCGCGGCGTGCATGAGGTAGCTGAGGCCGTCGGCCACGCCCTGCAGGCCCGGACGCGGCGCCTGCTCGGAGCGCATCGCCAGGCGCGGCAGCCGGAAGGCGCCGTAGAGCGCGACGGCGAAGGACAGCGTGTCGATGAGATAGCAGGTCCCGACGCCCGCCACCCCGACCACCAGCCCACCGAGCGCCGGCCCGACCATCATCGACCCCTGGAACGAGATCCGGTTCAGCGCGATGGCGGAGCCCATGTGCTCGGTACGCACCAGGTGCGGCAGGAACGTGCGCGCGGTCGGCCCCGCTCCGGCCCCGAACACTGACTGCCCCGCAACGATGAAGAGCACGGCCAAGACGGGGAACGTCCCGAGCAGAGCCTGCGTGGCGAGCAGCGCTGAGCACGCCCCCTGACCCACAGTGCACGCCATGAAGTAGCGACGCCGATCAAGCCGATCGGCCAACGCCCCCGCGAACAACCCGAACGCGATGAGCGGCACAGCCTGCGCGAGCCCGATGGCCCCGGTCCACGCGGCACTGTTGGTGGAGTGCCAGATCTGGAAGAGCACGGCGACGGTGGTCATCTGCCCGCCGAAGCTGGAGCACAGGCTGCTCAGCCAGAGCCGCCGAAACGCCGGCGACTCGCGCAGTGGCGCGGTGTCGGCGAGCATCGCGGTGAGGCGGCGGGCGCGGCTGCCGGGGCCGGGGCTCGGCTGGGATTCGGGGCGGGGAGGCTCGGCCGGCTCGCTACTACTTCGCGCTGAGCCGGAGTCATGCTGCGGTTCGGGCGGCGAGCTGTTCTGTGTGGTGCCGTGGTCGTGCTGTGGTTCGGGCGGCAGGCTGTGCTGTGCGGTGCCGGAGTCGTGATGCGGCTCGGGCGGCGAGTTGCGCTGTGTGGTGCCGTGGTCGTGTTGCGGTTCGGGCGGCGAGCTGCGCTGTGTGGTGCCGTGGTCGTGCTGCGGCTCGGGCGGCAGGCTGCTCTGAGCGGTGCCGCGGTCATGCTGCGGCTGCGCAGGGCTGATGTGCGGGGCGCCGGATTCTTCCTGCAGCTCGATGTGCGGCGAGTCTGGCGGCTGGCTGCTGCTCGCGGAGGCGCGGGCGTCGTGCGGTGCGGTGGGCTGTGCGGCGTTGGTGTCTTGCCGCGCCGCGTCCCGCCGGCGCCCCGGCCACCCTATTCGCCGCGCCATGCCGGGTCCTCCCTCAGTCGCTCCGTGATCCGGTCGCGGAAGCTCTTGCGCGCCAGCGCCTGCTCCACGTCGGCGACCGCCTTGCTGATCGGGTACGGGATCTCCGTCTCCAGCTCGGCCAGGGCCGCTTCGGTGGCGCGCCACTCCGCGGCGAGGCGGGGGGCCAGGCGGCGGGATTTGGCGGTCAGGGTCACGCGCTTGGTGCGGGCGTCGGGGCCGGGGGTGGTGCGGACGAGGCCGGCGGTGCGCATGGCGGCGACCTTCTGGCTCAGGGCCGAGTGGGTGCGGCCCACGGATTCGGCCAGTTCGGTGATGGTCATCGGGCCGTGGAGGTGCAGGCGGAGGAGTTCCATCACCCACGTCGGCTTCACGCCCTCGATGGCGGCGTCGGCGTAGACCTGCGCGATCGAGGCGTCGATGTCCGCGGTCAGCAGGTGCAGCGGACGCCACAGGCTGGCGCCGGTCGGGTCCTCGAAGGCCTGGTCGGCGGCCTGGTCGGCGGCGCGCGCGACCGGCTGCCCGGCAGCTTGATCATCCGTCATGCCGCAATCGTAACAGCACTTCTATAAGCACTGTTGGAATTATTCGGGCACCCGGTCGTCCGCGTGGCGTCATGCCGAGTAGTCAACTGATCACTATCTTGAGGGAAAGAAGTGAGAAAGGTGGCCGGCCCGGTGCCCATCGGAGCAGACGCCCCGCCCGCAGCCCCGCCCGCCGCCCGGACCGCCGGCGCCCCGCGCGGCCGGTCGGTGGTCTGGGCCGCGGCGCTGATGTCGCTCGTGCTCGCCGCGATCTGGGCCCGCTACCTGGCCGGTGTCGGCGGCGACCTGGCCGCCCAGTGGTCCTGGGCCGACTTCGCCGCCAAGTACCCCGGCTCGGCCTACGACCTGGCCTGGTACGGCGGCATCCACCCCGCCTCCTACAGCCTGCTCGCCCCGTTCCTGATGGCCGCCGTCGGCGTCCGCGCCGCCGGCGTCCTGTCGGTCGTGGTGTCGGCGGTCCTGCTCGCCCACATCCTTACCCGCGCCGGCCTGCGCTGGCCGCTGCCGGTGGCGCTGTGGGGCACCTTCGCGCTCTGGTGCGACCTGGCAGCCGGCCGTGTCACCTTCGCCATCGGGCTGATGTTCGGCCTGGCCGCGATCGCCGCCGCCGGGAACGACCGCACGCCCGGCTGGGGCCGCGTCGCGCTCGCCGCCGCCCTGTCCTTCCTGGCCGTCTGCGCCAGCCCGCTGGCCGGCTTGTTCGTCGAGGTCGCGGCCGCCGCCCTGCTGCTCACCGGACGCGTCCGGGCCGGCATCGCGCTCGGCGTGCCCGGACCGGCCGTCGTCCTGCTGACCAGCCTGCTGTTCCCGTTCGGCGGCGTGGACCCGGTCGGCGGCTCGACGATCATGGTCACCGCCGGCTGCGCCGTCGCCGCCGCCCTGCTGGTCCCCGGCGGCCCCGACGCCGCGCCGGTCTGGCGCGTGGTGCGCATCGGCGCCCTGCTCTACGCCGCCGGCGCCGGCCTGACCCTGCTGATCGACACGCCGCTGGGCAGCAACGTCGAACGCCTCGCGCTGATCTTCGGCAGCGTCGTCTTCCTCGCCGCACTCTGCGCCCGGGGCGACGTCCCCTGGCCGAAGCTCCCGCGCCCGAGCCTGACCTGGCTGCGCACCGGCGCCCTGGTCGTCGCCTTCGCCATCGCCGGCTTCTGGACCGTCAGCAGCGACATCGTCGGCATCCCGATGCCGTCCTCCAAGGCCCAGGGCGCCGGCCTGGTCGCGGAGCTCCAGAGCCTGCACGTCGAAGCCACCGGCGCCCGCGTCGAAGCCGTCCCGATGCAGAACCACTGGGAATCCTGGGGCCTGACCGGCGTCGCCGAACTCGCCCGCGGCTGGAACCGCCAGGCCGACGTGCAACGCAACGCCCTGTTCTACGACGGCACGCTCACCGGCACCGCCTACTACGACTGGCTCCAGAAATGGGCCGTCGGCTACGTCGCCGTCCCCACGCTGCCCGCCTCCGAGCTGGACTACTCGGCGCGCGCCGAAGCCGTCCTGATCGCCACCCACCCCGCCTGGCTCCAGCAGGTCTGGCAGGACTCCTCCTGGCGGCTGCTGAAGTTCACCGACGCCGTCGCCCTGGCCTCGCCGCCCGCGACGATCGTCGCCACCGACGCCGCGCACGTCGTCCTCGACGTGCCGCAGAACCCGGAAGGGGTGGTGACCACGACGGTCCGCGTCCAGTGGTCCCCGTGGCTGCGCGTCGACGGACCGGCAGGCGCCTGCCTGGTCCGCGACGGCGACTGGACGCAGCTGGAAGTCGCCGCCCCCGGCCGCTACACGATCGACAGCGACTACTCGCTCCCGCGCGGATCGGGCTGCCGGCGGCCGTAGCGGCACGACCGTCGGCAGCGGCGAATCAGGCCTCAGAGACTCACGGAATCGCCCACCGCTGCGCATTGGTCCCGTTGCACGTGTAGATCTGCAACTGCGTCCCCGTGGTCGTCGTGGAACCGGGATCGTCCAGGCACTTCCCGGACTGCGGGTTGACCAGCGACCCGTTCGCCCCGTTCTGCCACTGCTGCGACCCGGTCCCGTTGCAGTCCCACGCCTGCACCTTCGTCCCGTCGGTCGTCCCGCCCTGATTCACGTCCAGGCACCGGCCCAGCACCGTCAGCGTCCCGTCGGAGTTCACCGTCCAGCGCTGCGCGCCGGTCCCGTTGCAGCTCCAGATCTGCACCTTCGTGCCGTTCGTCCGCGCCGACTGGTTGTCGTCCACGCACAGCCCGGACGACACGCCCGACGTGATCTGCCCCGTCGGCCCGACCGAGCTGGACTGCGCACAGCCGCCGATCGCGTTGCTCCACAACGGCTGCACCGCGTAGCCGCCGTTCGACGTGTTCAGCACCGACAGGTTCTGCCACGCGCACTTGTCGCCGATCTCCGAGCCGCCGCTGTCCAGCCACGCGTTGATCAGCGGGTCGGTGATGCTCTCGGCCATCTCGTGGCCCTCGACGATGCTGACCCCGTCCAGCGGGCCCTGCACGGAGTTCGCGCCGCACGAACCGCCGGCGTCGGTCATGTACGGCAGGTCGGTGTACGTCGTGTTCGCCAGCGCGGAGACGGCGCCGTGGTACGCGCACCACTGCGTCCCGAAGCCCGACGTGCTGTGCCCGGTCGGCGTCGCCACGACCACCTGCACGTTCACCGACGTCCCGGTCCCGAAGTGGTTGGCCGCGCGCACGGCCTCGGCCTGGATCTGCGCGTCGGTGGGGGAGGAGGGCACGCTCGCGGAGTCCGACCACGTCCCGGCCAGCAGCCCGGACTGCCAGCCGCCGCCGTACTGCTGGACCGTGGCCAGCCACGAGGTCCCGCCGACCGAGGACAGGAAGTTGTTCAGATACCCCTGCTCCCCGCTCGGGTCGGACGTCCAGCCCCAGTAGACGACGTAGACCTTCGGCGTGTCCTGCACCGGTCCGTGGTTGTCGACGAGGTTCGCCGACGAGGCGGCCGGCGCCGCGTGCGGGGTGCGGGGCTTGAGCAGGTGGGGGCCGCTCGGGTGGGCGGCGGTGGCGTCGGCGGCCGGTGCCACTGCGACCCCCAGAAGAGTCACCAGGGCCACGGCGGCAGCGCCGAGCGCACGTCTGTAGGACACGATCCTGTCTCCCTTTCACAGTTGCGAATACGAGCACTGGTTCAGGCGAGCTGGTGGCCGTGCGTGGGAACGTTCACATGCGGGAGGGTACGAGGAGGATTGTCGGAACCGGCCGGACGCTTGTCAACGGTCGGTGAAGCAAAGCTTTGATTCAGGGTTCCGATGCGCCGCCGAGCGCAAGCCCGCTCAGCTGCCGCCGTACCCCTTGACGAAGTGCTCGACCAGCCCCTCGACGAACCGGTCGTCGACCGGATCGCCGGTCATCAGGATCCGGTGGTACAGCGGCCCGACCAGCAGGTCGACCGCGGTGGCGACGTCCAGATCCGCGGGCAGCTCGCCGCGGGCGATCGCGCGGTCCAGCGGCACCCGGTCGCGCTGGCGCTGCTCGTCGAGGTAGTGCGTGCGCAGCTTCTCGGCGAAGACGGCGTCGTGCTGTGCGTGGCCGATCAGAGCTTTGAAGACGGCCCCCGCGTCCTCGCCGGTCAGGAAGCCCGCCAGCTGCCGCAGATGCCCGCGCAGGTCCTCGGCCAGGGTATCGTGCTCCTGGGGGGCCAGGTCGCGGGCGGCGTCCTCCAGGAACGTGTCCAGCAGGATGTCCGTCTTGGAGCCCCACCAGCGGTAGATCGTCTGCTTGGCGACGCCGGCGGCGGCCGCGACGCCCTCGATCGTGACGCCCGCGAAGCCCTTCTCCACCAGCAGGTCGTCGGCCGCCTGGAGTACCGCCTGCCGGGCGTCCTCGCTGCGTCCGTGCCGGTTGCCGTGGTGCTGTGCCGGCAAGCGTGCCACCTCCTCGACGTGCCGTGCCGTGTCCCGATCGGGAAAGGACAGGATAGGGCCCGATGTCCTAGACAAGACGCAACGTTGCGTCTACTCTACAGCACATGACCTCGACCAGCACCCTCAGCACCCTGCGCGACCCGCGCGTCTCCGAAGTCCTCCGGCGCATGTTCGCCGACGCGCAGCTGGACGACGCGGCCTACCAGCGCGCCCTGGCCGGCCGCCCCGACGGCTTCGACCCCACCGACCACCAGGAGCGCGCGGACGCCTGGTCGGAGATCTACATGCCGATCTCCGCCGACGCCGGGCGCCTGCTCTACACCCTCGTGCGAGCCGTGAAGCCCAGGACGGTGATCGAGTTCGGCATGTCTTTCGGGATCTCCACCCTGCACCTGGCCGCCGCGGTCCGGGACAACGGCGTCGGGCACGTGGTGACCACCGAGATGTCGGCGGCCAAGATCGAGGCCGCGCGGACCACGTTCACGGAGGTCGGCCTGGACGACGTCGTCACCGTGCTCGAAGGCGACGCGCTCCAGACCCTCCCGGAGTATCTGGACGCTGACAACGCAGATGTCGGCGCGGGTGCGGGCGACGGCGTCGACTTCGTCCTCCTCGACGGCTGGAAGGACCTCTACGTCCCCGTCCTGCGCGCCCTCGAACCGCGCCTGAACCGCGGCGCCCTGGTCATCGCCGACGACATCGACATGGCCTCGGTCCGGCCCTACCTGGACTACGTCCGCGACCCGGCCGACGGCTACGAGGGCGTCGCGTTCCCGGTCGAGGACGGCATGGAGATCAGCTGCCGGCTGTGAGCAACCGGGCCAGGGCGTCGGCCGACCGACTTCCCGGCGCGGCCTGGTACACGATGACGACCTGCTGCTCGGCGCCGCCGACGGTCAGCGCTTGCCGCCGTAGCGAGAGCTCTCCGACCTCCGGGTGCGCGAAGCGCTTGAGCTCGTCGCGTGACGGCCGCGCGTCGTGCCGGGCCCACAGCCGTCGGAAGTCCTCGCTCGTCTCCAGCTCGGCGATGAGCCGCCCGGTCGCCGGGTCCCGCAGGTCCGCCTCGGCGCGTAGGGCCGCCACGGTCTGCTCTGCGATCTGCGGCCAATCCGGCAGCAGCTCACGCACTTCCGCGGAGAAGAACACCTCCCGCGCCAGATTCCGCCCCGGCTCGTACATCGAGGCCAGCATCCTGGCCGGCTTGTTGGCGGCCAGCACGTCGAAACGCCGGTTGCGCACGTATGCCGGAGTGTTCGTCCACGCGTCGAGCAGCCGGTGTACGTCCTCGCTGACATTGGGCGCGACCGGCGGCGTGGACTCCGGCGCCGCGAGCGAGAAGAAGTAGGCAGAGGTATCGGCGTCCAGTTCCAGAGCCCGCGCCAGCGCCTGCAAGACCTGCGGCGACGGATGCCGGTCGACGCCCTGCTCCAACCGCGTCAGGTACGGCTCGCTGATCCCGGCCTGCCGGGCCAGCTCGTCGCGTCGCAGCCCCGCGACCCGTCGCGGCCCGGACAGCGCCAGCTCCCGGGCCGACGGCGCGATCCGCGCCCGCCGGGCCTTCACGAACTCTCCCAAGAGGTTGTCGGACGGCATGTCGTGAGGGTAACCCTCCCGGGGTGCTGGTTGCAGCTCCGCGATCACCGCAGGGTTGAAGACATGAACACGACGACGAAGACCTGGTTCATCACCGGAGCATCCCGAGGGTTCGGCCGCATCTGGGCCGAGGCCGCCCTCAAGCGCGGCGACCGCGTGGCCGCCACCGCTCGCCGCCTCGAATCCCTGCAACCCCTCGTCGACGCCTACGGCGACGCGGTCCTCCCGCTCGTCCTGGACGTCACCGACCGCGCCGCGGCCGTCGCCGCGGTCCAGCGCGCCGCCGAGGCCTTCGGCCGCCTCGACGTGGTCGTCAACAACGCCGGCTACGGCCTGTTCGGCACCGTCGAGGAGGCCACCGAGCAGCAGGCCCGCGAGCAGATCGAGACCAACCTGCTCGGCCCGCTGTGGGTGACGCAGGCCGCGCTGCCGTTCCTGCGCGAGCAGGGCAGCGGCCACATCCTGCAGGTCTCCAGCATCGGCGGGCTCGCCGCCTTCCCCACGCTCGGCCTGTACAACGCCTCCAAGTGGGGCCTGGAGGGGATGAGCGAGGCGCTGGCGCAGGAGGTCGCCCCGCTCGGCATCCACGTCACGATCGTCGAGCCCGGCCCCTACGGCACCGAGTGGTCGACCGGCTCGGCCGTGCACACCGAGCCGATCGCCGCGTACGAACCCGTGCGGGAGGCACGCCGCGCCGGCGCCACGGCCCGCGCGCCGCAGGACCCGCAGGTCACCGCCGACGTCATCCTGGAGCTGGTGGACACCGAGGAGCCGCCGCTGCGGCTGTTCCTCGGCCCGTACCCCTATCCGGTCGTCGAGGCCGTGTACCAGAAGCGGCTGGAGACCTGGGAGGCCTGGCGTCCGCTGGCCACCAAGGCCTGATCCGCGGACCCGTGCCGGTCAGAGGAACGTCCGTCAGAACAACGTCCGTCAGAGGAACCTCCACAGGTGGTCCGCGGTCCCGTTGTCCTCGAACTGCACCACGTTGGCCGAGTCGGCCGTGGACATGCCGTCCACGCCGAGCATCAGTCCGCTGTTCATGTTCTGGATCCGGAACCACGGGCCGCCGCCGGGCCGCAGCCGCCACAGGTGGTCCGAGGTCCCGTTGTCGTCGAACTGCACGACCTGCGCGGAGTCCGCGGTCGACATGTTCGACACGCCCATGACCTTGCCGGAGTTCAGGTTCTGGAGCTTCCACCAGCCGCTGGAGTCGCTGAGGAAGGTCCACCGGTGGTCCGCGGTGCCGTTGTCGTCGTACTGCACGACGTTCACCGAGTCGGCGGTCGACATGTTCGCCACGCCGAGCACCTTGCCGCTGTTCTTGTTGATGATGCGGACCGGGCCGTCGGGGATCAGGGTCCAGAGATGGTCGGCGGTGCCGTTGTCGTCGTACTGGACCACGTTGACCGAGTCGGCGGTGGACATGTTCGCCACGCCGGCCACCTTGTTGCTGTTGACGTTGCGGATGCGCATCCGGCCGTCGCCGTTGTCGATCAGGGTCCAGACATGGTCCAGGGTATTGGTGTTCTCGAACTGCACGACGTTCGCGGAGTTGGCCGTGGACATCCCGTCCACACCGAGGACCAGGCCGCTGTTCGCGTTGCGGATGCGGACGTTGCCGTCGCCGTTGTCGAGCAGCTGCCAGACGTGGTCCGCGGTCCCGTTGTCGTCGAACTGGACCACCTGCGCGCTGTCGTCCCAGGACATGTTCGACACGCCCATGACCTTGTTGCTGTTGGCGTTGAGCAGCCGGACGTAGCCGCCGGCCGGGTTCCAGGCGGCGCCGCCCGAGGCGACGGCCGGGAAGGCGGTGATCCGCAGCCGCGCCGCTCCCATGGGGATGAGCGTGACGTCGGTCGTCCCGGACGCTTGGAACGGCCCGGGCTGGAGCTCGGTCGCGATGTTCTGATCGTCGGCGGTCCAGCCGGTGATCTGTGCGGCCGGTGCGGTGATGCTGACCGGGACGCTCTGCTGCGTGAACGGGTTCGCCGAGACCGAGCCGCTGGTGCCGTTGAACGTCAGGGCACTGGCAGGGTTCGACGCGGGCAGCGCGAGGCCGTAGTTCCAGGCCGTCGTGGCGTGCACTTCGTACTCGGGGAACTCCGAGTCCCCGGCGAACTGGACGTAGTTCTCGCCGATCTGCAGCGAGTAGTCCAGCGCGCCGTTCGACACCGACAAGGCGCCGCCGATCGCGCTCCACGCCGTGACCACCGGTGTGGACGGCAGCTGGATTCGCACCGTGTCGCCGTTGTGCCAGGTGCGGGAGATCGAGGTGTAGGCCGGGCCGGACGGCGCGCTCACGCCCTGGCCGTTCACGGTGATCGACGGCGCCGAGCACCAGCCTGGGACCCGCAGGTACAGCGGGAACGTGGTCGGCCTGGACATCGTCACCGTGAGCGTCACGGTGTCAGTGAACGGATATCCAGTGTCCTCGGTGATGGTGACCGAGGTGCCGCCGGATACGTTTGCGGTGACCGAACAGGGGGCGTACATCGCCGCACACAGTCCGTTGTCCGGAGTGGCGGCCCACAGCTCCTCGGTGAAGTACGGCCAGCCCTGGCCGTAGTTGTGCGGGCAGCAGCGGTACTGGTCCACGCCGGGCATGTAGGCCTGCATCGGCTTGGCGTTGCTGAACTGGCCGTGGCTCGGGGTGTTGTCGGAGATGTCGACGCTGTTCATCGACGTGATGTAGTGCGTGCCCTTGCCCTGCGGGTCCAGGGTCGCGGGCAGCATGTTGAACGCCAGCTGCTCGCAGCGGTCGGCCCACACCGGGTCGCCGGTGATCCGGTTCATCAGCTCGTGGCTGGCCATCAGCTCCACGACGCCGCAGGTCTCGAAGCCCTGCCGGGGGTCGGTGTAGCCGATGCGGCCGTTCTCGTCGCCGGCGAAGCCGCCGCCGGGGAACTGGCCCCAGCGGCCCATGATCGAGGCGTAGTTCTGGTACGAGTTCTGCGTCATGCCGGACTGGCCGGAGCGCAGCGCGTACACCGCCGGCTCGCGGAAGCCCTGGGCCAGGTTGACGTTGTGCGGCGTGGGCAGGTTGTCCAGCCAGTTCGCGCTGTTGCTGTGCATCGTGTCGGCCAGGTCGAGCAGGAAGGCCTCGCCGGTGCGGTTGTAGAGCCAGAACAGCACGTCCAGGCCGTCCGCGACGCGGAACGAGAGCCAGTAGGCGGAGAACACCGAGCCCGGCTGCGTGTGCATGAACCGGCAGAACGCGGTCATGGCGTTCAGGATCATCTGGTCGCCGGTGTACTCCTGGCGGCTGCGCATGGCCTGCAGCAGCGGCAGGTACGGCCAGAAGTCCCCGTAGCCGCCCTGGCTGGTGCGCAGGCCGGTCGGGCCGAAGAAGCCGTCGGAGGCCTGGGTGGCCAGGATGCCGTCGATCCAGGTGGCGGTGTTCGCCTGGACCGTGCCGTCGCCGGTGAGGTAGCCGAGGTCGCCGTAGCCGCGCAGCCAGTACGGGACCTCCTCCCAACCGTTCTGGGACGGGTTGAGCCAGCCGGTCGTGCTCGGGTTCAGGTAGTGGGAGGTGTCCTGGTACTTCCCGCACAGGCCGTCCACCTGCAGCTGGAGCTGGCCGGCCAGCCAGCCGGCGGCGCGGACGGCGCCGGTCGGCAGGCGGAGCAGGGCCGTCGGCGCCAGGGGAGCGGCGTTCGGCGAGTAAAGCCCTCCGCGCGCTGGTGCGATCCGGGCGGTCGCGGCCGAGGCCGAGGCCGTCAGGTAGGGACGGGTGGTCAGCGCGGCCGCAGCGGTGAGGGCGCCGGTGCTCAGCACGGCACGGCGGGACAGCGACATGTCAGGCAGCGGCACGCGGGGCACACGGGGATCTTGGGGCAGGGACATGATGAGGCTCCGGTGGGTAGAGCAGCCCTGATTCAACGATGTAAAGCCTCATTCAGGCACCGGTCGCCGGGTGCGTCAAGACCCTGTGTTGAGGTCCGAGATTCATCGGGTACTGATCGCGACGGTATAACCGCAGCTCCCGTCCGTCATCGAGCCCTGATCGCGGCTTTGCGCGACGAGACAAGAGGGTTGACACACATCCGCCGGACGTGCATGACTAGCGTTACATCGTTGGAATGAACTCCCTCGGTGGCGCACACGCACCATCCCGATTCCCTTGTGACGAGGATGTGAACATGCCTGCCCGCTTGCGTGTAAGGACTCTGACCAGGCCGGTGGCGGCGGCGACGGTCGTCGCGGCCTGCCTGGCCGGCACCGCCGCCTGCGCCAAGTCGGCGCCCAAGGCCGCCGCCTCCGGCGCGACCTCGACCGGGACCGCGGCCCAGCAGGTGGTGGCGACGTCCGCCTCCGGCCCGGGCTGTACGTACCAGAGCTACGGCGGCGGCGTGCCGCAGCTGAACCTGACCGATCCCTCGACGATCGTCGGCTTCTCGCAGTCGGAGTCCACCAGCAACCCGTTCCGCTCCACCGAGACCGACTCGATCACCAGCCAGGCCAAGTCGCTGGGGATCAAGCTGATCCAGCGCAACGCCAACGCCGACGTCAACGCGCAGAACTCGCAGATCGAGGACATGATCGCGCAGGGCGCGAAGGTGCTGATCGTGGCGCCGGAGAACTCCGACGGGCTGGGCCCGGCGCTGGCCGAGGCCAAGGCCAAGAAGATCCCGGTGCTCACCATCGACCGGACGGTCACCGGCACCGCGTGCGGGGACTACATCGCCTTCATCGGCTCGAACTTCTACGGCCAGGCCCAGATCGCCGCCGACGACCTGGCGGCCGCGACCAACAACCAGGCCAAGGTCGCGATCCTGTCCGGCACCCCGGGCAACAACGTCAGCTCCGACCGGACCAGCGGGTTCCAGGACGAGCTCAAGGCCAAGTACCCGGGGCTGACCGTGGTCGCCTCGCAGACCGGCAAGTTCGACCAGACCGACGGCCAGTCGGTGATGGCCCAGATGCTCCAGGCCAACCCGGGCATCAACGCCGTCTACGCCGAGAACGACGAGATGGCCCTCGGCGCGATCCAGGCGATCATCGCCGCGGGCAAGGTCCCGGGCAAGGACATCAAGATCGTCTCGATCGACGGCACCCAGCAGGCCGTCCAGGACGTCGTCTCCGGCTCGATCTACGCCGACGTGGAGACCAACCCGCGCTTCGGCCCGCTGGCGTTCCAGTCCCTGCAGGCCTTCTACGGCAGCACCGGCGTGTCCAGCAAGGTGATCATCAAGGACAGCCACTTCACCCAGGCCAACGCCAAACAGGCGCTCGCCGGCGGGCAGGTCTACTGAGCTGGTGGCCGGGGGTTTGCGACATCTGAGTTCCTGGGTTGACCGAGGGAGGAACCGTGCCGTCGAGGCCGGATGAACCAGACCCCTCCGGGCCGCCGGAGGCAGGAGCGCCCACGGGCGCTCCTGCCGCGTTGCAGGCGCGCGAGGTGGCCAAGAGTTTCGGCGGCGTGCACGCGCTGCGCGGCGCGGACCTGCTGGTCCGCCCCGGCGAGGTGCACGCCCTGATGGGGGAGAACGGCGCGGGCAAGTCCACGCTGATCAAGCTGCTCACCGGCGTCTACCGCCCGGACGACGGCGTCATCACGCTGCACGGGCAGGAGCGGTCATTCCGCACGCCCCTGGAGGCGCAGGCCGCCGGCATCTCGACGATCTACCAGGAAGTGAACCTGGTACCGATGATGTCGGTGGCCCGGAACCTGTTCCTGGGCCGCGAACCGCGCCGCCGGGGCCTGGTCGACCTGCGCGCGATGAACCGGATGGCCGCCGAGATCCTGGTGCGCTACGGGGTCCACGTGGACGTGACCGCGCCGGTGCACACGCTGGGCCTGGGCGCCCGGCAGATGGTGGCGCTGGCCCGGGCGGTGCGCACCGACGCGCGGGTGGTGATCATGGACGAGCCGACGTCGAGCCTGGAACCGCGCGAGGTCCAGACCCTGTTCGGGGTGATCAGGACACTGCGGGAGCAGGGCGCGGCGGTGGTGTTCGTCAGCCACCGGCTGGACGAGCTGTACGAAATCTGCGACCGGGTCACGGTGCTGCGCGACGGCCGCACGGTGCACAGCGGGCCGATGGCCGGGCTCCCGCGCACGGAGCTGGTCGCGCTGATGCTGGGCCGTGCGTTGCTGGCCGCGCACGACGGCCGGGTGACGGCGTTCGCGCCGGACAAGGCGCAGCGGCGGCCGGCGCCTGATGACGCGGCGCTGGGGGACCTGCTGCCGGCGGCGCGGCGGGGGCGGGAGCGGGGACGCGGTTCAGGGTGGGGGCGCGGCCGGGACCGTCAGGCGGGCGGCCCCGGCGGCTCCGATTCGCATGCCGCGGTCGATGCCGGCATGGAGTTCGGGGCGCGGGCTGCTGCGGCCGCGGCAGCCGAGGCTGCGGGCTTGGAGGTTGCGGCTCGCGATGGTGCGGGTGCCGGTGCTTCGGGCTCGGGCTCGGGTGCTGCGGGTCACCCCGCACTCAGTATCAGCGGCCTGACCGACCGCCACCGGCTGCGCGACGTCAGCCTGGACGTCGCCCCTGGCGAGGTCGTCGGCCTCGGCGGTCTGCTGGGCGCGGGCCGCAGCGAGACCGCGCAGGCGGTGATCGGCGCGCATCCCGCCGCCGGCGCGGTTTCCGTCGACGGCAAGCTGATCCGGCGCCGCAGTCCGCAGGCCGCCGTGCGGGCCGGGATCGCGATGCTCGCTGAGGACCGCAAGGCCGAGGGGGTCATCCCGGGCCTGTCCGTGCGGGAGAACATCGTGCTGGCTGCGCTTCCACGCCTGTCACGTGCCGGGATCGTTTCCACCGGGCGGCAGGACCGGATCGTCGAGTTCTTCATGAAGCGCCTGCGGATCAAGGCCTCCAGCCCCGAGCAGAAGGTCCAGGATCTCTCCGGCGGCAACCAGCAGAAGGTGCTGCTGGCCCGCTGGATGTGCCTGAATCCCCGCGTCCTGCTCCTCGATGAGCCGACGCGCGGCATCGACGTCGGCGCCAAGGCCGAGGTCCAGACCATCATCGACCAGCTGGCGGCCGAGGGGGTCGGCGTGCTGCTGATCTCCTCCGAACTCGACGAGCTGATCGAGGGGTCCGACCGGGTCGTGGTCCTGCACACCGGATCGGTCGCGGCACGGCTGGACGGCGAGGAGGTCACGGCGCCGAACCTGATGCGCGCCCTGGCCGGGGAGGCCTCTGGCACTGAGCAGTCCGATGAGGAGGGAGCCCCGTGACCGCCGCCGTGATCGAGCCGGCCGACGGCGCCGGCGCGCGCGAACGGATCCTGGACCTGGCGCAGCGCTACGGCGTCTACGCCGCGCTGGCCGTCCTGATCGCCGTCGCCACCGCGCTCGACAGCGACTTCATGTCCGTCTCCAACTGGCGCGTGCAGCTGTTCCAGGCCGCGCCGATCGTGCTCGTCGCGCTCGGGATGGCGCTGGTGATCGGCACCGAGGGCGTGGACCTGTCGGTCGGGGCGACGATCGCGCTGGCCGCGTCGATCATCCCGCTCTACATCGGCTACGGCCCGGTGCCGGCGATCGCTCTGGCGCTGCTGCTCGGTGCGGCGGCGGGCCTCGTCGGCGGCGCGATGGTGGCGTTCGCCGGGGTGCAGCCGATCGTGGCGACGCTGTCGCTGATGATCGGGCTGCGCGGGGTCGCCGAGCTGATGAACGGCGCCGCCGCCAAGCCCGTGGCCGACGCCACGATCCTCGACCTCGGCGAGCGCAACCTGGCCGGGGTGCCGCTGATGGCGTGGATCGCGCTGGCCGCGACCGGGGTCGTGGCGTACACCGTGCGGCGCACCACCTTCGGCCGCCAGCTGGTGGCGATCGGCGACAACAAGCGCGCCAGCCTGCTGGCCGGGCTGCCGGTGCGGCGGGTGCTGGTGACCGTGTACGTGCTGTCCGGGGTGCTGGCCGCGCTGGCCGGCGTGCTGATCGTCGGGCACGGGGCCGAGGCCGATCCGGCGAATCAGGGGTTGAACATGGAACTGAGCGCGATCACCGCCGTGGTGGTCGGCGGCACGCCGCTGTCCGGCGGCCGGGTGCGGGTGCTCGGCACGGTGGCCGGGGCGCTGTTCATGCAGCTGGCCTCGGCGGTGCTGATCCAGCACAACGCGCCGACCTCCACCACGCAGATCGTCGAGGCCGTGCTGATCTGCCTGGCCGTCTACGTGTCCAGGGAACGGGGGACGCGATGAGCGTGCGGACGTCGGAGACCGCGGCGCCGCTGCCGGCTCCGCCGCCGCGGCGCGCCGGCCGCGACGGCCTGCTGGAGACGCCGCGCGAGCGCTGGATCCGGCGCGCGGAGCGGCGCGGGCCGCTGGTGGTGCTGGTGGCGGTGTGCGCGGCGGCGACGGCGGCCTCGCCGTCGGACGCCTCGTGGTCGGACGTGAGCACCATCCTGGGCAACAACGCCTTCGTGTGGTTGCTGGCGCTGGGGATGACGTTCGTCATCACCACCGGCGGCATCGACCTGTCGGTGGGGTCGCTGTACGCGCTCGGCGGGGTGCTGGCGGCGCGAGCTTCGTCGAGCGGGCCGTGGCTGGCCATCCTGCTGCCGCTGGTGGTGTGCGCGGCGTGGGGCGCGGTGCAGGGGCTGCTGGTGGCGTACGGCGGGATGGCGCCCTTCATCGTCACGCTGGCCGGGCTGCTCGGCGCGCGCGGGCTGCTGCAGGCGCTGACGAATCAGGGCTCGACGACGTACCTGGTCCCGGCACACTCCTGGTTCCGGCACCTGGGCGCGGGCACGTGGGTCCCGGTGGGGATCGTGGCGGTGCTGTTCGCACTCGGCTGGATCCTGATGGAGCGCACCGGCTACGGCGCGACCCTGACCGCGATCGGCGGCAACCAGGACTCCGCGGTCCTGCTGGGCCTGCCGGTGGCGCGCGCGAAAGTCCTGGTCTACCTGCTGTCCGGCACCCTCGCCGGCGCGGCGGGAGCGCTGGCCGGCGCGCGCCTGGGCTCCGGCGTGACCACGATCGGCGTCGGCTACGAACTGACCGCGATCGCCGCCGTGGTGATCGGCGGCACCCTGCTGACCGGCGGCTACGGCACGATCGGCGGCACCGTCTGCGGCGTCCTGCTGCTGGCGGTGATCCACCACCTGATCGACCGCTACCTGTCCCAGTACGGCTCGGCGATGACGGACGCGGTCAACGGCGCGTTCCTGGCCGTGGTGGTGCTGGCGCAGGCGCTGCTCGAGCGCTCGCGCCGGCAATGACCGAGGCGGGGGAGGAGGCGACGGCGAGGTCGGGGGCCGCCGGCTGCCGCGCCGACTCGCCGGGTGGAGCGTGCCCGGCGACGAGTGCCGGCCCGCATGGCATAAGCCTGAGCCGGCAGACCAACCAGCGAGCCTCACTCCCCGCTGCTCTCCCGCACCACCAACCGATGCCCCGGCTGAATCAGCCGCCCCGGCTCCGCGTACCCCTCCGCGATCCGCAGCAGCAGCGCGTCCACCGCCGCCTCGGCGATGCCGGTCTTGTCCGGCGCCACCGTGGTCAGCGAGGGGATCGCGTACTCCGCCTCCTCCACGTCGTCGAAGCCGACCAGTGCGATGTCCTGCGGCACCCGCAGTCCGGCCTCGTGGATCGCGCGCAGGGCTCCGAGGGCCATCAGGTCGTTGAAGCAGAACACGGCGTCCGGCCGCTCCGGGAGCTTCAGCAGGCGTCGCATCGCCGCCGCGCCGTCGGGGCGGAAGTAGGCGCGGACCGGTGGGCACAGCGCCGGTTCGGCGGGCAGGCCTGCCGCCGCCAGCGCTTGGCGGTAGCCGGCCATGCGCTGCTGGGCGGTGGCGCGGGGGCTCGGGTCCTGCCAGCCGATGGCGGCGATGCGGCGGCGGCCCGCGGCGATCAGGTGGTCCACCGCCTCGCGGGCGGCGGTGACGTTGTCGATGTGCACGTGGTCGCAGACCAGGCCCAGGTCCGCCTCGCCGAGCAGGACCAGGGGGATCTGGCGTTCGCGCGCCGCCAGTTCGTGCTGGTCCAGGCCCAGGGGGCTGAGGATCACGCCGTCGATCATCGGGTCGCCCAGGCCGCTGGCGATGCGCAGTTCGGCGCGGGGGTCGCCGGCGGTGTCGTCCATCAGGACCGTGCAGCCGTGGCGGCGGGCCGCGGCGATCACCTCGACGGCCAGTTCCGCGAAGTACGGCGAGGGCAGTTCGGGGAACGCCAGGGCGATCACGCCGCTGCGGCCGGTGCGCAGCCGGCGGGCCGCCATGTTGGGGTGGTAGCCCAGGGCGTCGATCGCGGCCTGGACCTTGGCCCGGGTGTCGGCGGCGACGTGCACCGTGCCGTTGACCACGTTGGACACCGTCTTCACCGACACGCCGGCGGCCTCGGCGACGTCCTTCAGCCGCGGCGCGGAACCGGCGCCGTTCGGGCCGTCCGCCGGCCCGCCTATCGCCCCATCCATGGTCGCCTCAACGCTCCGTCCGCCTGATGTGATCTGATGTCAGTGTTCCAACGTTAGAATAGCTCATTTCCTGACAATCGTCACAAACTTCTGATTCCCCTGAACCGCGCCGAGGAGCAGCCCCTTGCGATCTCCAGCCCTCCGACCATTCGGCACTCTGTCCGACGGCACACCGGTCGACGACTGGCGGCTGACCGACTCCTCCGGCGCCCGCGCCACGATCCTCGCCTATGGCGCGACCTTGCAGGAAATCAGTGTCCCGGACCGGGACGGCCGGATGGCCAACGTCGTGCTGGGTTTCACCGACCTGTCCGACTATGTCGAGCGCAGCGCCTACTTCGGCTGCGTCGTCGGACGTTACGCCAACCGCATCGCCGGCGGCACTTTCCCGCTGGACGGCCGCGAGATCCGCCTGCCGCTCAACGACGGCCCACGCCCCAACACCCTGCACGGCGGCACCCCCGGCTTCGGCTCCCGCCTGTGGAGCGCCCCGGACGGCGTGACCGATGTCGAGAACGGCACGTCCGTGACCCTGACCCGCATCAGCCCCGATGGCGAGGAAGGCTTCCCGGGCGAGGTCACCGTCAGCGTCCGCTACACCCTCGCCGCCGGCCGCCTCACCCTGGACTACCGCGCCGAGACGACCGCCCCCACGGTCCTGAACCTGTCCAACCACGCCCGCTTCAACCTGGCCGGCGAAGGCGTCGGCACGGTCCTGGAGCACGAACTCACCGTCGCCGCCGACGGCTTCCTCCCGGTCGACGCCGCCCTGATCCCCCTCGACGGCGCCGCCCCGGTGGCCGGCACCCCCTTCGACTTCCGCACCCCGACCCCGGTCGGCGCGCGTCTGTCGGACCCGCACCCGCAGCTCACCCTTGTCGGCGGCTACGACCACTGCTTCGTGCTGCGCGGCGGCCGCACCGCCGACCCGCGCCCGGTCCTCACCCTCCACGACCCGGCCGGCGGCCGCACCATGCGCGTCGCGACCACCGAGCCGGGCCTCCAGCTCTACCTGTCCTCCGAACTCGACGGCACCCTGACCGGCCCCGGCGGACGCCCCTACCAGCGCTACGGCGGCATCGTGCTGGAGACCCAGCACTTCCCCGACTCACCCCACCGCCCCGACTACCCCTCGACCCTGCTGCTGCCGGGCCGGGTCTTCACCTCGACGACGGTCCTGGAGTTCGGCGTTCAGGGCTCGAGCACGCCGCGCTGATACGCCGCGACGAGCCGGCGGGGCACGCGCAGCGCGACCCCGTCGACCGTGATCGGCACCAGCTCGACCGGCGCGGCCTTCCACTGGGCCCGCCGGTGCCGGGTCCGGCTCCGGGACTTCTTGCGCTTGGGGACGGCCATGGTGGCTCCTGTCTGTAGTGATCGTGGATAGCGACAAATCAGGCGGCGTGGATCACCGTCCGCCCTTGAACGAGCTCGACGCATACGGCAGCAGCGCCATCTCCCGCGCGTTCTTCACCGCACGCGCCATCGCGTGCTGCTGCCGCACCGTCAGCCCGGTCACGCGGCGGCTGCGGATCTTGCCGCGGTCGGAGATGAACATCCGCAGCAGGTCGGTGTCCTTGTAGTCGATGTGTTCCAGCCGGGCGATCAGCGCCTTGTCGAGGCGCTTCTTCTTGCGCGGTTTGCCGGTGGGGGAGAGGCGTGGCATCAGGGTTCTTCCTTCCAAGTGTTCAGGCAACGGGGTTGAGGAGTTCCTCGAAAGCGTCGGGCAGCAGTCGCCAGGCGGATTCGCCCGCCGCGATCTCGTCGTCGGTGAGCAGGCAGCCGTCGAGGATCTCGGTGATCGCCTCGACGTCGAGCCCCGGAGAGGTGAAGGAGAGCAGCTGCATGCGATCGCCGTAGTGCGGATCCCACTCCATCGCGGCGGCGGCCCGGCGCTCCGGCGGGAACTCCTCCCACTCCTCGTCCGACAGCGCGGCCAGCCACGGCCCGCAGTCGCCGACGCTCAGGCTCGCACCGGCCGCGTCCCACGCCAGCAGCGCGCCGGGCCGGTTGGCCAGCCAGAACCGGCCGCGGCTGCGCTCGGCTACCGGCACCAGCTGCTTCAGCGCCTCGTACAGCCGCCCCGGGTGCAGCGGACGGCGCCGATGCCATAGCAGCGTGTGGACGCCGTCGTCCTCACCCTGCGTCGGCAGCAGTGCCAGCGCCGGATCGACGCGCTGCGCCGCCTCCTCGACGTCGAAGCCGGCCAGCGCCGCCGGGATCAGCTGCCGGGTCGCCAGCGTCAGGGCCCGCGCGGTCGGGTTCAGCCGGCGCAGCATGGCCAGGCCGGTGCGCAGCTCGCGCTCGTCGGAGTCCGTGCCCCGGTGCGGGTCGTAGCCGACGGCCAGCACGTTCGCGTACTCAATCTGGTGCGCCAGCGTCTCGGCGACGGAGCCGTCGTCCTCGGGGTTGGTGTGCAGGTTGTGGTCGGCCAGCGCGTCGTCGCACCGCAGATCGGCGAGGACGCGCAGCGGATCGATGGCTGCGACCACGCCGACGACCTTCACGTACTCGTCCATGTTGCTCTGGCCGGTGCCGTCGATGTTGACCGGCACGACCGCCCCGGCGATCGTCTCGACCAGCGGCTCCGGATCGCTGCCGTCCCACAGGTCGACGATCGCCAGCCGGTTCCGGCCGGCCACGGACAGCCGCACCAGCTGCGGCAGCAGCTCCTCCCGCAGCGCGCAGCACGGGCAGCCCTCGGACATGCCGTGGTACAGCACCGCGGACTCCGGGTAGCGGGACAGCTCGCGCACCGCCCTGCGCCGTTGCTTCCGGTGCAGGCCGGTCACGACCACCACGGGCAGCAGACTCGCGACGGACACGGTGGTTCCTCTTTCGTTCTGGGCTGTCGGGTGGATCGGGCGATCAGGTACCGGTCGCCGACTACCAGCTGGACTTGCGGACGCCGGGAAGGTGTCCGGCGTGGGCATGCGTGCGCAGGTTGATGCGCGACAGGCCGAAGGCGCCGACGTAGCCGCGCGGCCGGCCGTCCACCGAGTCGCGGTTGCGCACCCGCGTGGCGCTGGCGTCGCGCGGCTGGCGCTGCAACTCCGCGATGGCGGCCGCGCGCGCCTCGTCCGAGGTGCGTGGGGACTTGATCAGCCGCTTGAGCTCGGTGCGGCGCTCGGCGTACCGGGCCACCACGTCGCGCCGCTTGTCGTTCTTGGCGACCTTCGAGGACTTGGCCATCAGAACGGAGGTCCTTTCCAAAGAGGGGTTGCTTCGAAGCGCCACCCTAGATGAAAATGAAAACGGTTGCCAATAAGCTCGCGGAATAACCCGGCGCGGATCGCGTTGAACACCGCGGGCCCGATCGTTCATCGCACTGTCAACCCCGCGAAGAGCGCAGGAGGAACACCATGAAGCCCGGAATCCACCCCGAATACCACGCCGTCGTCTTCCGCGACCAGGCCGCGAACTACGCCTTCCTCACCCGGTCCACCGCCACGAGCGCGCAAACCGTGCAGTGGGAGGACGGCAAGACCTACCCGGTCATCGACGTCGAGGTCTCCTCGGCCAGCCACCCCTTCTACACCGGCAACAGCCGCGTCGTGGACACCGCCGGACGGGTCGAGCGCTTCAACCGGCGCTACCAGCGCCCCACCTCCGGGGACTGAGGCCGGTTCGGGCCGGCTCCGAACCGAACCGGCCCGCCACCCGTGTCATGCAGGCAGCCTCGCACTCCTTAGAATCCCGTTGAGGAATCGGAGCACCCGAAGTCGGGGTCGCGTATAACGATCCTGGTTTGTCTCCCGCTGCGGCGGGCTCGGGTGAAGGGATGCCATGGAGGAGAAGCGGACGATCCCGCTGCCGGCGGATCCGCTCAACGCGAGGCGCAAGCGCACGATCGCGATCGCCGCGGGAGCAGTTGTCGCCGTGGCGGTGGGCGTGGTGTCGGTGGTCGCGGTGGCCGGCGGTTCGGCCCCGCACAAGCCCACCGTCGGCGTGGCGGCGGCCGCCGAGAGCTCGTCGCCGTACGCCACTGATGCCGGAGGCGGCTACTCGCAGCAGCCGTCGTTCACCTGGTCCGCGCGGGCCGGGCTGCCGCCGGGGTCGCCGACCTCCAAGCCGTCGTCGCCGGCCGCGCCGCCGCCATCGTCGCCGTCGACGTCGATTGCCGCGCCGCCGCCCACCGGCCCGGTCGGCAATCCGGTGCAGTCGACCTCGGCCGCCGCGCCGCCTCCGTCCACGGTGACGAAGAGCGCCGCGCCGCCGAAGACCTCGGCGCCGCCCCCGCCTCCGACGTCGAAGGCCCCGACGACGTACGCGATCAGCGGGACCGTCTCCTGCGTGTCCGGGCACTCGGTCGAGGGGGTCTGGGTGCAGGCCGCCCAAGGCTCCGGGTACTCGCCGTGGCAGGGCATCGGCAACGGATCGACGTCGCGCTACTGGTACACGCTGCCCTCGACGATGTCCTTCTCCCTGCACGTCGGCTGCGGCGGTACGACGGCCTCCTGGGGCGTCGCGCTCACCACGGCGCAGGCTCCCGGCCCGGTCGCCAACTTCACCTGCCACGACGTCTCCGGACAGGCCGAATACGGGACCTGCGACCTGCAATAGCCGGCGGCAGCCGCTGTTGTGATCGGTCCGGTGCCTCCTTGGCGCCGTGCCGCCGTGCCGCCCTACAGCCCCTCAGCCGTCGAGCCGCAGCAGGTCGCGCCCGGCACGGATCACCGTGTCCCGCACCTGCTGCGGATCGTCGAGTTCGGCGGCTGACAACGCGCCGTCGTGCAGCAGCACCAGCACGCGTCCGGCGTACTCCGGATCCGGATGCCCGGCGCGCTCGGCGAGCCGCGTCACCGTGTCCTGGAACCAGGCGCGGTGCTCGGCCACGGCCACCCGGATCGGGTCCTCGGGGTCCGGGTACTCGGCCGAGGCGTTGATGAAGTGGCAGCCGCGGAAGCCCGCCGAGCACGTGACCTCGCCGATCAGCTCCAGCAGCGCGGCGGCGCTCTCCTGCGGGGTCCCCTTGTCCAGCGCCTCGGCGACCGCGGCGCGCAGCTCGTCGTCGGTGGCCCGCAGGTAGGCCTCGACCAGGTTCTCCTTGGCCGGGAAGTGCCGGTAGAAGGTCGCCCTGGTGACGTTGGCCTCGGTGACGAGCCGGTCGACCGGCACGGTGTGGATGCCCTCGGTGTAGAAGAGCTTCCGCGCCGTCTCCAGCAGGCGGTCTCTGGGGCTCTGGGCGGAGTTCGGCATATCTCGATGGTAGTGGAAGGAACGTTCTGTTGACTTCGCTCGGCGGCGTCTCCTAGAGTCGGAGCAGAGGGAGAATGAACGTTCCTTCTGTGTGAGCAGCCATCGAGAGGACCCGACTCCATGTCGTCCCGCTTCACCACGTACCTCGAGCGCAACCAGGCCTTCGCCGCCACCGACGCCAAGCTCCGCATCCCGGAGATCCCGTTCATCCCCTTCCGGCAGGTGTACCTGCTGACCTGTGTCGACCCGCGGGTCGAGCCGGCGGCGATCGCCGGGGTGGGGTTGGGGGAGGCGATCGTGGCCCGCAACATCGGCGGCCGCGTCACCGAGTCCGCGATCAACGACCTGGCCTGGGTCTGCCACCTGCACGAGAACAAGACCCCGGACGCCGACTGGTTCGAGGTCGCGATCCTGCACCACACCGACTGCGGCTCCGGCCTGCTGGCCGATCCGGAGCTGCGGCGCACCTTCGCCGAACGCGGCGGGTACGACGAGCAGGCCGCCGCCGCGATGGCCGTGCTCGACCCGGCCGAGACCGTGCGGCACGACGTCGAGGCACTGCGGCGCGCGCCGGTGCTGGCGCCGAGCATCGGCAAGCTCAAGATCGGCGGGTACGCCTACGACCTCAAGACCGGCGTGATCACCACCGTGGTGGCGCCGGAGTGACCTGACCGGTCGGGAACCAGTGACTCCGTCGGCTCTCCTCGGTAAGGTTCAATCATCACAAGGAATCATTACGGGGAGGGCCGCATGACCGCCGATCTGATGCACCGTTGGGCCGAGGGCTGGAGCGTGTCCCGCGGTACTGAAGCGCCGGTCCCGACGCCGTGGGGGCTGCGGATCGAGGTCGGTGCCGACAACCAGCTGCGCCGCCATCTGCTGCTCGATCCCCAGGAGCAGGGCGTGCGCGAACTGGTCGCCGCCATCGACGAGCCGCTGACGTGGCTCAAGAGCCACGTGGAGCCCGCCGAGCTGGCGCCCTGGCTGCCGGCCGGCTGGACCGAGGACGAGCCGGGCTGGCTGATGGCGGTCGATGTGGCGCCGGCGGCCGTCGCGGTCCCGGACGGCTACCGGCTCACCTCCGAGTCGAAGGACGGCACGACCTTTGTGCGGATCCTGACATCCGACGGCGCACTCGCGGCGCGCGGGCAGTACGGCTACGTCGGGGACCACGGCGCCGTCGACCAGATCTCGACCGAACCCGACCACCGGCGCCGCGGCCTGGGCTCGGTCGTGATGAACGCGTTGGCCAACAAGGCCTACGAGCTGGGCGCCTCGACCAGCGTGCTGGGCGCGACGACCGAGGGCCGGGCGTTGTACGAGTCGCTGGGCTGGAAGGTGCACGCGCCTTTGGCGGGGTTCATCTACAAGCGGTAGGCCGTGGTCCGCGGTGACATGGAAACCGATGTCGTTGCCATCTTTGCGTCCATACGCAAATGTGCGATTCACTTCGGGTGTCACCTTCAGGATCCCGGCCCGGTGGGAGCAGAGTGTCTGAGCATGAGCACGACCACGACGAGCGTGGCGGCCACGGCGACGATGGCGGCCACGGCGGCCACGCCGGCCACAGCCACGGCGTGGCCGTCGACGCCGACCGCCGCTGGCTGCTGATCGGCCTGGCGCTGATCCTCGGCTTCATGTCGGTCGAGGTGGTCATCGGCGTGCTCGCGCACTCCCTGGCCCTGCTCTCCGACGCCGCGCACATGCTCACCGACGCCGCCTCGATCCTGCTCGCGCTGTTCGCGATGCGGCTGGCCGCGCGGCCCGCGCGTGGCGGCTACACCTTCGGGCTCAAGCGCGCTGAGATCCTGTCCGCGCAGGCCAACGGCGTGACGCTGCTGGTGCTGTCCGCGGTGCTGGCGTTCGAGGCGGTGCGGCGGCTGATCAGCCCGCCGGACGTGACCGGCGGCCTGGTGCTGGCCACCGCGCTGGTCGGGGTGGCGGTGAACATCGCGGCGGCGTGGTCGATCTCCAAGGCCAACCGCACCTCGTTGAACGTCGAGGGCGCGTTCCAGCACATCCTGACCGACCTGTACGGCTTCATCGCCACCGCGATCGCCGGGCTGGTGGTGGTGCTGACCGGCTTCGCCCGCGCCGACGCGATCGCCACGCTCGTCGTCGTGGCGCTGATGCTCAAGGCCGGGCTCGGGCTGGTGACGGCGGCCGGGCGGATCTTCCTGGAGGCCGCGCCGGCCGGCGTCGACCCGGACGCCGTGGGGGATCAGATGGCGGCCGTCGAGCAGGTGATAGAGGTCCACGACCTGCACATCTGGGAGATCACCTCGGGGCAGGCGGCGCTGAGCGCGCACGTGCTGGTGGTGCCCGGCGGGGACTGCCACAACGTGCGGCGGGTGCTGCAACAGCAGCTGCAGGACGCGCACGGGATCAGCCACGCCACGCTGCAGGTCGACCATCTCGGGGACGTCGAGGGCGACGTGCTGCAGATCGCGCACAGCGTGCCGGCCAACGGTTCCGGGCACTGCGAGGACACGCACGGTCCGGTGCACCGGACCGGTCCGCACGATCACTGACCGGCCGGCCGGCGATCTGCCGGCCACGGATCTGCCTGCCAGCCACCGGTCTGCCCGCCAGCTACCGACCTGTCTGCCCGGCTACGGATCTGCCTGCCGGCCACCGATCTGACCGCTGGCTACCGGTCTGACCGCTGGCTACCGGTCGGCTTGCCGGCTACCGATCTGACCGCCGGCCACCGGTCTGCCTGTCGGCTACCGATCTGACCGCCGGCTACTGACTGCTCTGCCTACCGGCCTACCGCCTACTGATCCGCCCCGACCAACGCCCCGACAGCCGCCGCGAGCTCAGCCCGCCGCGGCGGCCCCGAGACCCGGTGCGTGATCCGGCCCGCGCCGTCGAGCAGCAGCACGGTCGGCGTCCGCAGCACGGTGAGCCGGCGGGCCAGATCCAGCCGTTCCTCGGCGTCGATGTCGAGGAACGCCACAGCGTGCCGCTCGGCGAGCTCGGTCAGGACGCGCCGGGTCGGACCGCAGTACTGGCAGACCCTCGAGGAGAACTGGACCAGCGTCGCCCGCGGATCCAGCTCGATGCCGAGGTCCGTGGCCGTGAGCTGTTCCGTGCCCGCCGTCGGGGCCGCCTTCACGGCGCCGTCGGTCCGTCTGCGCCACAGCCCGAAGGCCGAGGCCGCCGCCAGCACGCCCACCGCCGCCAGCACTCCGGTGACATCCATGCAGGACACAGTGACGCCGTCTCGCGGGTTATTCCCCCCTTGTCCGGTGCGTGAGACACCTATCGTCTCACCGGAATCCCCGACCTACCTTTGCCGCATGACGGAAACGCAGGTCACACCGCCCGCGGGCATCGATGTCCGGGGCCCGAGGTTCGGCGCGACGGTGACCACCGCCGTGCTCGTCGTGGTGCTCGCGACCGGCAGCGGATGGCTGCTGGCGGCGCAGGCGCTGGTCTTCGCGATCGGCGCCTTCGCCGGACTGCGGCGCGCGCCCTACGGTCTGCTGTTCGCCCGCCTGGTCCGTCCGCGCCTCGGGCCCCCGACCGCGTTCGAGGACGAGGCGCCGCCGCGGTTCGCGCAGGGCGTGGGCGTGGTGTTCGCGGTCGTCGGTGTCATCGGCTACCTGGCCGGAGTGCCGGCGCTGGGCATCGCCGCCACCGCGTTGGCGCTGGCCGCGGCGTTCCTCAACGCGGCGTTCGGTTACTGCCTGGGGTGCGAGATGTACCTGATGCTGGTGCGGCTGCGGGGACGAACCACCTGAGTTCGATGCTAGGGTCCTGACCTAAAGTCAGCGGCCTGGCTCGTCTATACGGCCGCTGACAACGGGCGTCTCGTGGAGAACGAGCCAGGTTGAACTGTGGGGGTTGGTCCATGTCCACTCGTCCTCGTATACCCGCGCTGGCCGGTGCCGTGTGCGCCGCGCTGCTGCTCGCCGGGTGCTCGAGTTCGGGCACGGTCGGTGCGGGCGGGTCGGCGAGCGGTGGCGTGGCGGGTCTCACCGGCGGGACGTCCGGCGGCACCGGGGGGACTTCCAGCGGGCCCGACGCCGGCTGCACGTCGGCGATGCTGGCGATTCAGAGCGCTGAGCGGGCCCAGACCAACACCAACCTCCAGGCCGCGGTCAGCGCCGCGAACACCTCGATCGGCCAACTGCGGGCCGCCGCCGCCACCACCCAGAAGCCCGGCGGGAAGGACGCGATGAACAAGGTCGCCGACGACCTGCAGTCGATCGTGAGCCAGGCGGCGGCCGGGCACCAGCCCGACACCTCGGAGGCGCTGCGCGACGCCCAGATCGTCGCGAGCATCTGCGGGATGTGAGCCGCCCCGCCGGTCGAAAGCCTCATTGAACGCACACGCGATGCAAACAGCCGGACGCCCCGAACCGGGGTATTCGTGGGGTATGAGGATTTTCGACCGGGTGCACCGCGACCGCTGGGCCGGGACGGCCGCCGTGCTCCTGCCCCTGGCGGTCGCGACGGTCTTCCTGCCCTGGCGGGCCTCGCTGGCGAACTCCGCGATGGCGCTGCTGCTCGTGGTGGTCGTCGTCGCGGTCGCCGCCAACGGCCACCGGGTGGCCGGCATCGTCGCGGCGGCGTCGGCCGCGCTGTGGTTCGACTTCTTCTGGACCATGCCCTACGAGCGGCTGAGCATCACGCACGGCACCGACATCCAGACCACCGTCCTGCTCCTGGCGGTCGGCGCGGCGGTGAGCGAACTCGCGGCGCGCGCCCGACGGGCCCGCCGCACCGTCGTCTACGACACCGCGTACCTGGCCGAACTGCGCTCCACCTCGCGGCTCGTCGCGGACCAGCACCAGTCTCCGGAAGTGGTCGAGCATGTGCGGGCCCAACTCGTGATGCTGCTCGGCCTGCGCGCGGCGCGCTTCGAACCCGGCCGCATCCTCGGCCATCCGCCGCGCCTCACCGATGACGGCACGCTTATCTGGAACGGCAAGCCCTGGAACATCGAGGGCTACGGATTCCCCGACGCGGACGTCGAACTGCTGGCCCGCTCCGGCGGCCGCACCCTCGGCCGCTTCATGCTGACCCCGCAGCCCGGCACGACCCCGTCGCCGGCCGCCCGGCAGGTCGCTGCGATGCTCGCGGCGCAGGTCGGGGTGGTGCTCGCCCGCGATGCGGGGCGGGTGCCGGCGGACGCCTGAGCGTGCTGATCTGTCACTTGGCGATACTGCTGACTTGGCGATATTGCTGGCTTGGCGATAGTGCTGCCGACGTCAGCCTGCCGCCGCCTCAGGCGACCCGGACGCCGTCCAGGAACAAGCCGACCATCTGCTTCCCCAGCTCCCGGCGCGTCAACGGCCCCTCCGCGTGGAACCAGCGGTGGATCTGCACCACGCTGCTCAGGAACGTGTTCGTGATGACGCTGGCCGCCACGTCGGCCCGGAACACCCCGGCCTTCTGACCCTCCTCGACCAGGTCCTGGAACAGGTGCTGGTAGCGGCGGCGCTCGGCGCGCACGGCCGCGGCGTGCTCGCCGGCCACCAGGTGCATCGAGCGGGCCCAGACCGTCAGCGGCTCGGCGTGGTCGTCCATGTGCGCGAACAGGTCCGTGACCGCGCGGGACAGCCGGACGTCGGCCGGGCCGTCGGCGGCGGCGATCGCCTCCAGGCGCTGGGTCTGTTCGGCGAGCAGTTCTCGGTAGATGCTGGTGAGCAGCTCCTCCTTGGAGCTGAACCAGTGGTACAACGCGCCCTTGGTGACCTGCGCGGCCTCCACGATCTGGCGGGTGGTCGTGGCCTCGTAGCCCTGGCGGCCGAACAGGTTCGTGGCGGCGGCGACGATCCGCTCCCGGGCCTGCCCGCGCTGCACCTTCGTCCGGTCCTGCTCAGTCATGTCGCTCCTCGTCAGGCTCCTGATCGGACCCATTGACAGCACGGGATTCAAGACGATACTAAGGCGAAACATACCGGGCGGTCGGTCTGTGACCGGGAAGTGAGAGCGCCGATGACCTTCAACCTCGCGACGATCCTCCGCGAGTCGCGGCACGCCTGTCCGGGCAAGCCGCTGTGCCACAGCAAAGACCGGACCCTCACCTACGAGCAGGCCGACGAGGACTCCGGCCGAGTGGCCGCCGCCCTGCTCGCGCTCGGTCTGGAACGCGGGGACCGGGTCGCGGTGCAGCTGCCGAACCTGCCGGAGTTCCTGCTGTGCTACTTCGGCATTCTCAAGGCCGGGCTGATCATGGTGCCGCTGAACCCGCTGCTCAAGGGCCGCGAGATCGCGTACCACCTGCAGGATTCGGGATCGAGGATCCTGGTGGCCTGTGCTCCGTTGGCCGCCGAGGCGGTCGCCGGGGCCGAGGAGGCCGGCGGAGTCCCGGTCTACGTCGTGGGGGTGCCCGGATTCGACGAGACGCCGGCCGGCACGCACCCCTTCGCCGAACTCGTTAACGCCACCGACACCGGCGACATCGCGCCGACCGACGCCGACGACACCGCCGTGGTCCTCTACACCAGCGGCACCACTGGCAAGCCGAAGGGCGCCGAGCTGACGCACTTCCAGCTCTTCATGAACTGCACCGTCTCCGGCGAGCTGTTCGGCATCCGCGACGACGACGTGATCCTCGCGGTCCTCCCGCTCTTCCACGTGTTCGGCCTGTCCAGCGTCCTGAACGTCGCGGTCCGCTTCGGGAGCACGATGGCGCTGGTGCCGCGCTTCGAGACCACGCCGGTGCTGGAGATGATGGAGAAGCACCGCTGCACGATCTTCTCCGGCGTCCCCACGATGTTCTTCGCGCTCCTGCACGCCGACACCTCCGAGCACGACCTGTCGGCGCTGCGCGTCGGCTGCTCCGGCGGCGCCGCGATCCCCGGCGAGGTGATCCGGGCCTTCGAGGAGAAGTTCCCCGGCGTGGTGATCCTGGAGGGCTACGGCCTGTCGGAGTCGGCGAGCACCACGACCTTCAACATCAGCGCCGAACAGCGCAGGGTCGGCTCCATCGGCAAGCCGGTCTGGGGCATCGAAACGCGCGTGGTCGACGACGCGGACCGCACGCTGCCGCCGGGGCCCGAGCACGTCGGCGAGATCGTCATCCGCGGCCACAACATGATGAAGGGCTACTGGAACAACCCCGAGGCCACCGCCGAGGTGGTCCGCGACGGCTGGTTCCACACCGGGGACCTCGGCTACGCCGACGAGGACGGCTACTTCTACATCGTCGACCGGAAGAAAGACCTGGTCATCCGCGGCGGGTTCAACGTCTACCCGCGCGAGGTCGAGGAGGTCCTGTACACGCATCCGGCGGTCGCCGAGGCCGCGGTCATCGGACGCGCGGACGAACGGCTGGGGGAGGAGGTGGTGGCGTACGTCGCGCTCAAGGCCGGAGCGCAGGCGGACGAGCAGGACGTCATAGCGTTCTGCAAAGACCGGATGGCGGCCTACAAGTACCCGCGTGAAGTGAAGTTTCTCAGTGCCCTGCCGACAGGGCCGACCGGCAAGATCCTGAAGAAGGAGTTGCGGACGTGAGTTCTTCGAGCATCGCAGTGGACGCAGGTCCTGGCGTCCTGAACCGCCTCTGGCGCCGAGACCTGGCGGCCTACCCGGAGTCCGCACGCCGCTACGCCTATCTGGGCATCGTCGTGCTGACCACCATCGTCCTGTACTACCTCCTCTACATCCAGTACGCGGTCGCGACGTCGATCATCACCCGCTACCACATGACCTTCACCTACTTCATCTGGATGTCGGTCATCGGCAACGCCGTCGGCGCGGCCTCCTCGCTGCTCGCGGGCCTGGCCGACCGCTGGGGCCGGGCCAACCTGGTGGTCTACGGGCTCCTGGTGGCCGGCATCCTGGTGCTGATCCTGCCCAGCACGTCGAGCAAGGGCGAGTTCCTGGCCCTGTTCGCCGCGCTGTTCTTCGTCGAGGGCATCATCCTGGTCGCCACCCCGGCGCTGATCCGCGACTTCTCGCCGCAGCTGGGCCGGGCCACCGCGATGGGCTTCTGGGCGATCGGACCGGTGGTCGGCAGCCTGGTGGTGACCACCGTGACCAGCCACACCCTGGGCAGCTCGACCTGGCAGGACGAACTCCACTACTCGGGGATCAGCTCCCTGATCGTGTTCGTGCTGGCGCTGTTCGCGCTGCGCGAGCTCTCGCCCCGGCTGCGCGACCAGATCATGGTCAGCATGCGCGACCGCGCGCTGGTCGAGGCGCGGGCCCGGGGCATCGACCCGGAGGAGGCGCTGGCCGGGCACTGGCGGCAGATGCTGCGGCCGGGCATCGCCGGCCCGGCGTTCGCGGTCAGCGTGTACCTGCTGCTGTACTACGCGCTGGTCGGCAACCTGGTCATCTACTTCTCCTCGGTCTACGGCTACAGCGAGCAGCGCGCCAACGCGGTCGCGAACTGGTACTGGGGCGCGAACGCGGTCTCCCTGGTGGTGGCCGGGGTGATCTCGGACAAGCTCAAGGTCCGCAAACCCCTGATGATCGTGGGCTGTGTCGGCACCATCACCACCACGACTGTCTTCGCGCTGCTGGCCACACACGCGCACACCGGCTACTACACCTTCGCCGTGCTGTTCTTGATCGGCGGCGCGCTGGCCGGGGTGACCTACGCGCCGTGGATGGCGGCGTTCACCGAGACCGTCGAGGAGAAGAACCCGGCGGCCACGGCGACCGGCCTGGCGGTCTGGGGCTGGATCCTGCGTGTGGTGGTCGCGGTGTCGGCGGCGTTCGTGCCGGTGGTGGTGACCTCGGTGACGCCGATCGTGGACCACGGCGCCGAGGTGGCCGCCGCGCAGGCGAAGGCCGGACCGGCGCTGGCGATCATCGACGCGCACCCGGCGATCTTCGCCGAGCTGGCCAAGTACCCGCCGAACCCGGCCGCGATCCCGCCGGCCGTGCTCGGGCAGGCGGTGGCCCAGGTCGGGCTGGCGAACCTGCAGACGGTGCAGGCGGCGCAGCCGGACATCGCGATCCTGCAGGCCCATGGCGCGTCCGTCGCCAAGGCGGTCAAGGACGGGCCCAAGCAGTGGCAGACCTGGTGGTGGGTGGCGTTGGCCGGGCAGATCTTGTTCCTGCCCTTCGCAGCCACCATGCGGGGCCGGTGGAGTCCGCGCAAGGCGCGGGAGGACGCGGAAGCGCACGAGCAGGCGGTCGCGGCGGAGTTGGCGAAGTTGCAGGAGGCGCCGGCTTCGTGAGGTGAGCGCGGGCTGATTGTCGCTGACCGCGATGATCGTGCCCTGATACGACGCGGCCCGCCGTCACGCACTGCGTGACGGCGGGCCGTCGGTTGTCGCCTCGAATCAGAGGCCGAATCAGGCGCCGAATCAGGCGCCGAATCAGGCGCCGAATCAGACGCCGAATCAGACCCCGAACAGCCAGAACCACTGGCTCTGGTCCGACGTGTTGCACGGCGCCATCGAGAGCCACTGCTGGTTGCCCTTGCCGGCCAGGCAGGTCCCGGTCTGCTTGTTCTTCAGCACCCCGTAGTTGGTGTTGCCGGGGATGGCGGTCACAGTCCACAGCTGGAAGGGCGCCGTCAGGTGCGCCTGGAGGCCGGGCACAGCGTTGAAGTCGTCGGAGATGTCGACATCGGTGGCGTTGCTGGGGTCCACCTGGAGGACCTTCGTGCCGGCGGTCGCCGGTTTGTCGTTGGACTGGATGACCGTGGTGCCGTCGGAATAGGTCCACACGGTCCAGGTCTGCGCGAGGGAATGGTTCGTCGGCCAGAGGTCCACCTGCTGGCCGTCGTTGAACTTGTCCTCGTTCAGGTCGACCGAGGCGTTGGCCGCGTAGTTCAGGATGTTGGTCGTCTTCTGCTGTGTCGGCGGCGCGGGCTTGGACGGAGCCGGGGGAGCAGCGGGCTTGGAGCTGGAGGCCGGGGCCGGCGGGGCGGCGGGGCTCGAGGTGGATGCCGGTGGGGCCGAGCTGGGCGTCGACTTCGGCGGCGGGGTCGGCGACGGGCTGCTGGGCGGCGCTGATGGTGTCGGCTGGATGACGATCACCTGCGGCCCGGTCGCAGCGGCCGGCTGGGGTGACGCCTGTGCGCTGGAGGCGAAGGAGGGGTGGATCCCGAACCAGAGTGCCAGGATGGCTGCTGCGGCGCCGGCGAAGATCATCACAAGTCGTTGGAGCCAGCGGGGCAGGAGTGCCGATTGTAGGTAGGTGCCTTGCAGGCTGACGGGCTGGCCCAGCCCCGATGGGGTGATGGTGATGTTGTATTGGTGCCGGGCTTTGACGCCGAACCACAGCAGTCGTCCGGGTCGGACGGCGAATTTGCTGAATTGTGCGCGTCCGGGTTGGAGTCGTAGTGCTGGGGTGCGGATGTCGATGCGCAGGTTGGTGTTGTTGGAGGTGGTGGCGACGGCGGCGCTGGTGGCGATGTTGCTGTAGTTGTCGACGGCCAGTTTGACGCGGCCGCGGTGCCAGCCGCGGGTGGTGGCCGGGACGAGTTCGGCGCGGAGGTCGGCGAATTCTGCGACGCGCAGGATGCCTTCGATGGCGAAGGTGTTTTCGCGGTCTTCGCGTGGGGTGACTTTCACCGCGTACGGCTGTGGCCCGGCTTGGGCTTCGGAGCTGCGGGGCGGCGTGAAGGTGAGTTGTGCGGTGCCGGTGGTGCCGGGGTACAGGCGCAGCGTCTGTGGTTCGACGACGGCCCATTGTCCGGGGTCCCCGGTGGCCTGCAGGTGGTACTCCTCGACGATGTCGCCGGTGTTCCGCACGGTGATCGCCACCGTCGCCTCGCCACCGGGCTCGACATCCGCCGTCACCGGGTTCACATCAACCCACACGATCCGCTGCTCCCTGCGTTCCTTGCCGGCGTGCGCCCGCGCCGACTGCTCGGCCGGGCCTGCCCGGACACCTTACGGGCCGGTCAGAGGCTTTCGACCACGGCTTGGGGATTCCCGGACCAATCCCGGACTCAGGGGTCTACCGGCCCCGCCCGTACGGGCAGAACCGAGTGCACCTGTGTCCGTCCCTGTGGACCTGTCGAGGGGGCGCCGACATCGGTCAGTGTGGCGGCTGAACTTTTTTGCCCGAGTACGGGTTTCGCACCCGAGTACGGTTTTCGAGGAGACATCGACCATGCCGACATATCTGTCGCCGGGCGTCTACGTGGAAGAGGTCGCCAGCGGCTCGCGGCCGATCGAGGGCGTGGGCACCTCGGTCGCGGCCTTTGTCGGCCTCGCGCCGCGAGGGGCCCTGAACGCGCCGACGCTGGTCACCAACTGGTCCCAGTACGTCGCCGAGTTCGGCGAGTTCACCGAGGGCTACTACCTGGCCCATTCGGTGTACGGGTTCTTCAACAACGGCGGGACGACGGCCTACGTGGTCCGCGTCGGCGGTGTCGAGGGCGGCCTGGCCGGCCCGGGCGCCGTGGACGGGGGCAACGGCCGGGCCGTCAGCTCCGGCCACCGGGGCGTCGTGACCGGCGCCGAGCGCCAGGCCCTCACCGCCGGCGAGCCGGTCGCGCTGGGCGGCTTCAAGGTCACCGCGCAGCCCGGCGCCGCCGGCCAGGTCACGGTCGAGGTCACGGACGTGCCGGCCGGCGAGGGCGGCGGCGACAAGGGCGGCGACGCGGCGGACCGCTTCCGGCTGCTGGTCAAGGTCGACGACAAGGTCGCAGAGACCTTCGACGTGTCGGCGAACAAGAAGGCCGGCCGGTCGTACGTCACCACCCAGGTGCGCGAGCGTTCGAAGCTCATCATCGTCGAGGAGGCCGGTTCCGGGACCCTGGCCCGGCCGGACAACCAGAGCGTGGCGGTGCCGGTCTCGGCCGCGTCCGCGGGTGGCAGCGCTGCCGGCGGCGACGCGCCGTCGTCGGCCCCGGTGTCCACCGGCTCCTACATCGGCGACTCCGCCGACCGCACCGGCTTCGGCGGCCTGGAGGCCATCGACGAGATCACCATGGTCGCGGTCCCGGACCTGATGTCCGCCTACCAGCAGGGCACGATCTCCGAGGAGGAGGTCAAGGCGGTCCAGACGGCGCTGATCGGGCACTGCGAGCTGATGGGCGACCGGGTCGCGATCATCGACCCGCTGCCGAACCTCAACGCCCAGCAGATCCGCACCTGGCGCCAGACCGGAGCCGGCTACGACTCGCACTACGCGGCGATGTACTACCCCTGGATCCGGGTCTTCGACCCGGCCGTCGGCAAGTCGATCGCGGTCCCGCCCAGCGGCCACATGGCCGGCGTCTGGGCCCGCAGCGACGCCGAGCGCGGCGTGCACAAGGCCCCGGCCAACGAGATCGTGCGCGGCGCGGTGGACCTGGAGCTGCAGATCACCAAGGGCGAGCAGGACCTGCTCAACCCGATCGGCGTGAACTGCATCCGCGCCTTCCCCGGCCGCGGCATCCGCATCTGGGGCGCCCGCACCCTGTCCTCGGACCCGGCGTGGCGCTACCTGAACGTGCGCCGCTACTTCAACTACCTGGAGGAGTCGATCCTCAGCGGGACGCAGTGGGTGGTCTTCGAGCCGAACGACCAGGCCCTGTGGGCGCGCGTGCGCCGCAACATCTCGGCGTTCCTGGTGAACGAATGGCGCGGCGGCGCGCTGTTCGGCTCCCGCGCCGAGGACTCGTTCTACGTCAAGTGCGACGAGGAGACCAACCCCCCGGAGTCGGTGGACGTCGGCCGGGTGATCTGCGAGATCGGCATCGCCCCGGTGAAGCCCGCCGAGTTCGTGGTGTTCCGCCTCGCGCAGATCTCCGGCGGCGGCAGCGAACTGGAGGAGTAGGCGAGCCCCGCGCTCCGGCCGGTTCGCCAGAACTCGCATGCGGCCGGGGCGCGCGGCCTGCCTTCCCTCCCACAATCTTCGACCCCTTATTCACCGCGGTAAGCGCACACTTAAAGGAATCGGATCACCATGGGTTTGATGAACGGCGACTCCGCCGCCGCGCACAATTTCGCCCTCCAGATCGACGGCGTGCAGGTCGAGTACCTGGCCGAGGTCGGCGCGCTCCAGCTGGAGCAGGACGTGATCAAGCACGTGCAGAACAACCCGCAGGGCAAGCCGATCGTCCGGATGATGCCGGGCATCTCCCAGGGCGGCACCGTGTCGGTGACCCGCGGCCAGACCCAGAGCTCGTCCTTCACGAACTGGATCAACGAGTCGCTGGCCGGGAACATGGGCTCGGCGCGCAAGAACGCGACGATCATCTACATGGACTACATGAACAACCCGATCAAGCGCTACGACCTGCGCAACGCGTGGTGCTGCAAGGTCGAGACGGCCGGCACCAAGGCCGGCGAGGCCCAGGTGCTGACCGAGCAGGTCACGATCACCTTCGAAGAACTGGTCATCGCCTGATGAAGCGCTCGCTCCCGGGGGCCGCGACGGCGGCCCCGGCGGTGCCGGCGCAGGCCGCCGCGGTTTCCGGGGCGGTTTCGGGCGCGGTGCCCGGGGTCGTGGACGGCGGCGGGACGGCGGTCGCGGTGGCCGAGGGTGGCTTTGCGGCTGCTGCCGCCCCTGGCTCTGCTCCCGTTTCCGCCTCTGCTCCCGCCCGCGTCGACACCCTCCGCACGGAATTCGACTTCGAACTCCCGCGCGGCTACGTCGACGACGCCGGCACGGTCCACCGCCGCGGCACCATGCGCCTGTCCACGGCCCGCGACGAACTCGTCCCGCTGCGCGACGTCCGCGTCCGCGAGAACCCGGCGTACCTGTCGGTGGTCCTCCTCGGCCGCGTGATCACCCGCCTGGGCACCCTGCCGATGGTCCACGACGGCATCGTCGAGAACATGTTCGCCTCCGACCTGGCATTCCTCCAGGACTTCTACGAGCAGATCAACGCCGAAGGCCACACCCTGGCCTCGGTGACGTGCCCGAACTGCGCGGAGGACTTCGAGATCGACCTCGGCGGGAGCCGCCTGGGGGAATCGTGACGTACGCGGCCGACCAGCTCCGCGACGAGGTCGCGTACGTCGCCTACCACTTCCACTGGGCCCTGGACCAGATCCTCGACCTGGAGCACGGCGACCGGCGCGACTTCGTGACCGGCATCGCCGGCCTCAACGCGCGCGCTTCGGAGGGGTGAGGGGATGGGGATCTTCTCGCGGCGGGGGCGGGATGCGGCTGATGCCGATACCGCTGGCGGTGCCAGTACCGACGCCGGTTCTGATGCCGGTTCCGATGCAGGGGTGGTCGGCCCGATGGCCGACGTGAGCGCTGTTGCCGCGGGCGCAAGCGCGGCGGGCGCAAGCGCAGCATCGGCTGACTCGTCAGGTGACGTGTCGGGTTCCACGGCTTCAGCGGTCTCGTCGGTCGGAGCAGCGGTGCAGCGACGCGAGTGGGCAGCGGTCCCGACGATGCGCGGCGTCAGCCGCTCCGCCGCGGGCGGCGTGTCGGAGTTGAACTTCGGTGCGCGCCTGGCGACGTGGCAGAACCCTTCGTTCCAACGCGAGCCGCGCCGCCAGGTCCGTACGGACGCGCCGACCGGCCGCGTGGTCGCGCGCTCGATCGCGCGCAGCGGCACTCCGGCGTCGCTCGAACTCCCGGCGCTGAACCTGCCGCTGACGACGCCGGTTCAGCGCAGCGCGGAGGCGTCCGAGTCCGTGGCGATGCCTGCCGCGCCGTTGCAGTCGCTGCCGACACCGACGCCGACGCCGGTCGTACGCCAGTCGACGATCCGCAGCTCCGCGCAGCCCGTCGCACGCCCGAACCCCACGCGTACAGCCCGCCCCCGCCTGACGGAGGCGGCAGTCACGCCCCGCGTGCGACCGTTGGCGCCGATCCAGCGGGCCACGTCGCCTTCGGCCCCGCCTGCGCCACAGCCTAAGACGCCCCCCGAGACGCCGGTGGCCCAGCCTTCAGCCGCCTCAACACCGCCAGCGACTCAGCGCTCGCAATCGGGGCCGTCTGCGAACACGCGCGGCGGCATCGGCGACCCGTCGACGGTCCAGCGTGCCTCTGCGCCCGACGCGTCGCATGCCCAGCGCCCCGACTCAGCCTCGGCCGACTTCACCCTGCCCACGGTCCAACGCGCCGTCCCGTCGACCCCCCAAGCCATGCCGATCCGTGCCGTCCACCGGCGCGCGGCCTCGACGCCACCGCCTACCTCCGCACCGGACTCGCCAGCCACCGCGCCTTCGCCCACGAAGTCCCCCTCCACTCCGCCTGCCTCCTCACCCGCCACACAGCGCGTGCCTGATGTGCAGGTACAGCGTGCTCCCGCTTCGGACACGCGTGCCCCGGTGCGCCTGAACACCTCGCGACCGGCGTCCCCCACCCCAACGACGTCGACGAGGCCACTGCTCGGCTCACGCCAGCTCTCCGGCTTCCCCACCCCCGAGACACCGCCATCGAGCACCGGCGCCACCCGACGCGAGCCGGTCCGACCGATCTACAACCGCCCGCACAACACCTCCGCTTCAGGCGCACCAACCGCCGACCCGCCACCATCGCCCCAGCCAACCGCCACCACCGGCGCGATCCAGCGCTCGGCATCAGCCGCGCCGACCGGCACGGCGACCACTGGCGGCACACAGGCCGGCACCGGCTCAATCCAGCGCGCCTCCGCCAGCCCGATGGAACACTCGGCCACAACCTCGCCGAGCTCCGCTTCGACCGGCGCGGGCTCCCAGCCCAGTCCTGGCCCGAATCAGCGCACGGCATCGGCCTCGCCAGGCGGTGCTGGTGAGCCGACCGGTGTGGCCTCGGGTCCCGTCCAGCGCTCGGCATCGAGCTCGCCAGGCGGTGTTGGTGAGCCGACTGGTGTGGCCTCGGGTCCCATCCAGCGTTCCGCATCGGCCTCGGCAGGTGGTGTTGGTGAGCCGACTGGCGTGGCCTCCGGTCCTATCCAGCGCTCGGCATCGGCCTCGGCAGGCGGTGCTGGTGAGCCGACTGGTTTGGCCACCGGTCCCATCCAGCGTTCCGCATCGACCTCGCTAGGCGGCGCTGCTGAGTCGGCCAGTGCGGCCTTCGGCCCGACCCAGCGCTCAGCTCCGGCCTTGCCGGGCTCCGGTCCGACCGGCGCGGGCTCGCAGGCTGGCTCTGGCGCGGTCCAGCGTTCCGCGTCGACCTCGCCAGGCAGCGCTGCTGAGTCGACTGGTGCCTCCTCCGGCCAGTCCCAGCGCTCAGCTGCGGCCTTGCCGAACTCCGGTGCGACCGGCGCGGGCTCGCAGGCTGGTCCCGGCCCGATTCAGCGTTCGGCATCGACTTCGGCAAGCAGCGCTGCTGAGTCGACCGGTGCGTCCTCCGGCCAGTCCCAGCGCACAGCGATGCCGAGCGCTGGCTCGATCCAGCGTTCGGTATCGAGTTCGCCAACGAGCGCTGCTGAGTCGACCGGTGCGTCCTCCGGCCAGATGCCGAGCGCTGGCTCGATCCAGCGTTCCGCGTCGAGCTCGCCAGCGAGCGCTGCTGAGTCGACCGGTGCGTCCTCCGGCCAGTCCCAGCGCTCAGCTGCGGCCTTGCCGGGCTCCGGTGCGACCGGCGTGGGCTCGCAGGCTGGTCCCGTCTCGATCCAGCGCTCTGCCACAGGCTCGCCGATCTCTGATTCCACCAGCGGCTCGGCGGTCCCCGCTGGCTCAAGCGCCCGGCCGACTCCTGGGCTGAGCGGGGGCTCGGCAGCTGGCCCGTCGGCGTCCGCAGGATCTACCGGTGGCGCGGGACAAAGCCTGTCGGCGTCCGCTGGCCCGATCCAGCGTTCGGCCACATCCTCAGCCGCACCGATCCGACGCGTGGCCCGACCCGTCCCGACCACCGCCGCGATCGAGCGCTCGGGCACGCAGGGGCCTGGCTCGATGGAAGGTCCGGCAGCGACGTCGATCCAGCGTTCGGTGACGGTGGCTGGTTCGCACAGCTCCGGCCAAAGCGGTTCTGTCGCGGGCTCGCAGGCGCCTGGCCAGACTGGCGGTTCGACAGCAGCCCCCGGGCCGGTCCAGCGTTCGGTGAATGCTCGGCCCACCCCGATTCGGCGCCTGGCAGCGGCCTCAACCAGCACGCCGTCGATCGCCGCGCTGATTCAGCGCGCGGCGGTCGCACCCGCCAGCCAGGCATCTGACTCGCTTAGCCGCTCGGGAGGTTCCCAGCTGTCGTCCGCTTCGGGCATCGGCCCCGGCGGAGCACCCGGGCCTGCCACGCCAGCAGTCGGCCCGGCCGGAGCAGTCCGCCACGCCGCACCAACAGCTGGTCCCGTCGCGGCGCTCGGGCGCGCAGTCCCGGCAGCCAGCCCCACCGCCGGAGCACCGACACGCCCCGCCCCCGCATCCAGCCCCACCCCGGCCCGCATCCAGCGAGCCGTCCCCGTCCACCGCCCCGCCGCGCCGGCGACCGCGCGCCTGCCCCTCCCGATGGCCTTCCGTGCGCCGGCCCCGCCGCCGCCGGTGCAGCGTGCGCCGATGGCCTCCTTCCTCGCCGACGCGGTCAGCGACCAGGCGCGCGACACTCGGCAGCGGCTCAACGACACCGTCGGTGACCAGGTCGGGGGCTTCAGCGACAAGATCGCCGATGTTCGGGACGCTGCCGCGCTCATTCGTGATCCGTCGCAGTTTCGGCAGGTCGTCAAGCAGCGGGGGTTGGACATGCTCGCCGAGTCCAATCCCGTTGCCGGGACGTTGTTCGGGTACCGGCGTACCGAGCAGGAGTCCGGCTCCGGGGCGCGTGGCGGTGGCTCCGGACGGAACCGGGGCCGCGGCGAGCACCAAGAGATGGAACAGCTCGCCGAGAAGCTGGTCGCGCCGCTGGCCCGGCTGCTTCGCACCGAGTTGCGCATGGACCGCGAGCGGACGGGGCGCCTGCGTGACTCAGGACGTTAATACTCCCGGCGCGCCACCACCACCACCAGCTGCGCCGCCGACCGCCGCGCCGCCACCGCCACCGCCAGCCGCGTCGCCCCCTCCGCCCCACCAGAACACCAGCACCCCGAATAAGGACTGACCGACCATGACCACCGCCACCCAGGACCCCGGCTCCAGCCTGTTCTTCAAGCTGACCATCGACGGGCAGGACCTCGGCCTGTTCAACCAGTGCGAGGGCCTGACCGCGGAGGTGGAGGTCTACCAGCACAAGGAGGGCGGCAACAACGGCTACACCACCTACCTCCCGGGCCGGGTCAGCCACGGCAACATCACGCTTATCCGGCCCCTGACGCCGGACAGCAGCAAGATCGCCGCGTGGATCTCCTCCATCGCCACCGGCATCCAGCGGCCGACGGCGCAGATCGCCGCCTTGCGCGCGGACGGCTCGTTGGTCGTGCAGTGGGGCCTGCTGGACGTCCTGCCGGTCAGCTGGAGCGGCCCGACGCTGGACCCCACCTCCAACACCGTGGCCACCGAGCGGCTGGTCATCGCCCACCACGGCTTCACCGAATCGGGAGCGTGATCCGCGTGTCCTCGCAGCCCGGAGTCAGCCTCGTCAAGGCCTCGCTCACCATCAAGGAACCGCCGATCGGCCCGGCGCTGGAGCCCGGCGGCACCATGCGGGAGATCAACTTCCAGTTCAACCCGGAGACGCTGACGCTGGCCAAGAGTGCCAACTGGAGCAGCACGCCGCTGCCCCTGTTCAAGTACGTCAGCATCCCCAGCTTCGGCGGCGCCGATCCCTACACCCTCTCCTTCCAGCTCTTCCTCGACTCCTCCATGACCCCGGCCGGCACCAAGGTCCAGGACGACGTCGAAGCCCTCCTGAAGTGCTGCGAGGTCACCGACCAGTCGATCGCCGCCTTCCAGCCCTCCACGCCGTGGGTCTTCTTCCAGTGGGGCAGCTTCTCAACGGTCAGTTTCAACGCATATGTCCAGAACATCTCTGCTAACTACACGTACTTCGACCCCTCCGGAGTTCCCCTCCGGGCCACCTGTGATCTGACGATCACTCAGATCCCGTCGCTCACCCTGGGTCAGAACCCGACGTCCGGCGCGCTGTCCGCGCACCGCTCGCACCGCGTGCGCGCCGGCGACACGCTGCAGTCCATGGCCTGGTCCGAGTACGGCGACGCCACCGCCTGGCGCACCATCGCCGAGGCCAACGAGATCGACGACCCGATGCGCCTCACGCCCGGCCACGAACTGCTCATTCCCGCCCCCGACCAGGTAAGGCGGTGACGCGACAGTGAGTTTCGGCTCCTTCTCCTCGGTCCCCAAGGTCGAGATCGGCGGCGCGCTGCCCCGGCTCCTGAAGGCCTCCCTGGACTCCTGCTGGGTGGAGTCCAGCCTCAATGTGCCCTCCACGTTCCACATCGCCTTCAAGGACAAGACCCGCCTGCTGATGTCCCTCTACGGGCAGCTGAAGATCGGCGCCCCGGTGACCGTCTTCGCGGTGGCCGGGCTCATCGGCGAAGACCAGCCGCTGATCACCGGCCAGGTCACCGGCATCGAGGCCGACTACTCCGGCGGCGACTTCTACACCGTCATCCGCGGCATGGACCACGCCTTCAAGCTGCTGCGCAAGCGGCGGGTGGCGTTGTACAAGAACATGTCCGCCTCCGACATCGTCCGCCAGGTGGCCGGTTCGCACGGGGTGTCGATCGGCAAGATCGAGTCCACGCCCCCGCCGCCCCCGGACTCGCAGACCTCGCAGCCCAACATCGACGACTGGACCTTCATCCAGGGCCTGGCCGAGCGGGCCGGCAAGGTCGTGTACTTCGACAACATGGGCCTGCTGCACTTCCGCGCGCCGGTCAAGGCCGTGCCGCTGGCCGGCGTGAGCGCCGACAAGAGTCCCTACGTGCTGGAGTTCGGTGCCAACACCCTGCGCTGCCGCTCCGGCTTCACCGCCGCCGACCAGGTCTCGATGGTCACCTCGCGGGGCTGGAACATGGTCACCAAGCAGACCCTGGTCGGCCGGGCCCCGGCGGTGGAGAACCCCGACGTGCTGGCCGGGCTGATCCCGGGGCAGGTGTCCTCGCCGTTCGGCACCGGCACCCTGGTCGAGACCGGTACCCCCTACGTCAGCCAGACCGAGACCGACTCCGCCGCCAAGTCCCTGGCCACCGACGTCACCTCCTCGTTCGCAGAGCTCGAAGTCGCCGTCCGGGGCACGCCGCAGCTGCTGCCCGACAAGTCCGTCACCCTGACCAAGGCCGGCACGCCCTTCGACGGCGCCTACACCGTCACCGGCGTCCGGCACGTGTTCGAGCAGGGCACGTACGAGACGTGGGTGTCGATGACCGGCCGCCAGTTCCGCTCCCTGTACGGCCTGGCCTCCGGCGGCGCAGGCGGCGCCGGCGGTCCGGGCGGCCCCGGCGGCACCGGGCACCGCATGAGCGGCGTGGTCAGTGCGATCGTCACCGACATCCACGACCCGCTGCGCATGGGCCGGGTCAAGCTGCGCTTCCCCTGGCTCGACGACGACTACGTCAGCGACTGGGCCCGCACCGTGCAGCACGGCGGCGTCAGCGCCGAGGGCGGCATGGTCCCCAACGGCGGCGGCGCCGGCGGCCACATCCCGGCCGGCGCCCCGGGCTCCGGCGGCTTCATCGGCTACGCCGTCAACGACGAGGTGCTGGTCACCTTCGACCGCGGCGACTTCGACCAGCCCTACGTCCTGGGCGGCCTGTACAACGGCGTGAACAAGCCCACCAAGTTCACCGTCGACGACCTGGTCTCCCGGGACGGCATCCCGAACGTCCTGGCCGTGTCCTCCCGGCGCGGCCACCGGCTGGAGCTGCTCGACGACGACTACGCCATGAACGCCGGCGTCAAGCTCCTGACGAACGACGGCGAGCAGCTGGTCCATCTGGACAAGATGGAGAACGAGATCGGCGTCAAGAACACCTCCGGCAAGATCACCATCGAGAGCCGGACCCCGGTCGGCGGCGTCACGATCCGCGCCGGCAGCGCCAGCATCACCCTGACGCCGGAGGGCGCGGTGACCATCGACGGCGCCGCCGAGGTCAGCATCAGCGCCGGCGCGGCGATGTCGCTCAAGGCGCTGGAACTGAACCTGGCCGCGGCCACGACCACCGTGGAGTCCGCGGAGATCAACTTCACCGGCGCCTCGCTGTCCGTGGAGGCCGCCGAGATCACGCTGACCGGCAACGTCGCCATCGTCGGCGAGGGCACGCTGGACGGCCAGCAGATCCTGGCGGTCTGAGATGAGCGACCTGACTGTGAGCGGCCCGACCACATCAGACCCGACCACAACAGACCCGACCACAAGGGGCCTGATCCGCCATGGGTGAGCGATTCGTCGGCTCCGGCTGGGGCTTCCCGCTGCGCGTGGACGCCGGCGGCCGCATCGGCCTGGTCTCCCACGACCAGGAGATCGAGGAGGCCATGCGCCTGGTCCTGGCCACCGCGCCGGGGGAGCGGCCGATGCGCCCGGAGTTCGGCTGCGCCGTCCACGACCTGGTCTTCGCCCCGGTCAACGACAAGACCGTGGGCCGCATCCAGCACGAGGTGCGCTCCAGCCTGGACCGCTGGGAGCCGCGCATCTCGGTGACCGGCGTCGAGGTCAGCGTGGACCCCGACCGCCCGACCGTGCTCTACATCGACGTGCACTACCAGCTACGCGGCACCAACAACCCGCGGTCCCTGGTCTTCCCCTTCTACGTCATCCCCGACCACGAAGGACCGGGCACCGCAGCGACAGATACGGAAGCAGCCTGACATGGCTATGCCCTCGCCGAACCTCGACGACCGCCGGTTCCAGCAGTTCGTGGACGACGCCAAGCGGTACGTCCAACAGCGCTGCCCGGAGTGGACGGACCACAACGTGTCCGACCCCGGCGTGACGCTGATCGAGGCCGTGGCCTACATGGCCGACCAGCTGGTCTACCGGCTGAACCGGGTCCCGGACAAGAACTACCTGGCGTTCCTGGACCTGTTGGGCATCAACCGGTTCCCGCCGGCGCCGGCGCGCGCCGAGGTCACCTTCCGGCTGTCCGCACCGCAGCCGAACACGGTGCTGGTCCCGGTCGGCTCGCAGATCGCGACCCTGCGCACCGAGTCCGAGGAGGCGCTGGTCTTCAGCTCCGCCGAGCCGCTGCGGATCGTGCCGTGCGCGCTGACCGCGGTGGTGGTGCAGAACAACGGCGCCGGCCCCACCGACCGCACCGTCGACGTGCTCGACGGCAAGGACGTGCCGGTATTCTCCCCGGCCCCCTCGCCCGGCGACGCGCTGTACTTCGGCCTGTCCGCGCCGGTGCCCTCGTGCCTGGCGGTGCTGCGGCTGAGCAGCCAGGTCGACGGCGTCGGCGTGGACCCGCGGCAGCCGCCGCTGGTCTGGGAGGCGTGGTCGGCCGACGGCTGGCTGCCGTGCGAGGTGGACTCCGACGACACCGGCGGCCTGAACCGGCCCGGGGACGTGGCCGTGCACGTCCCGTCCCGGCACATCGTCTCCCGGCTGGCCGGGATCGAGGCGGCGTGGCTGCGCTGCCGGGTGCTGGAACCGCGTCCGGCGCAGCCGTTCTACGCCGTCAGCCCGAGTCTGCGCGGCGCCACCGCGCGCACGATGGGCGGCACTGTCAGGGCCCTGCATTCCGAGGCGGTCCGGGACGAAGAGCTCGGCGAGTCCTCCGGGGTGGCCGGCCAGCGCTTCCGGCTGTCCCGCACGCCGGTCGCGGTCGACGACCCGATGCTCCAGCTCGACTCCTCCGACGGCGAGGGCTGGCAGCGCTGGGAGCTGGTCGACACCTTCGCCGGCTCCGGGCCGGAGGACCGGCACTTCCAGCTCGACCCGGTGACCGGCGAGATCGCCTTCGGTCCGGCGCTGCGGCAGCCCGACGGCAGCGTGCGGCAGTACGGCGCGGTCCCGCTCAAGGGCGTGCGGATCCGGGCCACCGCCTACCGGATCGGCGGCGGCCGGTCCGGGAACGTCGCACGCGGCGCTCTCAGTGTCCTGCGAACCTCGATCCCGTATGTTTCCAGCGTGGAGAACCGCGAGGCCGCGCGCGGCGGCGTGGACGGCGAGTCGGTCGCCGAGGCGAAGGTGCGCGCCCCGATCTCGCTGCGGGCCCAGGACCGCGCGGTCACGGTCCGGGACTACGAAGAGCTCACCCGCCGCGCGGCCCCGGAAGCCGCGCGCATCCACTGCCTGCCGGTCGACGAGCAGACCAAGCTCAACGGCAAGGAGGCCGGGATCGGCGCGGTCCGGCTGCTCGTGGTGCCGCAGGCCGTACCGGACGTCGGCGGCTTCCTGCGCTTCGAGCAGCTGGTCCCGGGCGACGAACTGCTCAGCCGGATCGCCGCCTACCTGGACGAGCGGCGCCCGATCGGCACCCGGCTGGCCGTCGGCCCGCCGTACTACCAGGGCGTCACGGCCGCGGTGACGCTGCACGCCTTCCGCGGCGCCGAGACCGACCTGGTCCGCACCGGCGCGATCAACGCCCTGTACTCCTACCTCGATCCGCTGACCGGCGGCCCGACCGGCGGGGGCTGGCCGTTCGGCCGCGCGGTCCACTCCGGCGAGCTGTACGCGGTGCTGCAGCGGGTCCCGGGCGTGGAGATGGTCGACGAGGTGCGCCTGCACCCGGCCGACCCGCTGACCGGCAAGCGCGGCGACGCCGCCGAACGGATCGAACTGGACCCCTCGGCCCTGGTGTTCTCCTACGATCACCGGGTGAAGGTGGTGGGCGGATGAGGGGCGCGGTCGACGGGCTCGGCAGCCCCTTCCCGCTCGGCGAGCAGCTGCCGAGCGTCTACGCCGACGACGACTTCGCGCAGCGGTTCGTCGGCGGCCTGGACGACCTGTTCGCGCCGCTGCTCTCGGTGCTGGACAACATCGCGGCCTACCTGCGGCCCGAGCTCGCGCCCCCGGACTTCGTGTCCTGGCTCGGCGGCTGGGTCGGCGCCGAGCTGTCCGGGGACGAGTCCGACCCCGACCTGCGCGCGGCGGTGTCCGGCGCGGCCGCCATGCACCGGCACCGCGGCACCGTGCACGGCCTGGCCGAGGCCGTCCGGCTCGGCTTCGGCATCGAGCCGCGGATCACCGAGAGCGGCGGCATGTCCTGGTCGGCGCGCCCGCTCGGGCCGCTGCCCGGGGAGCCCGAGCCGCGCCTGGAGGTGCGGCTGACCGCCGCGCAGGCCCGCTCGGTCGACCTGGCCCGGCTGCAGGCGCTCGTCGCCTCGGTCCGGCCGGCGCACGTGCCGTGTTCCATCGTCGTCGAAAAATCCTGAAAGGTAGCGTTCCCCGCCGATGTCCACCGATCTCAGTGAGCTGACCTGCCCCGACTGCGGTGCGCGCGACCAGCGGGAGGCCTTCTGCGACAGCTGCGGTGCGGCGCTCACGCGGGCCAAGCCGGCGCCGGTCACCGTCGGCGCGGCAGCCTTCGACGAGTCGCCGGCCGAGGATTCGGCTCCGGATTCCGCCGAGAGCTCGGGTCCGAGCCGGAGCCCGAAGGCGGATCCCGGCGCGAGCCAGAGCCCGGTTCCGAGCCCGAAGGCAGAATCCGGGGCGAGCCAGAGCACGGTCCCGAGCCAGCGCGACTCCTCGACCGCGAGTGCGAACCCGGTCGCGAGCATGGCCGCGAATCCGGTCGCATCCTTCGCCGACCGCATCGCGGCGTCCGAGTCGACGTCGACGTCGACGTCAGCGCCGACGTCAGCGCAGGCTCTGCCGACCTCTCCGGCACCCGAGCCGCAGGTCGCCGACGAGGCCGACACCGTGCCCCTGGTCGAGGTCGCCCGCGCCGCTGCCGAGAAGGCCCAGCAGGCCGCGCGCGAGCAGGCCGACGCCGAGCGCGCCGAACGGGCCCGAGCCCTGCTGGTCCCGGTCGCCGACCAGAGCGCCCCGACCGGCGGCATCCTCCCGGTCCTGCCCGGCAAGCCCGAGCCGATCGCCCCGCAGCGCAAGGGCTCCGATCGGCTGGAGGCCCTGGACGCGGGCATCGAATGTCAGTGGTGCGCGACCCGCAACCCGCCGGAGCGCCACTTCTGCCGGCGCTGCGGCCAGCGCCTGGCGTACGCGCCGGTGGAGGCGCGGCGTCCGTCGTGGTGGCGGCGGCTGATCTTCTTCTGGCGCAACCGGCCGCTGCCCTACGCCGGCCAGCGGCCCCGGCTGCGGCGCGGTCCGGGCCAGGCGATCCGGCCGGTGGTGTGGACCGCGGTGGGGGTCGTGGCGGTCGTCGTCGTGGTCCAGGAGTACAAGCCGGCCTCCACGAACGTCCGCGACCACTTCGCCAAGCCCAACGAGATCTCCAACTGGACCATCACCGCCTCGCACGAGGACCCGAACCACGCCGCCAAGCTGCTCCACGACACCTACTCCGACACCTGGTGGGGCAGCGGCTTCGCGCCGCAGAACAGCAACGGCACCAGCCTGACGGTGACCTTCACCCAGCCGGTGAACCTGCTGGACATGGGCCTGACGCCGGGCGCCGGCACCGCCGCGGACACCTTCGGCGCGCAGGGCTCGCCGGAGACCGTCGACGCCGTGCTGATCCCGATCCCGGGCAAGGGCGACCCGGTCAGGAAGACGTTCACGCTCGACGACCAGCCCGGATTCCAGAAGCTCCAGTTGCGCGGCGACGACATCCGCCAAGTGGTGCTCACCATCACCTCGTCGTACGAGCCCACCTCGGCCAACCCCCCGAAGGCGGTGGAGACGGCGATCACGGAGCTGGAGTTCTATACGCGCCACTGAACGGCCGTCGCCGAGGCAACAGCGGACCAACGCCGAACCAACCACGGAGCAACCCCCTGGCATCGGCGACCGACGGGGCCGCCGAACCGGCCCCGTCACCGTCAACCTCATAATTCTCATCGTCCGGCCCTGAGCCGCTCACGTCGCCCTCGCCTGGCGGTTTTCGATCAAGGCGCGGATGCCGGCGTGGGCGTTCCCGTGCTGTTTCGTTGAGGTGCGTTGGTTTCGCAAACGTTCCCGTGATGTCCTTCATGCGGCGGCAGCCGCCGTCCCGGCTTCGGCGACCCTGGCCGGAGAAGGCGAGGGGGGACATCCTGTGCGACGCGTCCAGACTGTGGTGATGGCCGCCGATCCGGTGCTCCGCGCCGGGATCGTCAACCTGCTCGACCACCGTTCCGAGATCGAGCTGCTGGATGCGGACGGCCCCGGCCGCGACCCGCTGATCGTGATGTGCGCCGACGACGCCGGCGAGCTGCTGGCCGCCGGGCCCCAGAACGCGCCCAAGCCCGCGTACACCGTCCTCGTGGTGAGCCGGATGAACAAGGCCCAGCTGCTGGAGGTGGTCGAGCTCGGCGTGACCGCCGTGGTCTGGCGCCGCGAGGCCACCGCCGACCGGCTGGTGCGCGCCGTCCAACTGGTCGACCGGGGCGCCGGCGACCTGCCGGCCGATCTGCTCGGCGGCCTGCTCGGCGAGGTCGGCCGGGCCCGGCGGGCGCGCGGCGCCGGCACCGAGCCGCTGCCGATGGGCCTGTCCAGCCGCGAGGTGGACGTCATCCGCCTGGTGTCCGAGGGCATGGAGACCAAGGAGATAGCGGCGAAGCTGTGCTACTCCGAGCGCACCATCAAGGGCGTGCTGCACGACGTGATGACGCGGCTGGAGCTGCGCAACCGGGCGCACGTGGTCGCGCATGCCGCCCGCGAGGGCTACCTGCGCTGGACCTGATGGGCGCCATGCGCTGCCCGTCCGGACATCGGGCACTGCCCGGGACGCCGTCCCCGCGCACCTGGCAGGCTCCGGCCGCGCGCGCCGAGGATGTGGTGGCGAAGTGTAGAGCGGCCAGTGAAGTGGAAGAGAACCGAGCTTGATCCCCGAAATCGACGAGGCGTTGCGCAGCCTGCTGCGATCCTCCCTCCCGGACAAGGGCGTGGAGATCGCCTTCGACGCCCCCACCCGGGACTGGGCCGCGCGCCGCAACACGCCCACGGTCGACGCCTACCTCTACGACATCCGCGAGGATCTCAGCCGGCGGGAGCGCGGCGTCGTGGCGATCCGCGACGAGCGCGGCATCGTCGTGCGCCGCCGCCAGCCCCCGCGCTACTTCCGCCTGTCCTACCTGGTGACCGCCTGGACCAAGCGCGCCGAGGACGAGCACCGGCTGCTGGCCGTGGTGCTCGGCTGCCTGCTCGCGCACGACTCGCTGCCGATCCCCGAAGGCCCCGGCCAACTCTCCGCCCTCGGCCTGCAAGTCCCGATGACCCCGGCCGCACCGCCGCAGGAGTCCCGCTCCATCGCCGACATCTGGTCGGCCCTCGGCGGCGACCTCAAGCCCTCCCTGGACCTGGTGATCACCGCGCCGTACCCGGTGGGCCCCGAGTACCCGGTCGGGCCGGCGGTCACCGAGGGCGCCGGACTGCGCAGCCACCGGCTCGACGAACCGGAGGCCGAGGCGCCGCTGCGGCTGCGCCGCTACGGGAAGATCGAGCGATGAGCGGCGGGAGCCCCTCCGACGCGGCCGCCAGGATTCCCGCCGACGCGGCCGCGGCCCGCCGCTGCCTGGACCGGCTGGCGGAGCAAGTCAGAGACCTGATCGAGGCACGCTCGGAGCAGGACCCGAGCGCCGACGATCCGCTGCGCGGGCTGCGGCTGTCCGCGGACCACGTCGAATGGCTGCTGGATGCCGATCCGGCGCACGGGAGCGTGGTGGCTCCGAGCGCCGAATGGCCACGGCTGGCCGGGCTGAGCGAGGCGTTCGGGCTCACCGACTTCGACCTGGCCGTCCTGGTGCTGGCTCTGGCACCGGACCTCGACCGGGTCTTCGAGTCCTGCTACGGCTACCTGAACGACGACGTGACCCGACGGCGCGCCACCGTCGGCCTGGCGCTCGACCTGTGCGGATACCAGGCCTGGGATCCGGCGGCGCGGGCCCGCTTCGGCGCCGGAGCGCCGCTGGTCGAAGGCGGGCTGCTGGAGCTCGAGGACGCCGATCGGCCGCTGCTGTCCCGAGCGCTGCGCGTGCCAGACCGCGTGGTGGCGCATCTGCTCGGCGACGACACCCCCGACGACATCCTGCACGGCCTGATTCAGACCATTGCTTCCAACGCCGATTCCCACACCGATTCCTCCGCCGGCGTATCCGACAGCAACGCAGTTGATCCGGCCGCCCCCGACGCCGCGACCCTCGCCGAAATCGCCCGCCGCCCCGGCCTGGTCGAGCTCCTGCGCGCCGGCCCCACCCTGATCCAGCTCCGCGAGCACCGCAAAGGCAGCGCCGACGCGGTCGCCCTGGCGCTGTTCGCCGCCGCCGGCCGTCCCGCGCTCCGCATCACCCTCACGGAGCAGGTCCTGGCGCGCGCCGACCAGATCGTCCCCGCGCTCGTCCGCGAAGCCCGCCTGCGCCGCGCCGGCCTGGTCGTGTTCCTGCCCGAACCCGTGGATCCGGGCCCGCTGTGCACCGACCGGGTGCCGGTCCTGCTGGTCGGCGAGGCGCGCCGCGAATCGGGCGGCTGGCCGGTGCGTCCGCTCGTCGTGGACATCGAGTCCCCGCCCGGCGGCGCACCGGAGTGGATCGCCCGCTGGCACACCGAGCTCGGTCCGGTCGCCCCCGGAACGGACCTGGAAGCGACCGTCGCGCCGTTCCGCCTCACCGCGACCGGAATCGCCCGGGCCGCCGGCACGGCCCGCGCCCTCGCCGCGCTCGAAGGCCGCCAGCCCGACGAGACGCACATCCGCCGCGCGGCGCGCCAGGAGAACGCGCGCGGCATGGGACCCGGCGTCCGGCACGTCGAACCCGCCGTCGGCTGGCCGGACCTGGTCCTGCCGGAGACCGAGGGCGCGCGCCTGCGCGAGCTGGTCGACCGCGTCCGCAACCGGGACCGCGTCCTGGGCGCCTGGGGCCTGCGCACCGGCGGCGGCCGGGGCCGCGGCGTCGCGGCGTTGTTCGCGGGGGAGTCCGGCACCGGCAAGACCCTCGCGGCCGAGGTGGTGGCCGGCGAGCTGGGCCTGGACCTGTACGTGGTCGAACTCAGTGCCCTGGTCGACAAGTACGTCGGCGAGACCGAGAAGAACCTGGAGCGCCTGTTCGCCGAGGCCGACCGGGTCGACGCGGTCATCCTGTTCGACGAGGCCGACGCGGTCTTCGGCAAGCGCTCGGAGACCAAGGACGCGCACGACCGCTACGCCAACATGGAGAGCGCCTACCTGTTGCAGCGCCTGGAGTCCTTCAACGGCGTCGCCCTGCTCACCACCAACCTGCGGGCCAACATCGACGACGCCTTCACCCGCCGCTTCGACCTGATCGTCGACTTCCCCTTCCCCGACGCTGCACTGCGCAAGGCCCTGTGGCAGCGCTGCCTGGCCGGGCCGGTCCCGCTGGAGCCCGACGTCGCCGACGGCTCGGCGCTGGCCCCGGTCGCCGACCGCTTCGAACTGGCCGGCGGCGCGATCCGCGCCGCCGCCACCACCGCGGCGTACCTCGCGGCGGCCGAGGGACGTTCGGTGGGCGCCGAGGACCTGCTCACCGGGGCCCGCCGGGAGTACCGCAAGATGGGCCGGCTGTCCGAGGAAGACCTGGTGGGCCTGGAGTTCTGATGGAGCCACTGACTACTGGAGCACGTTTCCCGGACGGAGCCTCGCATGCGTGATCAGGACCCTGGCAAGGCCGGCAAGAAGAGCGAGGCGCGGTCGGCCCCGGCGGCCCGTTCCGGCGCCGCGCAGTCCACCGATCCGACCGGCATCCTGACCCTCCAGCGCAGCATCGGGAACGCCGCTGTCGTGCAGCTGCTGGCGGCGGCCGGCGACGAGTACTCCCAGGAGCGCCACAGCCACGGCCCCGGCTGCGGACACGGCGTCGTCGGCGACGTTGGCGGTGGCGTGGCGCCGGTGCAGCGCTCCGAGGTCCAGTCGGTCCTGTCCTCCCCGGGCCAGCCGCTGGCCGGACCGGTGCGCGCCGAGATGGAGACCCGGCTCGGCGCCGACTTCGCCGACGTGCGCCTGCACACCGGCGGTGCCGCGCGCCGCTCCGCCGCCGAGATCGGCGCGCGCGCCTACACCTCCGGCAGCCACGTCGTCATCGGCGACGGCGGCGCCGACAAGCACACGCTCGCGCACGAGCTCACGCACGTCATCCAGCAGCGCAGTGGCCCGGTCGCCGCGACCGACAACGGCTCCGGCCTCAAGGTCTCCGACCCCTCGGACCGTTTCGAGCGCGAGGCGGAGGCCAACGCCACGCGCGCGCTCGGTGCGCCGCTGCCGACGGCTCCGACGGCTCCGACGCAAGCTGATGCGAGTGCCGGAGGCGCCGACACGACCGGCTCGGTGCAGCGCACCGCGTCGTCCGCGTCGTCCGCGTCGTCCGCGTCGTCCGCAACCTCCGCCGCCCCGGCCGTCACCGACCAGATCCAGCGCGCCGGCGGCACCAGCCTGCTGGAGCGCGGCAAGGCCGCGGTGAAGAAGGGCGCGCACACCGCCGACAGCGCCGCGGACAAGTCGGCGAGCCGCAGCGCCCCGGTCGCGGACTTCATGGCCGGCGGGTTCAACGCCGGCGGCAACACCCCGGGCGACTTCGGCATCGCCAGCGGCATCGGCGCGGCCGCCATCGTCGGCGGCGTGCTGGCGACCCCGGACATGGCCAGCTCGCTGCTCGTGGTGTGCCACCGCTTCTCGGCCTGGCGCCACGCCCCCGAGGGCGAGGAGAAGACCAAGGCCCGCAACAAGCTCCTGAAGGCGCTCGCGGACACCACGTCGAACGGCTCGGCGGTATCCGGCGGCGTCGCCACCGGGGTCGGCACCGTCACCGGAGCCGTCGGCCCGGGCATCGCCGGCGGCTCGCTCGGCGTCTTCACCGGCCTCTACACCGCCATCACCAAGGCGGTCAGCGCTTACAAGACGCACGAGAAGAAGGAAGCGCTGAAAAAGGCTGACTTCGCGGAGAAGGACTTCAGGAAGCTGCTCAAGGAGTTCCAGGACCTGTCCAAGCGCCTGGACGAGAACCACGAGCAGCAGGTGGCGAACCTGAAGGAGCAGTTCGAGCTGGAGAACCGGCAGCTCCAGCAGCTCCCCTCGGCGGCCCGCCGAGTCAAGGAGGCCGCGCTGACGGCCCGCCAGAACGACCGGCTGGCCGACTGCGACTCCCGCTACGCGCTGAGCAAGACGACGGTGCAGGACAGCATCGCCGAGTGCGCGGAAGCAGCGAACCTGCAGGGCGCGAAGGAACTCGGCGTCCGCAAGAGCGACCGCAAGACGGTCCGCGACCTGCTGGGCGCGCTCGGCGGGACGATGGGCATCTCCGCCGGCGCCCTGTCGATCGTGGCCGTCGCCCTGGGCCTGACCGCCGGTGCGATCCCGATCGCCGGCTGGGCCATCGCCGCGGTCGCCGGCATGGTCGCCGCCGGCACCCTGAGCTGGATCTTCGTGAACAAGGTGCGGGCCAACCTCAAGGCGATGTCGTCGGACCCGGCGTTCAAGGACCATTCCGGATGGGGCCTGTTCTACGAGGCCATGAAGGTCTGGAAGCCGAAGGCCGAGAGTTCGCGCGACCGGGCGGCCGCGACCCTGTTCGAGGGCCTGAGCTCTCAGTACTCGGAGAACAAGGCCGGGGCCGAAGCGCTGGTCAAGGCGCTGAGTCTGGATCCGGAGCAGCTGCTGAAGATGCCCGAGGCCAAGGACGCGATCGCGAAGATTAAGGGCAGGCTTGCCTCAACATGAGCCGCCGCGCGCACAAACAGTGCGCGCGGCGCCACGCGGTTAGGGTCGAAGTCGACAAGATGTGCGCATCTGTCGGTCTCGACCGGAAGGAGGCCGCTGTGGCTGCGTCAAGAGGACGTCCCTCGGGGCTCATGCTAATGGTTTTCATCGCCGGTGGACTGTTGATGGTCGGAGCCATCCAGGCCGGGAACGGAATGCTCGTCATCATCACGCTGCTGCTCATGGCCGTGAGCGTGGACACTCTGCGGCGTCGGTGAGGGTGGCGGCCGTCGGCGGGGCGCTTGCCGGCCGCCGACGGCCGCCGACTGTCACCGTGCGGCTATGTGGGTGAACGGGGTTTCAACTGCTTCAGGTCGGTTACCCGGCGTCAATGACCGACGAGGCTTACTGGACGAACGGCGGCGGCGAGACGGGGTACCCGAGGCTGGACGGTCGAGGCCGAGCCGACGTGGCGGTCATCGGCGGCGGCGCCGCCGGACTGTGGACGGCCTGGGAGCTGGCCCGGACCGGACGCCGGGTGGCGGTGCTGGAGGCCGGGCGCATCGTGGAGGCCGCCAAAGGCGGCGGAGCGGGTCAGGCCTCGATGATCCAGACCCTGGCCTACGACCGCATTGCGCGCGCCGCCGGCCCGGACGCGGCCCGGTGCTTCGCCGAGGCGCAGGCGCTCGCCGTGGAACGCCTCGCCGAGGTGGCCGGGGCCCTGGACGCCGACTGCGAACTGGAGCGGCGCCCGGCGTACATCTACGCCGCCGACGAGCACGCGCTGCCGGAGCTGCACGAGGAGTGGGCCGCCGCGATCGAGGCCGGCGTCCCGGCCGTCTACGGCGGCGGCAGCGGACTGCCGTCGCCGATACTCGGCGCGATGAGCGTCGACGCCCAGCTCCAGTTCCACCCGCGCAAGCTGCTCATGGCGCTGGCCCGCGACCTCGTCCGGCGCGGTTCGGCAGTGTACGAACACAGCCGCGTGGTCACGGTCGACGAAGGAGAACCCTGCGTCGTCATGACCGAGAACGGCGGTTCGGTCGCCGCCGAGCACGTGGTGGTGGCCACCGGCTTCCCGATCGCCGCGCCCTCGGCCGTCCGGCGCGCGCTGCGGCCCCGGCGTGAGCTGCTGCTGGCCGGGCCGGTGCCGGCCGGGCAGGCGCCGGACGGGATGTACACGGCCGTTGGCGACCTCGGCGGATCGGTCCGCACCGCGCCGATGCCCGATGGGGCCGACGGAGCCGGCGGAGCCGACGGGACTGACCGGGCTGACAGGTCTGACCGGGCCGGCGGATCCGACGGCCGCCGCATGGTCGTCGTCGCGGGGGAGCAGCACGAGCCCGGCTCCGGCGGCATCGGCGAGCGCTTCGCGCGGCTGTCCGCGTGGGCCGCTGCTGCCGTCGGCCTGACCGAGGTGACCCACCGCTGGTCGGCTCAGGACTATGAGACCGCCGACCACCTGCCGGTGATCGGGCGGGCCTCGGCCGACCCGGACCGGCGCGGCGTCTGGCTCGCGACCGGGTTCGGCGGCTGGGACGCGACGAACGCGGTGCTGGCCGGGCGCCTCATCAAGGCCGGGATCCGCGGCGAGAAGCTGCCGGCGTGGGCCGGGCCGTTCGCGCCGCTGCGGCTGGAGCAGGACCTGCGGCCGGAGGACACCTGGAGCGGGCCGGTCCGCTCGATCGTCCGGCACCGCGTCGAGCCCGACGAGCGGCAGGCGCTGGACGCGATCCGGCCCGGCGACGGCGCGGTGGTGGAGGTCGGCGGCGAGCACTGCGCGGCCTACCGCGACGAGAGCGGGCTGCTGCGGATGGTCTCGGCGCTGTGCCCGCACCGGGGCTGCACCGTGGGCTTCAACGACGCGGAGAAGACGTGGGAGTGCCCGTGCCACGGATCCCGCTTCGCCCCGGACGGCGCGCTGCTCCAGGGTCCGGCCGTCGAGCCGCTGGCCCCGGCGCGCGCCTATCTGGCACTGGCGGCGGCGGAATGATGGACGCACTGTGAGGGTGTGATGATCGCACCTCAGTTTTGCCTCGTTCCGCGGACGTTTGACCGGCCGTGATCGGGTAACCAAGGGGGAACCCATGGATCCGTGGGCTTCTCCGACCGTCCCAGCACCTGGAGGATGTCGTGCTGTCTCTCACCGATCGGGCCGCGGCCGCCATTCAGGTCCTGACCTCGAACTCCGAACTCCCACCGGACACCGCCGGGCTGCGCATCGTGGCCGCCGACCCGAGCCTGAACGGCAACCAGGACCAGTTCTCGGCGTCCCTGGCCACCGGCCCCGACGCCGGGGACCAGGTCGTGGAGTCGGGTCCGGCGCGTATCTTCCTGGAGTCCACGGCCGCCACCGTGCTGGACGGCCGCGAGCTCGACGCGACCGTCGACGTCGACGGGAGCGTGAAGTTCGTGGTCGGGGAGCCGGGCTTGTAGCCGTCCGGCGCAGGCCGGAGCCTGTTGTCCGACAATCGTCCGATTCGCGGATTTCGTCGTTCTCGAATCGACCGCCGATTTCGGGGCAACGGGCCCGGCATGAAGCTCCTCGCCTACGCCGACCGAGCAGTCGAGCTGGTGAACACGGACGACCACGGGGCCGGCCTGGACCGGCTGCAATCGTGCGACGACGTGTGCCGCCTGATGCCGCAGGGCTGGAACGTGTCCCGCACCGCGGCCGAAGCGGGCCTGGACGAGCTGCGCGAGGCCCGCCCCCGGCTGCGGCGCGTCTTCGAGCTCGCGGCCACCGGCCGGGTCGAGCGCGCCACCGACGCCCTGAACAAGCTCCTGTGCGACTTCCCGGTCTCGGCGTCGATCAGCGACCACGTGAACGGCGACTGGCACCTGCACCTCACCGACGAGCCGAAGGGCCCGGCCCGCTCCTACCTGACCGGGGCGGCCTTCGGCCTGGCGTGCACGATCGCGGAACGCGGCCCGGAGCGCCTGGGGGTGTGCGAGGCGCTGCCGTGCCGGAAGGTGTTCGTCGACACCACCACGAACAGCTCGCGGCGGTACTGCTCGGACAAGTGCGCGACCAGGGCCAACGTCGCGGCCTATCGGGCACGCAAGCGCGGCGACGCTTAGGCGCCCTGGGAACGCTGGGAACGCTGGAGGTACGCCTCCGGCATCGCGTCCTCGGTCTTCAGCGGCGGGCCGAAGACGATCCGCGACGGCGCCGCCACCTCAACGTCCCGTGCCGAGAGCTTCACGCTCCTGGAAGACGCCGGCGAAGCGCTGCTGCGCTCGGCCGTGGCAGCCGGCTCGGCGCGCGCCGACGTCTCCGTCGCCGACCTTCTGGTCGTCGTCAACGCGATCGCCGGGGCAACAGCCGGTGCCCCTGCGGGCGATACGCTCCGCTTGCTCGCTCTCGTCCGGGACGGCGTGAGGCCACGGGATGAACCCTTAGCTCCCTTAGTTGCAGGCCGCCCTCGATGAGGCAGATGCTGGTTCCGTGACGAACGAGGGCGACGCGCAGAGCGCGCACGGCACGCGGACAGAGCAGGCCAGGCGCCTGGCGACCATGGCCCGGGGCCGCTCGGTCCTGACCGATCCGCGCCTGAACCGGGGCACCGCCTTCACCCTCGCCGAGCGGCACGCCCTCGGCCTGGTCGGGCTGCTGCCGCAGGCCGTGGTCACGCAGGACCAGCAGGCGGCGCGCGTCTACGACCAGTTCCGGTCCCAGCCGACGGCGCTGGAGAAGTACGTCTCGCTGGCCGCCCTGCGCGACCGCAACGAGGTCCTGTTCTACCGGCTGGTCACGGATCACCTGGCGGAGATCCTGCCGATCGTCTACACCCCGACCGTCGGCACCGCGATCCAGCACTACAACGCCGAATACCGCAGGCCGCACGGCGTGTACCTGTCGGTGGACGCCCCGCAGGACATCGAGCGCTCGCTGAGTGCCGCCGGGCTCGGGCCCGAGGACGTGGACCTGATCGTCGCCACCGACGGCGAGGCGATCCTGGGCATCGGGGACTGGGGCGTCGGCGGCGTCGACATCGCGGTCGGCAAGCTCGTCGTCTACACCGCCGCCGCCGGCATCGACCCGGCCCGGGTGTTGCCGGTGATGCTGGACGTCGGCACCAACCGCCAGGAACTGCTGGACGACCCCGGCTACCTGGGCAACCGGCACCCGCGGGTGGACCCCGAGGCGTACGACGAGTTCATCGACGCCTATGTGCAGGCCGCCGGGCACCTGTTCCCGAACGCGCTGCTGCACTGGGAGGACTTCGGGACCGCGAACGCCCACCGCATCCTGGACCGCTACCGCGACAAGGTCTTCACCTTCAACGACGACATCCAGGGCACCGGCGCGGTCACCCTCGCCGCGGTCCTGGCCGGCGTCGCGGCCAGCGGCCGGCCGCTGCGCGAGCACCGCATCGTGGTGTTCGGGGCGGGCAGCGCCGGCGTCGGGATCGCCGACGACCTGCGCGAGGCCCTGCACGGCGACGGTCTCACGCCGGAGGAGGCGACGGCCCGGATCTGGTGCGTCGACCGCTACGGCCTCCTCACCGACGACCAGGACACGCTGCGCGACTTCCAGGTCCGCTACGCCAGGCCCGCCGCCGAGAGCGCGGACTGGGCCCACGACGCCGACCGGAACGGCGTGACCCTGGCCGAGGTCGTCGACCGGATCCACCCGACGATCCTGATCGGCACCTCCGGCCGCGGCGGCGCCTTCACCGAGCCGATCGTGCGCGCCATGGCCGCGCACACCGACCGGCCGCTGATCCTGCCGATGTCGAACCCCACCGAATTGGCCGAGGCCACCCCGGCCGACCTGCTGGACTGGACCGACGGCCGGGCGCTGATCGCCGCCGGCAGCCCCTTCGACCCGGTCGAGCGGGACGGCGTCACCCACCAGATCGCGCAGGCGAACAACGCCCTGGTCTTCCCCGGCCTGGGGCTGGGGGCCATCGTCGCGCGGGCCTCGCGCGTCACCGACGGGATGCTCGCCGCCGCGGCCCAGGCCGTCGCCGACCGCGTGGACACCGACACGCCCGGCGCGCCGATCCTGCCGCCGGTGCCGCAGCTGCGCGAGACGTCCGTGGCGGTCGCCGTCGCGGTGGCTCGGGCGGCGGCCGCGGCCGGGGTGGCCGGTGCGGAGGTCGGGGACGGGATCGAGAAGCAGGTGCGGGCCGCGATGTGGCAGCCGGTGTATCCGGAGATCGTCGCGATCTGACGGCCCTGACCGGTCTGGTCTGTCTGTTCCTCCTCCCAGCGGCGCCGTATATTCGAAAGAGACCCACGGGTCGAGGAGTGCGGCGATGAGCGATTCCGCGATATTCGAGTTGGGGAGCAGGGTGTACTGCTCCGACGCCGACTGCGGGGAGCTGCTGCAGTTCGTGGTCGAACCGGACGTCCCGCGCCTGACCGACCTGGTCGTGTGCTCGGTCGGCGGCGGTGCGCGGCTGGTCGCGGCTTCGTTCGCGCGGCCTACCGCGTACGGCGTCCTGCTGGATTGCGACCGCCGCGAATTCAACCGGCTCCCGGCGGCGCGGGTGCGCGACCCCGAGGCTCCGCCGGTGACGCCGGCGACGCCGAGCCTGCCCGACGCGCAGACCCGGATCCGGCGCGGCGACCATGTGCAGGCGCTGGACGGCGACGCCGGGCGCGTTCTGGGGCTGGTCGTGCGCAGCGCGGACGGTGCCATCACGCACGTGCTGGTGACCGCCGGGCATCTGTGGCACCGCAAGCACGTCGCCGTGCCGGTCGACTACGTCGCAGGGCTCGGCTTCGCCGGCCTGGACCTGCTGCTGACCAGGCAGCACGTGGCGGAGTTCCCGCTGGTGTAGGGCTGGGCTTCAGCGCGCCATGAGAGTGTGGTTTTCATGCCCTTGAGCGACTACGAACTCCGAACGTCGATCGCTGTCTCCGACATTCAGCAGGCCGTCGCCTTCTACGAAGGCAAGCTCGGTCTGCCGGTGGTGAAGACCGTGCCGAGCGCCCACATCGCCGGCGGCGCGCGTATCTACGCATCCGGCGGCGGCCCGGCGCTGAACGTGTACCAGTCGGCGACCGCCGGGACGACGGCGGCGACGCTGGCCGTCTGGTACGTCGACGACCTCGACCGGATCGTCGACGAGCTCACCGCGGCCGGCGTGGAGTTCACGCGCTACGAGCAGTTCGAGCACGACGCGCGGGGGATCACGCCGCGGGCCGGCGGTGGGCGGATCGCGTGGTTCCAGGATCCGGACGGGAACACGTTCGCGCTCGAGTCCGACGTCTGACTCGGTGCGGCGGATCCGACGTCTGACCCACTGCGGATCCGACGTCTGACTCACCTCGGATCCGCGCCGTCCGTCAGACTCAGCCGACAGCGGAACTCAGTCCGGTGGCGGCCCGGTCCGCGTCAGCTGCACCATCTCGGCGGTCACCGCCGCCAACCGCCGGGAGTCCTTGTCCGCCTCGACCGCACGCCGCCGGGCGGCGCGAGCGAACGAGGCACGCTCGCGTTCCAGGATCAGCCGCACGGTGGGATCGGCGTGCTCGGCGTGGTCCAGGCCCTCGATCCACACCGTCTCCACGAGGTCCTCGGCCTCGCGGACCAACGCCCGACCGCACAGCTCCCGCATCAGGCGCTCACACGTCGCCTTCTGCCTCGTTTCACGATACCGACGCCAGGTTGCCGGGCCGAACATCATCCACCACCGCCTCGTCACACTCGGGCCATGGGCGACTCAAACTGATCGCGACCGGTTGCCCCGGATTCTGCGATGTAAACGCCCCCGCCGCCATCCGGCAGCCGCTTCGCAACAGGATCGACACCTGCGCGAGCTGTGCGAACGCGCCGCCGCGCCGACTGGTCCATCCGGTGGACGTGCGGGGGAGCGCGGCGGTCCATGGCGCGCACGTGTCGCGTACTCGTACCCGGCGTGAGCAAGGACCCATATTCACCGGGCTCTGTCGGCGAGCTCGTCGCACAATTGCGCCATGACCCCGATCACCGTCCGCACGCTGGAGGACCTGGACGGCGCGTGGGGCGACCCGCCGGCCGCCGCCACCCGCCTGATCGCCACCGCGCACAAGCTGCGCCGGCTCCCTCTCTCGGCGCTCCAGGCAGAAGACCTGCGCCTGCTGATCGGGCAGAACATCGGGCTCTCAAATCTCGTGCCGCTCGCCCTGGAGCTCCTGCGGAACGACCCGCTCGCGGCCGGCGACTTCTACGAGGGCGCGCTGCTCAAGGCCGTCCTCTCCGTCGACCGCACGTTCTGGGCCGCCCACGATGAGCTGGCCGACCAGGTCCGAGCCGTCGTCGCCGCGATCGAGGACCCGCCGTCGCTCCTCGCGGCCGCCATCGCAGCCTTCGATGTGCTCCGACCGGGCCCGGATCCCCGACGGTAATGTCGACGCATGACCCGCGAGGACGAGACGACGCCCGCCGCGCTGCCCACTCCGGGAGGCGCCGACGCGATGCTGAGCGACCTGTTGTGGGAGGTCTCGGCGCACGTCGAGCTCCTCGGCGAGGCGGAGCTGGCCGATCTTCCGATCTCCACGGCCTCCAGCGGGATGCTCATGACCGTCCACGCCGAGCCCGGTGTCACGGTCGCCGAGTTGGCCCGCCGCAAGCCCAAGTCGGCGCAGGCCATCAGCCAGATCGTCGCGCGCCTGGAGAAGCTGGGCCTGCTTGAGCGGCGCCTGAAGCAGGGGCGCGGTGTCGGTCTGCACCTCACCGCCGAGGGTCGGGACATGGCCGAGGTGGCGTTCCAGCGCGAACGCGCGGTCGATGCGCGGCTGGTCGGGATCCTCGGCGAGGAGAACCACGAGACCCTGCGCCGCCTGCTCGTCGAGACCCGGGGCCGGCTGCGTACCGCTTAATGCAAGACCTTGCATAACCAACATCTTGTGCTAAGTTCGGGGTGTCGGCAGCCGGACTCCGCAGGAGAGCCGCGGCGCGCGCAGCTTGGCGGGAGTCTCGCAATGGTCCACGCATCCCTGACAGACGTCATCGACCTCACCGGCCGCCGCGCGGTGGTGACCGGCGCGGGCTCCGGCATCGGGCAAGCCGCCGCGGTCGTCCTGGCGAAGGCGGGCGCCTCGATCCTCGCCCTCGACGTCAACGAAGCAGGCCTCGCGGAATCGAAGGCGCTCGCCTCCGCGTGTTCGGACACGCAGTTCGACGTCGCGACGGTCGACGTCGCCGACGCCGCCGCGGTCGAGCACGCCCTGGCGGACCAGAGCTTCGCCATCGTGGTCAACGCGGCCGGCATCATGTCCCCGGACTCGCTCGCCGCGACCGGCCGCCAGGACTGGGACCGCGTCCTGGCGGTGAACCTGACCGGCTGCTTCACCGTCCTCAAGGCGGCCGTCCCGCACCTGCGCCGGCCCGGCAGCGTGATCCAGATCGCCTCGATGATGGGCCACGCCGGCCTCGCCTTCCCGGCCTACACCGCCACGAAGGGCGCGGTCCTGGCCCTCACCCGCCAGCTCGCCGCCGAGCTCGGCCCCACCGGCATCCGCGTCAACTCGGTGAGCCCCGGCATGATCCTCACCGGGATGACGCGCGACCACCTCGCCGAAGGCGAGAACCGCGGCCACATCGCGGACCGCACCCCGCTCCGCACGATCGGCGCACCGGAGGACATCGCGCACGCGGTCCTCTACCTCGCGAGCGACCTGTCCGCGTTCGTGACGGGCACGGACATCCTGGTCGACGGCGGGCTCACCTCCGTCATCAACCTGTGAACGACGGCGCGAGAGCCATCGGCTCCCTCACCCCCGCAGCAGCTGCAGATCGATCGCATCCGCCATCGCCCGCATCCCCACATCGTTCGGATGCAGGTGGTCTCCGGAGTCGTACACCGGATTCAGCGCCGCGATGTTGTTCAGATCCCGCATCGTCTGGTCGAAGTCGACGACCCCGTCGAACGCGCCGCTGGTCCGGATCCACTCGTTCACGGTCTGCCGCAGCGTTTCGGCGGCCGCCGTGTAGTACCCGTTGCCCTTGATCGGCATCAGCGTCCCGCCGATGATCCGCACGTGCGCCGCGTGCGCCTGCGCGATCAGCGTCCGGTATCCGGTGATCAGGTCCTGCGCGGTCAGCGGCGCGCCGCCGGGCCCGGCGTTGTTCCCGATGTCGTTGATGCCCTCCAGCAGGATCACGTCGCGCACCCCCGGCTGCCCGAGCGCGTCGTGCCCGAAGCGTTTGAGGGCGCTGACCCCCTGCCACAGGTTCGGCACGTCGGTGAGCACCCGGTTGCCCCCGATCCCGGCGTCCACGACGCTCAGCCGCTGCGGGTCCGGCCCCGCGCCGAGCCGGTCGGCCAGCAGGTCCGGCCAGCGGGTGTAGGTGCCGGTCGAGGAGTGGTACCCGTCGGTGATCGAGTCGCCGAACGCCACCACGGTGCCCCGCGCCGTCGCCGGGACCACGTCCAGCCCGGACAGGTAGTACCACGACGTCGTAGTACTGCCGAACGCCGCTGGGCTCTCGTCACTGCTGTGGTCACCGGAGGCGAGGTACGTCGTGTCGAAGGCGTCCGAGTGCCAGGTGGAGGTACCGGTCGGGCCGGGCAGGTAAAGACTGACCAGCAGGTTCTCCCCAGCGCTGACTGTGATCGGAACGGCATCGCTGACCACTTCCTGCCCGGCCGGCACGGTCACGGTGCCGGAGTGGCCGAAGGTGACCTTCTGCGTGCTGCCACCCACCGGCGTCGCACCGCTGGCCTGCGGAGCGACGGCCACAGCGCTCACGACAAGCGGGCTGCTGCTGTACCGGTTGGACAGTGTGATCCGAGCGTCCGATCCCGCGACGCTGCTGTGCGCGACCATCCGCACGGTCTGGTCGGTGAACGACGGCCCGCCGGTCGTCATGCTCGGCGACCACGCACCCACCCGACTCCCGGACGCCTGCGCGGCGCCCTGCGGCGCGATCGTCAGGGCGAGGCCAACCATGGCGGCGACGACGGATCTCAGGACGACGCGTCTCACAGCTCCTCCAAGGAAACGGACTGCCCGGCCCGCAAGCGCACGACCTGCGTCTTGCCGTTGACCACCACCGTCGTGCTCTGACCACCGACGCTCCGCAACCTGGCCCGGGTGACCTTGCCACCCTTCCAAGCGATGTCGACACTGAAGCCGCCCCGCACCCCGACCCCGGTGACCGACCCCGAAGCAGCCCACGCGGCAGGCAGCGCCGGCAGCAGCTCGACGTACCCGGGCCGCGAGTACACCAGCATGTCGACAGCCGCGGACGGAGTCCCGAAGTTCGCGTCGATCTGGAACGCGCCGCTGCCGGCCGAGAGGTTGAGGATGTCGAACAGGTTCTGCGCCGTGCCGTTGCTCCCGTCAGTCGATGGCTTCAGGTTGTTGACGTACAGCTGGTAGGCGTTCTGCGAGTTCTTCAACCGCGACCAGCACAGGCTGCGCCACGCGTTGGCCCAGCCATAGCTGTTCATCCCACGCGCCGTGAGCAGCGCGGTCGCGCCGGCGACGATGTCCGCAGGCGTCGAACCGTCGGGCCGGATACGGTCGCCGGGGAACAGTCCGAACAGCGGGGACAGATGCCGGTGCTGCGGATCCCCGAGGTTGTCAGGAGTCATCCACTCCTCCAGCCACCCGGTCGTGGGGCTGACCACCGGCAGGTACAGCTGCTGCTGAAGCCCCTGGACGGTCCGGCTGTATCCGGAGTCCCGGCCGAGGACCTGAGCCGCGGTCTGGTAGTGGCTGAACAGGCTCCACACCTGCTCCTGCGCATAAGTGATGCCCTTGGCATCCAGCGGCCCCTGCTCCGGTGACCAGTCGCTGTCCGCGATCAGCACCTGCCGCGTGCTCCCAGAGGGATCCGTCACGGTCGTGGTGATCAGCCGCGCCTCCCAGAACTGCACGGCGCCCTTGATCAGCGGGTAGATCTTCGCCAGATACGCACGGTCCTGCGTGTACTCGTAGTGCTCGAACAGGTTGTGGCACAGCCACGCGTTCCCGGCCGGATGCCACCACCAGCCGCCTCCGCCGTACGGATTGGTGGAGATCGCGATGGTCCAGCCGGCGATCTTCCCGCTGGAGTTGCGGTACCGGTTCGTCGGGCTGTTGAACAGCCGCTGCGTGATGTCCGTCCACGACGGCAGCTGCGCGAGGCAGTAGTCGGTCAGCGCGTCGAAGCAGTCGGACAGCCCGACCCGGTCGGCCATCCAGTAGTTCATCTGCAGGTTGATGTCGGTGTGGAAGTCGGCCATCCACGCCGGGTTGTTGCCGTCCAGCCACAGCCCCTGGAGGTTGAGCGGCAGGCCGCCCCGGGATCCGGAGATCATCAGGTAGCGCCCGAACTGCACGTACGCGGCTTCCAGCTCCGGGTCGGGGATGTCGTCCCGGGCACGGGCCTGGATCCGGTCCCAGGTGTCCAGCGCCTTCTGGGACGGGGACGACGCGCCGAAGTCGACGGCGAACGTGCTGAACTCGCCGAGGAAGTCGGCGACGTGCGTGTAGAGCAGCGCGGTCGGCGCCTGCTGGACCGCGTCGAGGACCTTGGTCTGCGCCAGGCCGAGTGGATCGATGTCCGGGTTCCGGAAACCCGCCGCGAAGTCCGGCGCGTAGTCGGTGCCGCCGCTGACGACGATCGTCAGGTCCCGGCAACCGGTGAACGACAACGACGTCCCGGTGACGGCGACCGTGCCGGTGCCGCTCTGAGCCGTGAGGGCCGCGCCGTACGTCAAGCCGTTGGCGAGCGTGCCACCGAACGAGGCGAGCATCTGGGAACTGTCGACGGCAGTGGATTCGCCGTGGGTACCGGCCAGGGAGACCGTGCCGGTGTACGTGCCGCCGCCGTGCTGCGTGAATCGCAGGACTATGACGTCGTCAGGTCGGCTGGTGAAGATCTGCCGCTGGTAGGTGACGCCGTTGACGTCGTACGACGTCGTCAGCAGCCCCTGAGCGAGGTCGAGCGTGCGCCGGTAGTTGTTGACCACGCTCAGGTCATGAGCCGGAATGGCGACGGTGAGCTGCGCGAGCAGAGCGAAGGAGCCGAAATCGTTGGCGCTGTACGGGAACTGGCCGTCGCTCTGCAACGAGTCGTTGCGGCCGCCGGTCCACAGCGTGTCGTCGGTGATCGTCAGGTACTCGGAGCCGGGGTCGTTGCTCGCCAGCGCCCCGAGCCGGCCGTTCCCGACCGGCAGGCCCTGCGTCATCATCGAGGAGGGGGAGGCGGGCGCCTGCCACCACAGCTGGTTCTTCGCGGCCAGAGCCGGGGACAGCAGCGGGGACTGTGCCGGACGTACCGGGGCCGGCGTGGCCGCGAAGGCGGGCCGCACGCCGAACACGGTGACCGCGCCGGCTGCGGCGCCGGCCAGGAAGCTTCTGCGAGGGATGTCCATGGTCGTGCACTCCGTTGGTGAGGGATGGACGGCGCGGGGCCGGTCCGGGTCGCCGGTCCCGGCCCCGCGCCGGCGGGTCAGGAGGACGCGGGGACGTCGATCTTGTCGATGTCGGGGGAGTACCACCCGTTGCTGTCGAAGGTGATGGTGTTGGCGCCCGCGTTCAGTCCCAGCTGGAAGCTGATGGAGTGGACGGTGTTCCAGTCGCCGGTGGACGGGAAGGCGATGTTCGTGCCGCTGCCGGTGTTGGAGGAGATGGTCGCGGTCCGGTCGGTGCTGCCGTCGACGTAGGCGACGGTGATGGTGTAGATCCCGGCCTTCTTCACCGTGATGCCGTTGAACTGGAGCTTCGCGGTGCCGTAGAGGTTCCCGACCTTCTTCCCGCCCGAGCACTCGGAGCAGTCGCCGATCGCGGCGCTGCCGGACAGCGTGTTGGTCGGGGACTCGGCCTCGTAGGCGGTGGTGGTCACGGGGCTGCCGGCGGGCCGGACGGTGAACAGGCGCGAGCCGTGCGCGGGCAGCGCCTCGGTGATCTGGTTGCGGTAGCTGCCGAGGTCCTGGTGGTTCCACAGGTCGTGCACCGCGGCGTTGCCCTGGAACCCGAGGGCGGCCCAGTTGGCGGTGACGGCTTCAGGCGCGGCGGCGAGGTTGAACAGCGCGACGGTGTAGCTTCCGTCGGCGTTCTTGGCGGCCCAGACCTGCTGGTCGCCCATGGTGCTGATCGGCCGGGCGACCGGCGAGGCGCTCTGGTCGACGGCGATGACCTCGCGGTTGGTCAGCAGCGACAGGCCGTAGCTGTCCAGCTGGGTGAGGTCGTCGCCGGTGAACAGCGGGGACTTGTTGATGGCCCACAGCGTCTCGTAGCTCTGCCGCTCGGCGTTGGTCAGGCCGTCCATCGTGCCGTTGCCGACGTCGAGCGAGTCCAGGTCGTTCCAGCCGCCGGGGGCGGCCACGTCGCTCCACACCGGCGCGTCGTTCCAGCGCGCCTTGACCGAGTTGTCCCAGGTGACCAGCGTGCTGCAGTAGCACTCGACGTCGGTGTCGATGCGCCAGCCGTTCGAGTACTGCTTCCAGGTGGCGGCGGTGCCCCGGTCGAGCGACCAGGAGAGCTCCAGGTGGATGGGGCGGCCGGTGGCGGCGATGGCCTGGTTCCAGGCGGCCACGTCCGGGGTGTTGTCGTAGTTGTCGCCGGACTTGCCCGAGCCGGGCCCGACGCCGTCGACCTTCAGGAAGTCGTAGCCCCAGTCGGCGAGCATCTGCGCCTGGGAGTCGACGTACTTCTGCGCGCAGGCGTTGGCGAAGTTCAGCTTGTAGGAGCTGTCCCAGCCGTTGGTGGTGCGCAGGTCCGGATAGACGATGTCGGCCGTGGTGCAGCCGGGGGCGTTCCAGATCGGGACGGTGCCGCCGCCGTAGGCTTCCTTCTCCAGGCCGACCGGGAGGTAGATACCGGCCTTGAGGCCCTTGGCGTGGATGTGGTCTGCGACCGCCTTCATCCCGTTCGGGAAGCGGACCGGGTCCGGGGCCTGCCGGGCGTTCTGGTCGTATTCGGGCTTCCACGTGTTGTCGCGCCACCAGCCGGCGTCGATGTTGACGTAGTCGTAGCCGTAGGCGCTGAGGGTGGCCGCCAAGGCGTCGGTCTGCTTCAGGACATTGGCCTCGGTCAGGTAGCTGTAGCTGCCGTTGGTGTTCAGCCCCGGATACGACGAGGACTGCATGCTCCAGCTCGACCAGCCCATGTAGGGCGTGGCGGCCATGGTGGTCGCGGTGGTGCTTGCGGCGGCGGTCGCGGTTGTCCGTGCGGCCGAGCTGTGGGTGTCGGCCTGCACGGCTGCTGCCGGGACGACCGCGGCGACCGTGCCCGCGGAGACCAGGATCAGCGCGGCTCTGGCGATTTTGGGCAGGCGGGGGTACGAGGATGACCGCATGGGTCGAACCTCCTGTGTGGGGTGGGAGATATGTTTTTTGGTGCTGGGACTGCCTTGGATTGCCTGATGCGTGTTACTGCGTGTCCGAACCGATGAAGGACTGGATCGAGGTCGCCGCGGCGCCGCGCGCCCACTCCTCGAACGACAGCGGCCGGGTCATCAGGTCGCACTGGGCCGCGGTGCCGAACGCCGCCGCCACGAACGCCTCGCGGATCCCGTCGGCGAACAGGTCGTAGGCGGCCAGCCCCTCGCCGGAGATGATCACCCGGTCCGGGCCGAACAGGTTGACGACGCAGCCGATGGCCCGGCCGATCGCCGCGCCGGCCCGGGCGTAGACCGCACGGGCCCCGGGGTCGCCGCGGCGGGCCATCTCCAGCGCGTCGGCCACCGTGGCCACGGGTTCCCCCGAGGCCTCGCGGACGTCGCGCAGGATCGCCGGGTCCGCCGCGATGGCTTCGACGCACCCGTGGTTGCCGCAGTGGCACTGCGGGCCGAGCGGTTCGATGGGCAGATGGCCGATCTCGCCGGCCACTCCGTGCGTGCCCGACACCACGCGTCCGTGGACCACGAGGCCGCAGCCGATGCCGGCGCCGACGGTCACGAGCGCGAAGTCGGACAGCCCGACTCCGGCCCCGAACCACTGCTCGGCGACGGTGAGCGCCCGGACGTCGTTGTCGACCGTGACCGGCAGCCCGGTGGCGGACGCGGCGATCTCGGCGAGCGGGACGTCCCGCCACTCCAGGAAGGGCGAGTAGCGGACCACGCCCTCGGCCCGGTCCACGTCGCCGGAGACGGCGATGCCCAGGCCCCGTACCGGCACACCCAGTCCGTCGGCTTCCGTGGACAGCTCCCCGACCAGCGCGGTGATCGCCGGGAGCACGGCCTCCGGCTCCCGGTCCGTGAGCCGGACGTGCCGGGCCGCCCGGACCCGGCAGCGCAGATCGGTCAGGACGGCGATGATCTCGTCGGCGGTCACCTTGACCCCGATGAACCACGCCCGCCCCGCGTTCACCCGGACCGGATTGGCCGGGCGCCCCAGGGCGGAGCGCGCACCCTCGTTGAGGTCTTCGACGAGGTAGCCCACGTCCATGAGCGGCCGCACCGCCTTGGTCACGGCGGCCGCGGACAGGCCGGCCCGCTGCGCGATCTCGCTCCGGGTGATCGGCCCGTGGGCGAGCACGGTGGTGAAGACCAGGGACGCGGCGGGCGTCGCGGTCAGGACCAGGTCGTCGGCGGGAGTGGTGTGCACGGCCGGAAACCTAGGACTGTTCTTTTCTGTTGTCAATGAAAGAAGTAGGGGCACTGCGAAGAGTGATCATCTGTCGCTGATTTCCTGGGAAACACAAGCGATGGCTTGTCTTTGATATTCGATCGAAGGAGCGGCGCACGGCCGCCGATCAGGCGGCCCTCGGCGTGTGACGCGGTCGGTAACCACGGATGAACTCTTGCGCCGATCCTTCTTCGAGGGCTGACATCCCTGCGGCGGCTCCGTATTTTTGGAGTGTGGAGAACGGGATGCACCTCCTCCTGCTCGCCGTCGACCCCGACCGCGACGGACGGCCACGCTTCCCCCCGGCCCTCGCGCCGGCCCTCGTCCTGGCCGACCTCCTCGACAAGACCAGGCGCGGCCGGCCGGCCCCGGACTCGCTGGCCGAGTACCTGCGGACCCGTGCGCCGGGACGGTTGGACCGGTACGTCGAGGAGGCCCGGGAGCTGGGGATCCTGGAGGTCAGCGTGCGCCGGGAAGGCTACTTCGGGCACACCCGGATCCGTGTCGCCGACCGGTGGCCGGTGGAGCGGGCCGTGGACCGGCTGGTGCGAATCCTCAAATCGGATCAGCATCCTGATGACAGGGATCTGGCTTACGTCGTCCTGGCCGAGCACCTCGGGCGCGCGCAGGCGCACCTGAAGGGCCGCAAGTTCCGTGAGGAACGCCGGCGGCTGGAACTGCTGGTCGGGTGGGTCAGTAGCGGGCGCGGGCGGCATCGCTCGGTGGCGAACGCGGTGCTGTACGACGGCCTGCGGGCCATCCCCCTGACGACGGCGGACCTGGAAGCCTCGTTCGCCGCCCTTCGGTGACGCTGGGCGGGTCCGGGCTGTGGTGATGCCCGGCGCCGCCTATGGTTGAGGCATGACGACGACTTCACCTTATGGGACCTGGCGATCGCCGATCAGCGCCGCCGACGTGGCCCGCGGCACGAAGGTATTGGGCTGGCCCGCGATGGTGGGCGACGAGGTCTGGTGGAGCGAGAGCCGGCCCGACGAGGGCGGCCGGATCACGGTCATGCGTTCGGCGGCGGATGGCAGCGGGAGCGTGGAGCTGCTTCCCGCGCCTTGGTACGCGCGGACCCGCGTGCACGAGTACGGCGGCCGGTCCTGGATCGCGATCCCCGACGACGGCGGACACTCGTTGATCTTCGCGAACTTCGCCGACCAGCGGATCTATCGGCTCGCGCCGGGCGCGTCCGAGCCGGTCGCGCTGACGCCGGAGCCTTCGAGGCCTGGTGCGCTGCGCTATGGGGACCTGACGCTGTCGCGCGACGGTCGCGAGATCTGGTGCGTGCGGGAATCGCATTCGGACGACCACAAGGTCAGCCGTGCCTTCGTTGCGGTCCCTTTGTCCGGCTCTGGCGATGTTCGCGTCCTTGGCACCGACACGCACTTCCTGTCCGCGCCCCGGATCTCGCCGGACGGTCGGCGCTTGGCGTGGATCGGGTGGGAGCACCCGAACATGCCCTGGGACGGTACCTTCCTGCGGGTCGCGGAGATCGGCGACGGGGGAGTGCTCGGCGAACCGGTGACGGTGCTCGGCGGTGCCGAGGAGTCGGTCACGCAGCCGACATGGATCGACGACACGTCGCTGTACGCCATTTCCGACCGTTCCGGCTGGTGGAACCTGTACCGGGTGGGCATCGGGGACGGCGACGGCCCGCAGGCGCTGTGTCCGCGTGCTGAGGAGTTCTGCTCGGCGCCGTGGCTCCTGGGCTGGCACACCTACGTCGTGCTGCGCGACGGCAGGATCGTCGCGTCGCACGGCCTCGGGAGCCTGGCCCTCGGCGTGCTCGACCCGAAGACCGGTGAGCTGAACGACCTCGACCTGCCGTACACCTCCTGGGGCACTATGGCGACCGACGGAGACGCGGTCGCGGCGTGGGCGGCGAGTCCGACCACCGCGTCGCGGATCGTGCGCGTCGACATCGCGAACGGCGTGAATGGCGCGGCCGGCGCGGCCGGCGCGGCCGAGATCGTCGCGGAGTCCGTGGACCCGGCGAACATGCCGGACGCCGGCTACCTGCCGGTGCCGGAGGCCGTCGTGTCGACCGGCCCGGGCGGCCGCGAGGTCCACGCCAACGTCTACCCGCCGAACAACCGGGACTTCACGGCGCCCGAGGGCGAACTGCCGCCCTACGTCGTGCACGTCCACGGCGGGCCCACCGCGCAGTCCAGGATGGAGTTCAGCCTCGACGTCGCGTACCTGACCAGCCGGGGCATCGGCGTCCTCGACGTCAACTACGGCGGCTCCACCGGCTACGGCCGCGAGTACCGCAACCGCCTGCGCGGTCAGTGGGGCGTGGTGGACGTCGAGGACTGCGTCGCCGCCATCACCGGCCTGGCCGACACCGACCGCGCCGACCCCGCGCGCCTGGCGATCAGCGGCGGCAGCGCGGGCGGCTGGACGACCCTGTGCGCCCTGGTCGGCACCGACGTGTTCGCCTGCGGCACATCCCTGTTCGGCGTCTCGGACCTGACCGCCCTCGCCGAGGACACCCACGACTTCGAGTCCCGCTACCTCGACTCCATGGTCGGTCCCCTTCCCGAGGCGGCCCAGATCTACGCCGACCGCGCCCCGGTGAACCGAGTGAGCACCCTGAGCTGCCCGATCCTGCTGCTCCAGGGCGAGGACGACCCGGTCGTCCCGCCCTCGCAGAGCGAGAAGTTCGCCGCAGCCCTCGCGGACAAGGGCATCCCGTACGCCTACCTGCTGTTCGCCGGCGAGCAGCACGGCTTCCGCAAGGCGGAGAACCAGATCACGTCGCTGGAGGCGGAGCTCTCGTTCTACGGACAGGTGCTCGGATTCGTGCCGGCCGGGATCCCGGTGGTGGAGCTGCGTACCGGTCGGGACGCCTCGACCGGGAAGCCGTACATCGACCGGCCGTAGCGTCCGAAGGTTGGACTCCGCCACGCCGCGCGCACCGTGGCGGAGTCCAGGTACTGCAACCTCACGGTCTGCGCCGGCGTCCGGGCTGCGGCGTCGGCGTCGGCGTCGACCGCCGTCAGAACATCCCGTTGTCGTTCGCGGCGGTCTTGGGCACGTCCTGGATGACATCCCAGTGCTCGACGACCTTGCCGTCCTCCAGCCGGAAGAAGTCCGCCAGCGCGCGCCCGGGGTTGTCCGTGCCGGGCTCCAGGTCGAGGTGGGAGTGCGTGGCTACCAGGTCGCCCTCGGCGATCACGCGCTTGATGTCCAGCCGCAGGTTCGGGTACTCGCCCCGCAGCCAGGTCACGAAGCCGATGAAGGCCTCCGGGCCGTCCTGGGCGTCCGGGTTGTGCTGCACGTAGCGGGGCCCGAAGTGGTCGGCAATCGCCTTCTGCGGATTCCCGCCGAACGCGGTCTGGTAGTAGTCGACGACGACCTGCTTGTTGCGCTCGAGGTCCGTCATGGAACGCTCCGATCTGCTGCGGATGATCGCGGGTGATCGCGGGTGGGTCCTCAAAACTGGTGTCACTACAACTTTAGCCCGCCCTCATGATCGCGCAACCTGGCTATCCTGGGACGCCATGAGCTCCCACACGGTCGACTGGAGTGCGCTGCGGGCCCCGGGCGCCGCCGCCGGCCCGGCCGGAGGCCGCCGGGAGAGCCGCAAACGCGCGACCCGCCAACGGCTGGTCGACACCGCCACCGAGATGTTCCTGGAGCGCGGCTTCGACGCCGTGACGGTGGTGGAGATCGCCCGGGTGTGCGGGGTGTCGCCGACCACGGTGTTCAACCACTTCCCGACCAAGGAGTCCCTGGTCCTGGACCTGCCGGCGGACCTCCTCGGCGCGCTCCGGGCCGGGCTGGCCGACCCGGGCACGCCGCCGGTCGAGGCCATGGCGCGCATCCTGGCCGGCGAGCTGGACAACCTGATCACCTGGCTCGAAGCCCAGGACGACCAGGCGTGGGCCGCCGCGGCGGTCCAGCGCTTCGAGGCGATGGTCCGCGACACCCCCGCGCTGCGGGCGCACCACCGCGACATGCTCGCCCGGATGACCGACACGGCCTGCGAGGCGCTGGCCGCGAGGACCGGGTCGGCCCCGAGCGATCCCGAGCCGCAGATCGCCGCGACGGCACTGGTCGGCCTGTGGAGCGTCCAGGTCAACTCCTCCTGCGCACACCTGGACGGGCAGCGGAACCCGGCGCAGGTCCGCGCCGCCGTCACCGCCGAGGTCCGCCGCGCGGCGCAGCTGCTCGCCACCGGCCTGGCCGGCTTCGCATCCTGACCGGCTTGCGGCGCTCCAGGTGTCTGAGCGTCTGGGTGTCTGACCGTCTAGGTGTCTGGGCGGTCTAGGCGTCTGCCGGTGGCCCGGTCAGCTGCCGTCGAGCGCACTTGCGGAAGGCCTCGACGAGCCGGTCGCGGTCGCCGGACCGCGTCGCGAGGACGACATGGCTCGGCTCGATGTCGGGCAGCGGCACGGTCGTGAGGTCCGGCCGGATACCGCGGAACCCGGCGGCGACGATGGCGACGGCCTGCCCGGCGGCGATCAGTTCGAGCTTGTCTTCGAGGACTTCGATGGCCGGACCGTCCGGCGCGTGGCTGCCGTCCGGGCGGGGGTCGATCCGCCAGAAGGCGTTCCACGCCGGGTCGGGCAGCTTCGGAAGCGGCTCGTCAGCGATGTCCGACAGCGCGGCCGACTCCTTGCCGGCGAGCCGGTGGTCCAGCGGGACGAGCAGTTCGCGCGGCTCGTCATACAGGACGGTGACGTCCAACGCGTCGGTGGTCAGCGGAAAGCGCGCCACTGCCGCGTCCACCCGGCGCTCCAGCAAAGCCTCGCGCGGCTCGTTCCAACTCAGGTCCACGACGTGCACCTCGGCATCCGGATGCAGCCTGCGCAGTTCGCGGACGGCGGCCTCGACATCGATGTGCCTGGTGTGCCCGACGGTGATGCGGCTCGGCGTGGCCGCCGCGCGCGCCGCCGCCTCGGCCTGAACAGCAGAGCGCAGCAGCGCCCTGGCTCGCGGCAGGAACACCTCGCCGGCCTCGGTCAGGCTGGTGCCGCGCGGACTGCGGTCGAGCAGGCGCGCGCCGAGGCGCTGCTCCAGGGCGCGGATCTGCTGGCTCAGGTACGGCTGGGAGACGTGCAACCCGGCTGCCGCGCGGCCGAAGTGCCGGGCCTCGGCGACCGCGACGAACAACCGCACGGCTCGCAGGCCGAGATCGTCCGCGGCGGCGTACGGGATGTCAGACACCCCTCAACCATAGCAGTAGCTCGCCAACACCAATGGGCTTGAACTGCTGTCATAAGCAATACGCATTGCCTTCAGGAACACGTCTTGGACGGGAACGGCAGCCGGCGCGCACTGTGGAGATCACACCACCGAAGCCAGGAGAAGTCATGATCGTCATCACTACGCCGACCGGTCAGATCGGCCGCCAGGTTCTGGCGAACGTCCTCGACGGCGTGGGTGCCCAACCGGTGCGCGTCATCGTCCGCGACCCGGCCCGGCTGCCGGAGCAGGTGCGTCGCCGCGTCGAAGTCGTCGAAGGCTCACACGGCGACGCCGCGGTGCTCGACCGCGCGTTCCAGCGGGCCGACGCGGTGTTCTGGCTGGTGCCGCCGGACGACCGGGCCGTGAGCGTCGAAGAGGCCTACGTCGGCTTCGCCCGCCCGGCCGTGGAGGCGTTCGAACGCCACGGCGTACGCCGCGTCGTCGGCATCTCGGCCCTCGGCCGCGGCACCGACGTCGCCGCCAAGGCCGGCCACGTCGCCGCGACCCTGGCGATGGACGACCTGATCGCCGGCAGCGGCGTCGCCTACCGTGCCCTGACGATGCCCTCGTTCATGGACAACCTGCTCTGGCAGGCCGCTCCGATCAAGAACAGCGGCACGTTCTTCGGACCGATCGACGCCGACCGCGAACTCCCCTCGGTCGCCACCCGCGACATCGCCGCGGTCGCCGCCCGCCTGCTGCTCGACGACGAGTGGACCGGCGTGGCCGAACAACCGGTGCTCGGCCCCGAGGACCTGTCCTCCAACGACATGGCCCGGATCATGTCCGAGGTGCTGGGCACGCCGGTGCGCTATCAGCAGATCCCGTTCGAGGCGTTCACCGCGAACCTCGCTGAGCGCGGCATGAGCCCGGCGATGGCCCAGGCCATGACGGACATGTTGTCCGCCAAGAACGAAGGGCTCGACAACGCGGCAGTTCGTACGCCGCTGACCGCAAGCCCCACCAGCTTCCGGCAGTGGTGCCAGGACACGCTCAAGCCAGCCATCCGGGCCCAGTAGAACCAATAACGAGGAACCGACCTATGTCTGACCCCGAGCAGATCCTCGAACGCTTCGCCGACGGCTTCAGCTTCCAGCGTCGCTCGCCGATCCTGCACGCGCCCGGCGACCACGGGCTCGACTACGAGCGCGTCAGCTTCCCGTCCCACGACGGCGTTCCGCTGGAGGGCTGGTACATCCCAGCCCCGGGCTCGGACAAGCTGATCATCGCGAACCATCCGATGGGCTTCAACCGCTCCGGGCTTCCGACGCAGCTGGAACCGTGGCACAGCGAGTGGGCCGCCAGCGGCAACGGGTTCGAGGTCGACTTCGTCCCCGACTACCGGATCCTGCACGACGCCGGCTACCACGTGCTCGCCTACGACCTCCGCAACCACGGCCACAGCGGCGCTGCGAACGGCGGCATCACCTCCAGCGGCGTCTACGAGGCGCGCGACGTCGTCGGCTCGCTCGCCTTCGCCCGCGGCCGCCCCGAGACCCGCGACCTGGCGATCGGCCTGTTCAGCCGATGCATGGGCGCGAGTTCCACGTTCGCGGCCATGACACAGTTCCCGGACGCGTTCGACGGTGTGCGGGCACTGGTCGCGCCGCAGCCGGTGACCGCCCGCACCATCGTGGAACGCCGCCTCGGCATGCTCGGGCTCGCCGACCGGATCGACGAGTTCGAGCAGAAGATCATCCTGCGGACCAGCATCGGGTTCGCCGAACGCGACGCCCAGAGCTGGGCGAAGAACGTGCGTGTACCGACGTTCCTCTACCAGGTGCGCGAGGACGTGCTCACAGAACCCGGCGACCTCCAGACGATGTTCGCCAACATCCCCGTCGCCGACAAGAAGCTCGCCTGGATCGAGGGCACCACGGCCAGGTTCGACGGCTACCTGGAGTTCCAGCGCCGCCCGGCCCCGATGCTCGACTGGTTCGACAGGCACATGGCATAGGCGCACGGCACACGGCACACGGCACGCGGCACGCGGCACACCAGCGCACGGCGCGCGGCACACCAGCGCACGGCGCACGGCACAAGGCGCGCGGCGCACGGCGCACGGCACACCAGCGCAGGCGCGCGTCGCACCGGCTGCGGTCGGCGCCGTCGTCTGCCGGGGCCGGGTGCGGAGGCTGCCGGCCGCGCGTATCGCGTCGCCGACAGCCGACCGCCATACCGCGTCGGTCAGTGTCAGGGGTCAGCGACAAGGCTGGTAGACGCTGTCGTCGAGGTTCAGGGCGTACAGCACACCGTTGAAGTCGTTGGCATTGTCGGCTGCGCAGAACGCGTCAGTCGACAGGTTGTACTCGGCCTGGAACACCGGCTTACCCGCCGCGACGAACTGGTCCAGCCCGTAGCCGCCGTTCTGCGCGGTGGTGCACTGGCTGTACTGGTTGCACTGCTCGTCCAGGGCGCCGTCGAAGTACGGCAGCAGGTCGGGGATCTGCGCGCCGTCGTTCTTCAGCAGCACGCTCATGCCGCGGGCGTGGGTGTCGTCGGCGAGCGTGGCGTTGTAGTAGAGCTGGTCGGTTGCTGTCAGGGGGAAGCCGGTGTTGTTGGTGTAGCCGTCGACGTTGTCGAGCTCGACCATGTCGAAGCCCTTCGACTGGCACATGTCCAGGCGGGCGTCCATGATCTGCCGCAGCGCGCTTGCGGAGTTCTGAATCTCCCGGACATCCAGCCACTTCTCATTCGGCCAGCCGTCCATCACATTTCCCAGCACGGAAGCGGGGAATCGGGACGCGTCAGGTCTGCCGTTCTCGTAGCTGCCGGCGGAGATGTAGCAGACCGCTTTGATGCCGGCGGCGTGTAGCGCATTGACGTCGCTCGCGGAATTGTTGAACCCGTCCACGTCGTACATCGAGACGGCGCGGTAAGGAGCCGTCGGAACCTGGCTCAGCACCCAGTTCCACGACGCGTTCAGGTCCGGGTGCCAGCAGCTGTCGCAGGCCACCGGGCTCGGCGGCGCCGGCCCGTCGGCGACCGCGGCGGGGGAGTTGAGCAGGGCGGTGCCAAGTGCGGCGGTCGCGGCCACGGGCAGCAGTTTACGTCCAACGGGCACTTCGGTCCTCCAGCGTCGATCCGTGCTCGGAATTCTTCTTGGCGATTTTCTACAACCGTCGGAATAGGCCGTCCAGCGATGGACCCTGAACCGCTCATCGAGTGTGAGCGAATGACGGATTCGAACCGTCTCGCGTGCATGGCGGCAACCGGACAATCACCACCACCGGTGATCGCGAAGCGGTCTCGGGTCGGACGCCCGACCGCCGTAAGTTGCGCAACTTTTCATTCCGCGGTCGAAGTCTTGCAAGGTCCTGTCACAGTCTCTATGTTGTGCATCGCAGCTTCCGGAAACGTTTGCGGCCGATCCCCGCCGGACCGTCCGCGAGTCGCGCCTGTGTCAGAACCCTCACTTGTGCAAGAGGCTCCCCGACGGCCTTGGCGCCTTCTGGACAACCCCACATTTCACGAAGGAGTCGCGATGAGATCCCCGGCACCACTCACCCGGCAGCGCGGCAAACCGGCGACGGCCCTGGCGGTCGTGCTCGCCCTGCTGCTCGCCGCCCTGTTCGGCACGACGGCCGGCGCGCACCGAGCCGCCGCGGCGTCCTGCGGCACCACGAATCTCGCGCTGAACGCGCCGGCGACGGCGTCCTCGCTGGAGAACGCGACGCTCCCGGCGTCGAACGCGGTCGACGGGAACACCGGCACCCGCTGGTCGTCGCAGTTCTCTGACCCGCAGTGGCTCCAGGTCGACCTGGGCAGCGTTCAGAACATCTGCCAGGTGTCGATCCAGTGGGAGACCGCCTCGGCGAAGGCCTACCAGATCCAGGTCTCCAACGACGCCAGCACCTGGAGCTCCATCTACTCCACCACGACCGGCCCCGGCGGCACGGAAACCCTGAACGTCAGCGGCTCCGGCCGGTACATCCGGATGTACGGCACGGCCCGCAACACCGCCTACGGCTACTCGATCTGGGAGTTCCAGGTCTTCGGCGCCGGCGGCGGCACCTGCGGCACGACCGACGCCGCGCTGAACCGCCCCGCGACGGCCTCCTCGCTGGAGAACGCGACGCTCCCGGCGTCGAACGCGGTCGACGGCAACCTCGGCACCCGCTGGTCGTCGCAGTTCTCGGACCCGCAGTGGCTCCAGGTCGACCTCGGCAGCACCCGCTCGATCTGCGGCGTCCAGCTGGCCTGGGAGACCGCCTCGGCCAAGGCCTACCAGATCCAGACCTCGAACGACGGCTCCACCTGGACCTCCGTCTACTCGACCACGACCGGGCCCGGCGGGACCGAGAACCTGACCGTCAGCGGGTCCGGCCGGTACATCCGCATGTACGGCACCGCCCGCAACACCGCCTACGGCTACTCGCTGTGGGAGTTCTCGGTGTTCACCACCGGCGGCAGCACCGGCAACACGGTCACCGTGAACAACCCGGGCAACCAGTCCACCGCCGCCAGCACCGCGGTCAACCTGCAGATCCAGGCCACTGACTCGGCTTCCGGCCAGACCCTGACCTACGGCGCGACCGGCCTGCCGGCCGGACTGTCGATCAGCTCCTCCGGTCTGATCACCGGGACCCCGACGGCCACGGGCACCTCGACCGTCACGGTCACCGCGACCGACGGCACCGGCGCGAGCGGCAGCACCAGCTTTACCTGGACCGTCGGCAGCTCCGGCGGCAACGGCGCGCCGCCGCCGTCGTTCTGGGGCAACACCAGCGCGATCCCGACCGCGCAGAACGTGCTGGAGTTCGCGATCGTGAACCAGACCAACGGTCAGTACCCTGACAGCCAGGTCTTCTGGAGCTTCAACGGCACCACCAAGTCCATCGCCCAGCAGCCGTACATCGACATGCCCGCGAACTCGGCCGGCCGGATGTACTTCTACCTGGGGACCCCGAACGGCCAGTACTACGACTTCATCGAGTTCACCGTGGGCACCGCGTCGATCAACGTCGACACCACCCGCGTGGACCGCTTCGGCCTGAAGCTGGCCCTGAAGCTCCACGCCCACGACGGATCCGAGCAGCAGATCGGCGAGAACTACGCGACCTTCCAGGAATCGCGCTCGGCGACCTTCGCCCGGTTCCAGAGCTCGGTGCCGACCGAATTCAAGGAGCTCGCCACGGACCAGGCCCCTTACGGCATCCCGTCGCCGGGCAACGACCCGGCGTTCCAGACCGGCGGCGCCTACGCGAACTACTTCCAGAGCTACGCCGCGGCCAACGGCGACACCGCGGACAGCACGGCGCAGATCTTCGGCTGCGGCGGCACCCTGGCGAGCAACCCCCAGCTGTGCGCCGGCCTGAACCGGCACGTCGCACAGCTGCCGGCGGCGCAGCAGTCGAACCCGGCGAACTTCTACCAGGCCGCGCCGGCCAACTACTACGCACAGTTCTGGCACCAGAACGCGATCAACGGCGTGCAGTACGGCTTCCCGTACGACGACGACGCCGGCCAGTCCTCTGACATCTCGGTGACCAACCCGCAGTACGCGGTCGTCGCCGTGGGCTGGTGACGGCAGCTGATAGCCGCCTGACCGGCGGTTGACCGGCAGTGACCAGCATTTGACAAGATCAAGGGTGTGGAGCCGAGGCGCTGACCTCGGCTCCACACCCTGCTCATGAACAGGCCACCGGCTGTTCGTCCGGGCGAAAGCATGTTCATGCCGGTCCGTGGCCTCATATCAGGACCATGGCGGGGTGACTCAGAATTCGAGTGCCGGCAGTGCCGACAACCGCCACCGCGTGATTCCGCTGGTCGAACAACACGAATTCTTCCAGCAGATGCTGCGTCGCAGCCCGGTCAGCCGCCGCGGCGTTCTGCGCGGCAGCGTCAGTGCCGCCGGAGCGTCGTTCCTGGTGGGCGGAAGCCTCGTGGGCTCCGCCTCCGCCTCCGCCTCCGCGTCCTCCTCCGCCGATGACCTGACCACCACCGGCACGATCGCCGGCGGCTTCGTCGTCAACGGCCGCCACCTGTCCTTCGGGCCCGACCCGAAGCGGCAGATGCGGGTGGCCGGACAGCTGTTCGACCTCAACACCTACAACGCCGTGCCCTCCGGCATCAAGGTCGAGGTCGAGTACGGCTACGAGGCCGGAGCCTACGGCCACACCGTCGCCGCCGAGATCAGGCAGCTGGTCACGCACGTGCCGGTGTGGAACGGGGTGCCGACCGGCCCGGTGACGGCGTCCCTGACCGACCTGCTGCGCGCCGACCAGTTCTACGTGCACGCGCTGATCGACTGCCTGGAGCCCGGCCGTACGTACCACTACCGGTTCGTCTACACGAAGCACGGCGAGCGCGGCCACACCCCGGACGCCACGTTCACCACCGCGCCGGACGGCCGCCGCTTCCTGTCCCCGTTCACCTTCACCGCCTACGGCGACCAGGGCATCACCGGCGCCCCGGGCACCGGCCGAACCCTCGACGACGCGCCCTCGCTCCAGCCGGAACCCTCCAGCCACATCACCGACGACTACTACAACCCGAGCGACCCCGACTACTTCGACCCGGCCTCCACGACCGCCCCCACCGACATCTCGCCGGTGGCCGCGCTGGTCACGCAGATCACCCGCGTGCGCAACCCGGTCAACCACACGCCGTCCCGGTTCACCCTGCTCGCCGGCGACATGTGCTACGCCAACCCGAGCGGGAACGCCCAGCCGATCATCAACCCGGCCGGCCCGGGCGGGAACCAACCCGGGGACTCCAACACCCCGGTTCCGCCGCCGAACAGCGGAGGCTGGGACGACTACGACCCCTACGTGTGGACCAGCTACCTCACGACCATCGAGCCGAGCTCGGCGTCCATCCCGTGGATGTTCAACACCGGCAACCACGACGTCGAGCTGTTCACCACCTCGCTCGACGCCGACGCCGCGACCGTCGACGCCTACGGCCGCCTCGGCTACGGCGGCCACGCCAGCCGCATCGACATGCCCGCCAACGGACCGCGGTCCTGCCCGTCGGTCTACAGCTTCACCTACGGCAACGTCGGCGTCGTCAGCGCCGACGCCAACGAGCTGAGCTGGGAGATCCAGGGCCTGCTCGGCTACAGCGCGGGCGAACAGGCGTCCTGGCTGCGCCGGCGCCTCGGCGAGTTCCGCCACGATCCCGCGATCGACTTCATCGTCGTGTTCTTCCACCACTGCGCCTTCTCCACGTGCGACGGCCACTCCTCCGACGGCGGCGTGCGCAAGGTTCTGGCGCCCCTGCTGTCCGAGTTCGAAGTCGACCTCGCGGTCCAGGGGCACAACCACATCTACGAACGCTCCAACCCCATCAAGTACGACGCCGCCACCAACACCGGATCCTCCAGCGTGCAGGCGACGTCGAAGTCCGCCCACGAGGCGGCGACCGTGCGTCCGCAGACCGACGGGACCACCTACATCACCGTCGGATCGGGCGGTCGGCCGCGCTACAGCTGGTCCGGCGCGGTGGAGACGGACCGCAACTTCCTCACCGGCGTCGACACCGGCGCGCCGGGGAACGGCACGACCGTCACCGCGGATCCGGCCACCTCCCAGGGGCCGTCGGCCGCACAGCTCGACTTCACCCGCGAGTACGAGACCGTGGACTGGTCGCAGGCCCGCTACAGCGACTACGCCTTCATCGCCCTCGACGTGGTCCCCGCCGCCCCCGACGGCACCGCCACGATGACCGTGCGCGCCATCAACGAGCAGGGCGTGGAGTTCGACCGCGTCGTGTTCAAGCGCGACGTGCGCGGGCGCGGCCCGTACAGTCTGTAGCGGTCGGTCGCAAGTCGTCATTCCGGCCGTCGTCGCGCGCACGGCAACAGGCCTACGGTCGTAGGATGCCTGTCGGTCCAACCGGCAGGCATACCTACGCAGTCCACGAATAACGAGGAAGCAGGCTGACAGCGGATGGCGGACTTCGGCGGATATCAGTACGAGATCTACTTCGACGGGCTCCGCGGGGTGGTGCCGCGCTTCCCGATGGCGTTCGAGGGCTGGGAGGCCGCCGCGCAGGCCGCGCTGTCCCCGTCGGTGTGGTCCTACGTCGCAGGCGGAGCCGGTGACGAGCACACCCAGCGTGCGAACGTCGCCGCCTTCCTGCGCCACGCACTGATCCCGCGGATGTTCGTCGGCGCCAACCAGCGCGACCTGTCGGTCTCGATGTTCGGCCTGACACTGCCCTCGCCGCTGATGATGGCGCCGGTCGGGGTGCTCGGCCTGTGTGCCCAGGACGGCCACGGCGACCTCGCGGCGGCGCGCGCCGCGGCGAAGACCGGCGTCCCGATGATCGCCTCGACGCTGTCGGTGGACCCGATGGAGCAGGTCGCCGCCGAGTTCGGCGACACCCCCGGCTTCTTCCAGCTCTACACCCCGACCGACCGCGACCTGGCCGTGAGCCTCGTGCAGCGGGCCGAGAAGGCCGGGTTCAAGGGCATCGTGGTCACGCTCGACACCTGGGTGACCGGCTGGCGGCCCCGGGACCTGTCCACGTCGAACTTCCCGCAGCTGCGCGGGCACTGCCTGGCCAACTACACCAGCGACCCGGTGTTCCGCGCCGCCGTGCCGCAGCCGTTCGAGACGGACCCGGGCCCCAGCGTGCTGCACTGGGCCGGAATCTTCGGCAACCCGCTGACCTGGGACGACCTGCCCTGGCTGCGGTCGCTCACGACGCTGCCGCTGATCGTCAAGGGCCTGTGTCACCCCGAGGACGTGCGCCGGGCCCGCGACGGGGGAGTGGACGGGATCTACTGCTCGAACCACGGCGGCCGGCAGGCCAACGGTGGCTTGGCGGCGCTGGACGCGCTGCCGGAGGTGGTCGCGGCCGCCGACGGGCTGCCGGTGATCTTCGACTCCGGGGTGCGCAGCGGCGCGGACGTCGTCAAGGCCCTGGCGTTGGGCGCGAGCGCGGTGGCGATCGGCCGGCCTTACCTCTACGGCCTGGCCCTCGGGGGCGTCGACGGCCTGGTGCACGTGCTGCGCAGCATTCTGGCCGAGGCCGACCTGCTGATGGCCGTCGACGGGTATCCCACGCTCGCCGACCTCACCCCGGAGGCGCTGCACAGCGTCGCCGGATAGGCGAGCGGCGAGTCAGGAGCCTGTCTGTCTCCCGGCCGGGTCAGCCGCGCGGATCCACCAGCCCGACGTCGTAGGCGATGATCACCGCCTGCACCCGGTCGCGGGCGCCGATCTTCGCCATGGCCCGGCTGACGTGCGTCTTCACCGTGGACTCCGAGAGATGCAGCTTGGCCGCGATCTCCAGATTGGTCAGGCCGGCGGCCACCACGCGCAGCACCTCCAGCTCCCGCTCCGTCAGCGCGCTGAGTCGCGGATCCTCGGCCGCACGGCGATCGTTGCCGGGCATCACCTTGGCGAACGCGTGCAGCAGCCGCCGGGTCAGCGCCGGGGCCACCACCGCGTCGCCGACCGCGACCGCCCGGATCCCGGCCAGCAGCTCGTCCGGCCGGGCGTCCTTCAGCAGGAATCCGCTGGCCCCGGCCTGGAGCGCGGCGTAGACGTACTCGTCCAGGTCGAACGTGGTCAGTACGAGCACTCGCGAGCGCCCGCCGGCGGCCGTGATCCGGCGGGTCGCCTCGATCCCGTCCATCCCGGGCATGCGGATGTCCATCAGGACCACGTCCGGAGTCAGCTCCGCGGTCCGGCGCACCGCCTCGATGCCGTTCTCGGCCTCGCCGGCGATGCTGACCCCGGGTTCGGTCTCCAGCACCATGCGGAAACCCATCCGCTGCAACGGCTGGTCGTCGACGATCAGAACGCTGGTCATCGACGCTCAGACCTCCTGCGGCGCGAGCGGGAACCGGGCGGCCACCGTCCAGCCCCCGACGTCGTTCGGCCCGGCCTCGGCCCGGCCGCCGGCCAGTGCCGCGCGCTCGCGGACGCCGGCCAGGCCCTGGCCGCGCGAGTCGTGCGGTGCCGGCAGGCTCCGACGTGCGCCGGCCGGTCCGGCAGGCCCGGCTGCCCCGGCCGGCCCGGTGTCGGTCACGCTCATCCGCAGCGACCGCGCGTCGGCCTCGATCACCACCTCGACGGTCGTGTCCGGCCCGGCGTGCTTGAGGCTGTTGGTCAGCGACTCCTGCACGATCCGGTAGATCGCCGACTGCAGGCCGCGCGGCAGCGCCGCGGTGTTGCCGGCGGCCCGGCAGGACACCTGCGGCCCGGCCGAGCGCGTGCGCTCCAGCAGGTCCGAGATGTCCGCGACCCCCGGTTGCGGCGCGAAGGCGTCCGCGCCGACGCCTCCCAGCACGCCGACGCCGGTCCCGCCCTCGTCGACCTGGTGCTCCCGCAGCGCCCCGAGCGTCTGCCGCAGGTCGGCCAGGGACTGCCGGCTGGTCTCGGCGATCAGCTCGAACACCTGCCGGCCGCGCCACGGATGCGCCTCGACCTGGCGCGCGCCGCCGTCGGACAACCCGATGATCACCGCCAGGCTGTGCCCGACGATGTCGTGGGTCTCCCGGGAGAACCGGGCCCGCTCGGCCAGCACGGCCAGCCGGGCCCGCTGCTCGCGGTGCTGCTCGGCGTGGTCCGCGCGCTCGGCCAGCGCCGCCAGCTGGGCCTGCCGCTCGCGGGCCATCAGGCCCAGCGCGGCGCTGGCGATGATGCCGGTGGCCAGGAAGAACAACGAGACCAGGATCGGGCCCTGCACCGGAGCCATCCGCCACACCAGCACGACCAGGCTCGGCACGATCGCGCCCAGCGCCACCCGCAGCGTCGTCATGGAGCGGTACCTGGCGACCGTGTACAGGCAGATCATCCAGCTGACGTCGCTGGACGAACTCAGCGCCGCCGCCCACTCCACGGTGCAGGCGGCGACCACCACGCTGTACATGACCACCGGCAGCGGACGCCGCCAGATGATCGCCGCGGACTCCACCACAGAGGTGACCACCAGCAGCGGAGAGGCGTGCAGCAGCTCCGACCCGAGCCCGGCCTGCGTGGGCAGCAGGGTGAGCAGGAAGACGCCCAGGGCCAGGACCACGTCCTGGCGGTAGGGGTGCCCGCGGAACGCGGCCTGGACGCGGCGTGCGGATCGCGGCCACTCGAAGCCGGGCCCGACCGGTCGCTGCGCCGTTCCCGGCCACTCGGAGCCAGGCTCGGGATCGTGCTCGGAGCCGTGCTCGGCGTCGTGCTCCGAACCGGCCTCGGAATCGGGCTCGGCGGGCTCGGCGGGCGTCGCGGGCGCGGAACCCGGCCCGACCGGCCGCGCCGCCGATGCGGCCGGGCCTGGCGTCCGGGCCGGATCGGCCGGCGCGGCGGTCGTGCTGTCTACCCTCACCAGGAGGTCCACCATGGTTCTCCGTCACCTCCGGATGGCCGATGAACTGGCCGAAGCTCGACGATAGTCGACGGTCGAACACCCGGTCGTCCGCCTTGAGGATGGGCCCGAGCCGGTACCGCGGTGCCACACGATCGGCCCACATCGGCACTCCAGGACGGCGATCGGACACCTGAAGCGTACCTAGGCTCGAATCCCGGGCTCGGCCACAGGCGTCGACTCCCCAGTGGCGATACGGGGCCGTCCCGGCGACGCCGGCGCGTCCGTGGAGAGGAACGATCATGAAGGAAGCAGTGCAGGGGGCCCACGGCGGAGACGCCGAACGGGGCTTCTTCCCTCGACTGGGCCGGTGGGTGGCCCATCACCCGTGGCGGGTGATCGGCGCCTGGGTGGTCGTCGCGGTCGCGGTGGTCGGGTTCGCGCCCAAGCTGGCCACCACCACCGACGAGGCCAGCTTCCTGCCCAGCCACTACGAGTCGGTCCAGGCCCTGAACCTGCAGGAGGCCGCCTTCCCGCAAGCCGCCGCTCCGGCCGCCGTGATCGTCCTGGAGCGTGCCGACAACGGCGTGCTCACCGCCGCCGACTCAGCGGCGGTGAGCACGCTGGCCACCAAGCTGCAGGCCGCGCACATCCCGGACGTTACGGCGCTCCAGGCCGGCCAGGCCACGCCGAACGGCAAGCTGCAGACCATCGGCGTGCAGATGCCCACCGACAACGACCCGCAGCAGAAGCACCAGACCGACGCGGTCAAGGCGCTGCGCACGCAGCTGCAGTCCGACCTGGCCGGCACCGGCCTCAAGGGCGGCATCACCGGCTCGGCGGCGCAGACCCTGGACTCCCAGTCCTCGGGCAACAAGGCCGAGGCGCTGATCGGCGTGGCCACCATCGGGCTGATCCTGATCCTGCTGCTGATCATCTTCCGCAGCCCGGTCGTGGCGCTGCTGCCGATCATCACCATCGGCGTGGTCTCGCAGATCGCCGACGGGCTCATCGCCTGGGCCAGCAAGGCCTTCGACCTGAAGACCGACAGCTCGGTCACCTCGATGCTGATCGTCGTGCTGTTCGGCGTCGGCACCGACTACATCCTGTTCTTCATGTTCCGCTACCGGGAACGCCTGCGGGCCGGGGACAGCCCGAAGGACGCCGTGGCCGGCGCCGTCACCCGGGCCGGCGAGGCCATCGTCTCCGCCGGCGGCGCGGTGATCGTCTCGTTCATGGCCCTGACACTGTCCACCCTGGGCCTGTTCCGCTCCCTGGGCCCGGCGCTGGCGATCGCCGTGGCGGTCACCCTGGTCGCCGGCCTGACGCTGATCCCCTCGGTGGTCTCGCTGCTGGGCACGCGCGTGTTCTGGCCGTCCAAGGCCTGGCGCACCGAGCCGCGCGGCGCACGCTTCGCCGGCATCGGCCGCTCCATGGGCCGCCACCCCGCGCGCTTCGCCGCGGTCTCCGGCATCATCATGGCCGCCCTGGCGGTCGCCGCCTTCAGCTTCCGCCCGACCTTCGACCTGTCCTCCGGCTCGCAGGGCAAGGGCTCGGAGTCGACGGTGTGGCAGAAGAACCTGCAGGACGCCGCCTCAGCCGGCGCGACGATGCCGAGCCAGGTCATGCTGAAGTCCACGAACGGCGCCAAGCTCACCACCGGCGAACTGGACTCCTACCGCAGCACACTGGCCGCGGTCCCGGGGGTGGCGCAGGTGTCGACGCCGTTCCCGAACGAGACGAACACCGTCGCGCTGTACTCGGTGACACTGAACCACGACCCGTCATCGTCGGCGGCGATGGACACGGTCAAGGGCCCCCTGCGCACCACCGCGCACCAGGCGGCATCGGCCGGCACAGCCGCGGTGGTCGGCGGCACGACCGCGATCTTCGTGGACATCCAGTCCGCGGTGAACCACGACTACGCGGTGGTGTTCCCGGTCGCGGCGCTCATCATCACCCTGATCCTCGGCCTGGTCCTGCGCGCGGTCGTGGCGCCGCTGTACCTGATGGCCTCGGTCGGACTGGGCTTCGGCGCCACCCTCGGCGCGACAGTGCTGCTGTTCCAGAACTCCGGCGGCAACAACGGCCTGATCTTCATGCTGCCGGTGATCATGTACATGTTCGTGGTGGCGCTCGGCACGGACTACAACATCCTGATGATCACCCGCCTCCGCGAGGAGGCGCGCGCCGGCCGCAGCCCCCGCGAGGCCGCAGCCGAGGCGGTCCGGCACGCCGGTCCGACGATCGGCGCGGCCGGCCTGATCCTGGCCGGCTCCTTCGCCTCCCTGATGCTGGCCGGCCAGTCGACACTGACGCAGATGGGCTTCGCGATCTCGGCAGGCATCGCCATCGCGGCGTTCGTGATGTCGATGTTCTTCACCCCGGCCATCACCGCCCTGGTCGGCCACGCGGCCTGGTGGCCGGGACGCGCTGACGCGGTGCGGCCGGCGGAGGGCACGCGGCACGGCGGCGGCCCGGAGGGAACGCAGGAACACGGAGCGGCGGAGGCGTGGGTGCGGCGGTGAGGCGCTGTTCCACGGACCCTTCCGCCATCTTCGAACACTGCTACTATCGCGCATAGGTTGATGGCACACACCCCCCGAGTGCAGACATCAACCATGTGAGGAGTCCCGTGGCGACCGCACGTCGCCACGGGACTCGTTTGCTTTGGCGCGGCTACAACGGTCGTCGGTAGTAGACGGGGAGTCAATAGGAGCGCGCCGGATTGCGGGGCGATGAGTCAGGATGCTGCCGCCGAGCCGCAAGCCTCACTCGCCGAGCCGCGCCGCCTGCCGCGCCTGACCGACTTGCCGTGCCGCCGCGCGTGCTGCATTCCCCGCTAGCTGCGCCGCTGTGCTCGCGCCACGTGCCTGCTCGCCGCGCCGCCGCACTCGCCCCCACGCGATACCTCGTACCCGAGATACCTCGGCGCCGAGGTATCTCGGGTACGAGGTGCTGTCGTGCGCGCCGCCGCGCTGCGTGCCCTGCTCGCCGCGTCGCCCCCGCGCGCTTGCCCGCCGCCCCCTCAAGCCGAATCCCGCCGCACCACCGCCGGATCGAACAGAATCCGCTGCGCCCCCCGAGGCGCCGACCCGTCCAGCCGCCCCAGCAGCAGCCGCCCGATCGCCTCGCCCTGCTCCAGCGGCCGGATGGACACCGTGGTCAGCGGCGGCGTGGTCAGGGCGGCGATCTCGATGTCGTCGAACCCCATCACCGCCACGTCCCCCGGCACGCTCAGCCCCCGCGCCTTCGCCGCGTCCAGGGCGCCGAGCGCCACCACGTCGTTCGTGCACAGCACCGCGTCGGGTGCCTGGCGCAGCGCCAGCAGCCGTTCCATCGCGCGGGCGCCGCCGTCGCGGCTGATCTCCTCGCGCACCACCAGCGCCGCCGAGAACGGCCGGGCCGCGTCGCGCAGTGCGTGCCGGTAGCCCAGTACGCGGTTGGCGGGTGCCCCGGCGCGTTCGGCGCCGGTGATGAACGCGATGCGCCGGTAGCCGCGCTCGATGAGGTACCCGGCGGCGATCTCGCCGCCCGCGACGTCGTCGGAGCTCACCACGTCGATCCCCGGGCGCGTGGTCCGGCCGCCGAGGAGCACCACCGGGATCCCGACGTCGGCGGCGGGGGAGACGCGGCGGTGGTCGGTCTGGTAGCCGGCGAACGCCAGGCCGTCGACGCGGCGCGTGATCATCTGCTGGACCGCCGCGTCCTCGACCGCCGGGTCCGCGTCCGTGCTCGTCACCAGCACCTGGAGCCCTGCCGGGCCCAGCACGTTCTGCAGCCCGCGTGCGATCTGCGGGTAGAACGGGTTCGTGATGTCCGGAATCACCAGCGCCACGGTGTTCGTGCGCTGCAAGCGCAGCCCGCGCGCCAGCTGGTTGGGCTCGTACCCGAGCTCTGCGATCACCCGCCGTACCTTCGCCGTGGTCGCCGCCGACACCGGCCGCTGGCCGGACAGCACGTGCGAGACGGTCGTGATGCTGACCCCCGCCTGCTGGGCGACGTCGGTGATGCTGACGTGCCGCTTGCGGCCCTTCTGCGCCACTGAGCTCTCCGATCCGTCGGGGTGGTGATCGTTGACACCGGTTGGGGCCCATGACATTCTGCTGAGCCAGTATACAAAACGTTTTGCAAAGGAACACCGTGAGCGACCCCAACCGTCTCCTCGACGCCTCCGGAGCCCTCCCGCAAGCCCAACCACCCTGGCCGTCCCGCGACACCCTGCGCATCACCCGCGTCCGGGCGATCGTCACCGCTCCCGAGGGCCAGCCCCTGGTCGTGGTCCGTGTCGACACCTCCGACGATGGCCTGTACGGCCTCGGCTGCGCCACCTTCACCCAGCGCTACGCGGCCGTCGCCGCCGCCGTCGACGAGCACGTCGGCCCGCTGGCGGTCGGCCGCCACCCGGCCGACATCGAGGACATCACGAGGCTGATCCACTACTCCTCCTACTGGCGCAACGGCCCGGTGCTGAACAACGCGCTGTCCGGCCTGGACCAGGCGCTGTGGGACATCGCCGGCAAGCGCGCCGGCATGCCGGTGTACGAGCTGCTGGGCGGCCGCAGCCGGGCCGCCGTCGAGGTCTACTCGCACGCCGCCGGCGCCACCGTCGAGGCGACGCTGGAGCAGGCCGAGCAGCTGATCGCCGAGGGCTACCGGAACGTCCGGCTCCAGGTCGGCGGCCCGGGTCTGGGCACGTACGGCGCCCCCGGCACCCCCGGCGGCTACCCCCGCTCACCGCATCCGGACGGCTGGGCCGTCGAGCAGTACCTGCGCGACGCCCCGCGCCTGTTCGCCGCCGCCCGCGAGCGGCTCGGCGACAGTGTGAACCTGATGCACGACGTCCACAGCCGCCTCACCCCGAAGCAGGCCGTGGTCCTGGCGCGCGCCCTGGAGCCCTACCGGCTCTCCTTCCTGGAGGACGTCATCGCCCCCGAGCTCTATGACCGCCTGCCCGAGGTGCGCGCCGCCTCGCCGGTGCCGATCGCGGTGGGCGAACAGCTCGGCTCGGTGCCCGACGCGGTCCGGCTGGTGCGCGACGGCGGCGTGGACCTGCTGCGGCTGCACACCTCCGCGGTCGGCGGCCTGACCCCGACCCGCAAGATCGTCGCATTGTGCGAACTGCTCGGCGTGCGCACCGCCTTCCACTCCCCGGCGGACGTCTCGCCGGTCGGCGTCGCGGCGAACCTCGCCGTGGACATATCCACGCCCGCGTTCGGGTATCAGGAGTCGCATACCTACAACGACGCCACGCACGAGGTCTTCCCCGGCACCCCGGTGGTGCGCGAGGGGCACATGTACCCCTCGGACGCGCCGGGCTGGGGCATCGAGCTCGACGAGAAGGCGGCGGTCGGGTTCCCGCCGGTGAAGTTCCTGCACGAGCGCTGGTCGGCCGGCGTGCGTCGTCCCGACGGCGGGCTGGAGGCGCCGTGAGTCCCGTGAGCCCCCTGAGCGCCGTGAACGCCGTGAACGTCGTGAGCCAGGAGTTCCCCACCCCGCGCCGGGTCCTGGTGACCGGCGCGGCGGGCCTGGTCGGCCGGGTGGTCACGCGCGCCTTCGCCGAGCACGGCGCCGCGGTCACCGCGCTGGTCTACGAGGACCCCGGCGACCTGGCCGAGATCGGCGCGGACCGGGTCGCGGTCGGCGACGCGGGCGACCCTAACCTGGTGCGCGAGGCGCTGGCCGACGTGGACGCGGTGGTGCACCTGGCCGCGCTGCCGACGCCGCTGCACGGCACCGCGCTGGAGGTGTTCGGCGGCAACACCCGCGCCACGTTCAACGTGCTCGAAGAGGCGGGCCGCGCGGGCGTCCGGCGCGCCGCGGTGGCCAGCAGCTTCTCGATCCTCGGCCTGCCCTGGGCCGGCCGGACGCTGCACCCGGCGTACGTCCCGATCGACGAGGACACGCCGTTGCAGCTGGAGGATCCGTACGGGCTGTCCAAGCAGGTGGACGAGGCGACGTCGGAGATGATGGCGCGGCGGCACGCGATGGACGTCGTCGCGCTGCGGTTCCCGTTCATCAGCGACGCCGAGCGGGCCGCCGACCGGCTGCCGCTGCTCGCCGACGACCCGGCGGTCGGGGCGCCGGAGCTGTGGACGTACCTTGATGTACGTGACGCGGCGCAGGCGGCGTGGCTGGCGATAACCGTGCCGCTGCAAGGGTTTCACAAGGTGTTCGTGGCCGCGCCCGACACGATGGCGCCGTATCCGACTGCTGATTTGCTCGCGGCCCACCACCCGGACGCCGAGGTGCGCGCGCCGATGCCGGGACGCGCGGCGCCGCTGGACCTGCGGGCCGCCGAGCGGCTGCTCGGGTTCGAGGCGCGGCACGTGCTGGACCTGGAGCCCCGGCCGTGGCCGCCGCCCGGCCGACCCGCGACCGCGCAGGATGTGCCGACCCCGCCGCCTTCCTAGACTGACCTCATGGCCCGGCTCAACGACGAGGTCGGCGCGCTGCTCCGCGAGTACGCCGACCTCATCCTCCTCACCGGCGGCAACGCGTTCCGGGCCCGGTCCTACGAGAAGGCCGCCCGTTCGGTCGGCGGCTATCCGGGGGACCTGGCGCACCTGGACGAGGCAGGCCTGCGCGCCATCCCCGGCGTCGGCGACTCGACCGCGGACAAGATCACCGAGTACCTCGCCACCGGTCACATCGCCGCGCTGGAAGCCCTGCGCGCCAAGATGCCGCCGGGGGTCCGTGAGGTCACTCAGATCCCCGGCGTCGGCCCCAAGACCGCTGTGCTCCTGTATCGCAAGCTCGGCATCAAGTCCGTCGACGAGCTCCGCAAGGCCGTCGACGAGGGCAAGCTCAAAGGCCTGCCCGGGCTCGGCGACAAGACCGTCGAGAACATCCGGCACGGCATCGACCAGCTCAGCCTGACCTCCGGGCGCACCCTGCTGAACACCGCCCTGGACCTGGCCGAGGACCTGGTCGCCGAGATCGGCGCCGTCCTGGGCTGCAAGAAGTGCGACTACGCCGGATCGCTGCGCCGCATGCGCGAGACCGTCGGCGACATCGACATCCTGGCCACGGCGACCGACTCCGCGCCGCTGATGGCCGCGCTGCTCGGGCGTCCCGAGGTCGCCGACGTCATCGGCAGCGGCACGACCAAGACCTCGATCCGTACCGACAAGGGCCTGCAGGTGGACCTGAGGGTGGTCCCGCCGGCCGACTGGGGCGCCGCCCTGATCTACTTCACCGGCTCGCGCGCGCACAACATCAAGCTCCGCGGCCGGGCCGTCAAGCAGGGTCTGAAGCTCTCCGAATACGGGCTCTTCGATGTCGACTCCGGCAAGAAGCTCGCCTCACGCACCGAGAAGGAGGTCTACGCCGCCCTGGACCTCCCGTGGATCCCGCCGACCCTCCGCGAGGACCGCGGCGAGATCGAGGCCGCCCTGGCCGGCGACCTCCCGGACGTGGTCCAGCTCAAGGACCTGCGCGGCGACCTGCACACGCACACCGACCTCACCGACGGCCTGGCGTCCCTGGAGACGATGCTGGAGACGGCGGCGGACCTCGGCTACGCCTACTACGCCGTCACCGACCACGCCCCGAACCTCGTGATGCAGCGCATGACCGACGACAAGATGCTGGCCCAGCGCGAGCGCGTCCGAGAACTCGACCGCGCCTACCGCGGCATGCGCCTGCTGCACGGCACCGAACTCAACATCGACGCCGCCGGCGACGTGGACTGGCCCGCGGAGTTCCTGGCCGGCTTCGACATCTGCGTGGCCTCCATCCACTCCTCCTTCGGTCTGTCCCGCGCCGCCCAGACCAAGCGCCTGATCCGGGCGTGTGAGAACCCTTACGTCAACATCATCGGCCACCTCACCACCCGCCTCCTCGACCGCCGCGCACCCATCGACGTCGACCTGGACGCCGTCTTCGCCGCAGCCGCCCGCACCGGCACCGCGCTGGAGCTCAACGCCTCCCCGCAACGCCTCGACCTGAACGACGAACAGGCCATGGCCGCGAAGAAGCACGGCGTGAAGTTCGCCATCGACAGCGACGCCCACTCCACTCCCGCCCTGGCGAACCAGCGCTTCGGCGTCGCGATGGCGCAGCGCGGCTGGCTGACGAAGGACGACGTCATCAATACCTGGAGCTTGACGCGGCTTCGCAGCTTTCTGCGAAAGCCCGAGGTGCGGTAAGTGCTTCCGGTGGTTACTGATCCGCTGCCGCGCGCCGCAAAGTGAGCAGCTGCGAGGGCAGGACGGTGTCGTCGCGGACGTGGAAGTCGACGATCTCGAACGAGGCCCGCGCGAACCGCTGAATCCCGGCGTCGGTGCGGCGGGAGAAGAACCGGTGCGGCACGATCCAGTCGTCGTCCCACACTCCCTCGGTACCGTCGCCGCTGAAGACTGCCACGAAGAACAGGCCGCCGGGCCGCAGCAGACTCCGCACGGTTTCCAGGACCGCGGGCAGATCCGCGTTCGGTACGTGCAGCAGGCAGTTGAAAGCGAAGACCGCGTCGAACGACTCCGTCGGGAAGTCGAGATCGAGGAACCCGGAGACCCGGGCGTCCAGGCCCTTCTCCCGGCACTTCGCCACCATCTGCGGCGACAGGTCGGTGGCCACGACCTCCAGCCCCTGCTGCTGGAAGAACAGGCTGTCGGTGCCGACCCCGGCGCCGATCTCCAGCAGCCGCCCCGCCCCGAGCTCGCGGAGCCGGGCAAGGAAACCCGCGCGCTCCTCGATCTTCCAGGCCTCCTTGGCGGTGGCCTCCCGCTCCTCGGCGCTGTTGTCGTAGGACTCGCGCAAGCCGTCGATGACGTCCCCGTATCGCATGTCGATCAACGTAGCATCGCGGTCCCAGCCGCCGACTCCCGAAGATCCAGCCCGCTCAAGCCCCCACCGCCGCCGTCAAGTCGGCGACGATCTCGCTCGCCGCTACCGCGTCCAGCGCGCCGAGCTCCAGCGCCTGGTCGCGGGCGCCGTGGCGGCCGTTGGCGTCGGTGGCGGCGAGCCAGACGTCCGTGATCGTCTGCTCCGGGGTGTCGGCGAGGCGGCCTTCGCGGTAGCCGGGGCTGACGCGGACGATCAGGATCCTGCGATCCGGCAGCCGGCGGCCCGTCGCCACGGTGCGGCCGGCGTCCCACAAGGCGGCCGAGCCCCAGCCGGGGCTGCGGTGCAGCGCCAGCAGGTTGTCGGTCGGCAGTTGCGCGCCGCAGAAGCGGTCCAGGCGGGTCGCCTCGCGCTCGGCCGGGGTCAGGGCGAAGACCGGGCGGCCGACCTGCGGGAAGGGCTGGATGATCTCGTAGTCGTGGCAGATCTCGGCCCAGCGCGGCAGCTCGGTGCCGAGGTCCACGGGGTGCACCAGGCCGATGGTGCTCGCGGTGGTGTCGGCGCCGAACACGAACCGCTCGTCCGCGACGTCCGCGAGCGTGCCGTCCTCCGCGATCCGGAACGTCGCGCGCAGCACCCCCGCTCCGGCTCCCGCCCCCGGCCCCGCCGCCCCCGCCCTCGCTCCCGCTCCCGCCTCCGCCACGTCGAACTCGCCCCACACCAGCCGCCGCCCGAGCAGCCGCATCAGCGGATGCTCGACGAACACGGCCCGGAACTCCGCACCCGACCAGCGCCGCCCGGTCACCATCGCCCGCTCCAGCCGCGCCGCCTGCCGCACCGCGAGCGTCTTCGCGTCCTTCCTCAGCACACTGAAACGCAGCTGCGCCTCGGCCGCGAGCTCGGCGTCGTCTTTCGCCGTCGGCTTGGGCAGCGACGCGCGCCGCTTGCCGACAGCATCGACGACATACGGCTGCACGAACTCGTCGAACCCGACCGTGAACCCGCGCGCACCGTAGTCCAGCCGCAGCGTCCCCTCCGCCCCGGCGCCGAGGTCCAGCACCAGCTGATCCTCCAACTGGTCCGCGCTCAGCCCCCGCGCCGCCGCCACCTTCGCGATCCGCTTGGCGGCCTCGGCACGCAGCGCGGCGAACGGCGACCGCTGCGATATGTCGTAGACCTCCCGCAGCCCCTCCTCCCCGCCGACGGCGATCAGCACGTCCAGCCCGCCGGCCGCCCGCGCCGACCCGCCCTCGCCGGGCCAGGCCCGCACCAGCGGCGCCAGCCGCCGCACGGTCTCCTCGTTCCCGAACCACAGCAGCGTGTCGAACGCCCAGCCCAGCTTCTTGGTCGGATACCCGGCCCCGGCCCAGTTCTCGAACAGTCCCCAGGCGAAGTCGGCCAGCGAAGCCCGATCGCAGATCTCTGCGACAATCTCGATCCCGCCGTACGGCGCCGCCTCCCGCCGCGAGGAGATGGTCAGCATCTGCACCACCACGCGCACCGCGGACGTGGGCAGCGCCGCCTGCCGGCCGGCCAGCAGGATCCCGGGCAGCGAAGCCGGATCGGCCCACAACGGCACCGCCGGCATCGATTTCGGGAAGACGTCCAGCCCCCGCCGGTCCAGCACCGCCCGCGTCGCGGCCGCCGCCTCCGCCCCGGACTCGGCGGCCAGCGCGACGACGTCGGCCAGCCGGTGCCGGGCCACGAACCGCACCGCGGCCTCGGCCGACCTGCGCTCGGGCCCGGCCGTGCCGAGCGCGCTGGGCAACAGGTGCCGCACCGCCTGCTCGGGGTAGCGCCGGAAGAAGACGTCAGCGGCCTCGGAGTACGGCTCGTACTCCGAGTTCAACCAGTCCGCGAGGGTCAGCACGATCGTGCTCTGGTCCTTCGGGTCCGCTGTCGAAGGATCCGGCTCGGGAATCGAGGTCCGCCCCGCGCTCTGACGCGAGGGCCAGCAGAAGTACGGCGCCGGAATCGGCAGGCCCTTGAGCGGGACCGGTTTGCTGGTCTCGCGATCCGTCCACGGAGGGACGACCAGAACCCGGGGGAGTTCGGCCTCCGTGGCAGCTCCGGAACCACCGTCGGCACCGGCCGTGCCGAGCAACACCTCGACCCGCTGCCGTGCGACCTCCGAAAGCCGCCCCAGCTCCGAACGCGCACGCTCAGGATCGGCCGCGACATGTAACCGCAGCACGTAATCCACCTGCGTCGCCGGCTCCGCCTCGGCCAACCGCCGCAGCACCCGGCGCGGGAACCGCTTGGCCGCCTCCAACAGCGCGGCCTGCGCGTCCTTCGGCCCCAGCTCCGCGATCAGGGTGTTGACGGCCAGCTCGCTGGGCAGCTTCGGCAGCAGATTGAGCGCGTGCCACCGGCTCTTCTCCAGACACCCGATCAGGAACTCGTCCGCCCCGGCGTCGATCGTGGCCAGGAACGTCCCCTCCGCGCGCCGGTCGTCGTTGACCCACATCCAGTCCCGGATCCGCCGGCCCAACTCCCGCGCCTGCTCCCGCGACATCGTCGCGAGCATCAGGAGCCGGGCTGTGTAGTTGTCGTGGTCGGCGTCGGGGGAGTAGTCCGCGATGTCCGCCGAGCACCACTCCGGCCGGTCCGGCGCCAGCACCGCCATGGCCGCGCGGACCGCCGGTACCGGGAACTCGTCGCGCATCTTCTCGGCCGTCGCGACGGCCTCGCCATACTCCTCATCCGGCGCCGAACGCACCAGATCGAGCAGCCGCAGCATCAAGGGCCAGCGGCGGTCGGTGAGCTTGCTGTCGTAGACGGTGCCGCGGCCCCAGCTGAAGCCGGAGAAGTTCACGTCCTCGGCGGCGCTGGTCTCGGCGAACGCACGCACCGCCGCCGCGGGCCCGTTCTTCGCCACGATGAGGTCGATGCTCCGCCACGTCGCATGGCCCTGCGGGTCCGTTCCGGAGGCGCCGGTCGAGATCGTCTCGACGTCGACCCGGTCGCAGCGCTCCCGCCGGATGACTCCGTGCTGGAACTTCCGCGGCAGTTCGAAACGGTCCTCGGGATCCACGCTCATGCCCAGAGCGTAGCCAGTACGAAGCGCTCCGGAGCAGGGCTTGTCCGCACTTCAGAGGCGTGACAATTGCTGAGCGGCAACGGTGCTGACCGGGGTCGGCCGCGCGGGACGTTCTCTCGCGCGGCCGACGCTCGGCGCTGAGCTGTTGCTGATCGGCGACAGCTGGTTGCCGACTGCTGGCTACTGACTGCTAGCTGCTACAAGCCTGACCGTTGAGACTGAACGACGCCGGCGCCGCGGCGTTCCCGGTGTGCGTGGCCTGGAACCCGATGCTCACCGAGCCGCCCGGTGCGATCGCCCCGTCGTAGCTCGCGTTCGTCGCCGTCACCTGGCCGGAGGACGGGCTGTAGGAAGCGTTCCAGCCGTTGGTGATGGTCTGCCCCGACGCCAGTGTGAACACCAGGCTCCAGCCGCTGACCGCCGCTGATCCGGTGTTGTCGATCGTGATGTTCTCCGTCAGCCCGGTGTTCCAGGCGTCGACCGTGTCGCTCACCTTGCACGCCCCGCCACCGCCGCCCGAGGACGAGCTCGACGACGTCGGCGTGCTCGGACTCGACGAGCTCGACCCGCCGGAGGAGCCGCCGAGCGCGTTGACCGACGCGGTGTAGGCGGGCTTGGGCTGGTAGTTCTGGTCGTACATGGTCGCCGCGCCGTAGCCGGAGAAGGTGCCCGGGATCCACGAGTCGGCGTCGCCCACGCCCCACTGCGAGACGCCGACGCACCGCGTGACCGCCAGGCAGTTCGAGACCACGGTCGAGTAGTCCGAGGCCTGCTGCTGGAGGTTCGCGGAACTGGCCGGGAGCTGGATCCGGTCGTCGAGCTCGGTCACCGCGACGTCCAGGCCGAGCGCCGCGAAGCGCTGCATGTTCGCCAGCATCGTGGAGGGCACCTGGCCCAGGATGAAGTGGCTCTCCAGACCGATCCCGCTGATCGGCACGCCCTGCGCCAGCAGCGACTGCACCAGCGAGTACATGGCGTTGCTCTTGGCGTTCTCGCCCTCGATGTTGTAGTCGTTGAGGTAGAGCTTGGCGTTCGGGTCGGCGGCGTGCGCGGTGCGTATGGCGTCCGCAATGTAGCCGGATCCCATGGCGTTGTAGAACGCGTCCTGGCGCAGCGTGCCGTCGTCGTTGAAGGGCTCGTTGACGACGTCCCAGGAGTACACCTCGCCCTTGTAGTGCGTGGCCTCGGTGGTGATGTGGGTCTCCATCGCCGCCTGCACCTGGTTCGACGGCAGGCTCGACACCCACCCGGGCAGCTGGCTGTGCCACACCAGGTTGTGCCCGCGCACGCGCATCGAGTGCGCCTGCGCGAAGGCGACCAGGGCGTCGCCGGGGCCGAAGTTGAAGCTCCCGTTCGAGGGCTCGGTGGTGTCCCACTTCATCTCGTTGCCCGGCGTCATCATGTCGAACTGCGACGTGGCGACCCCGACCAGCGTGGAGTTGGACAGGTTCGACTGCACCAGCGCGGTGCCGAAGTACTTGCCCTTGCCCTCGGCGAGCTGCTTCAGCGAGGTGTCCGCGGCCGCCGGTCTGACCAGGGCCAGGCTGCCGGCCAGCGCGGCGCTGGCCACGACCGCCAGCGCGGCGGCCAGTCTGCGGTTGTGCATGAGTGGTGCTCCTTCCGTCGGAGGATTACCGGTCCGCCCACGAGCGCGGGTGCTCACCGTGATCCATTCCTGGACAAAGCTTTGGCAACGGGGAGCCGACGCCACGCGCGACGCGGCGGGCGGGTCAGAGTCTGCGCCCGCCGAAACATCGTGTCAATCGTTATCGATATCGTTTTCGGCGGGCAGTATCCTGGGCCGCGTGCAGACCGATCCCGTTCCTCCACGCGTGACCATCCGCGACGTCGCCCGGCAGGCCGGCGTCTCGGTCGCCACGGTCTCCAAGGTGCTCAACGACCGCTACGGCGTGTCCGCGGACACCACGGCCCGTGTCAAGGCCGTGATAGAAGAGCTCGGATACGAGGCGAGCCTGGTGGCGCAGAGCCTGCGCAACCACCAGACGAACGTCATCGGGATCCTGGTGGCCGACCTTGAACCTTTCAGCGCCGAGTTGCTCAAGGGCGCCGGCGACGCGATCCGCGGCTCGGGGTTCGAGCTCGTGGTCTACTCGGCCGGCGGCCGCGCCCGCGACCAGGTGGGCTGGGAGCGCCGCTACCTCTCCCGGCTGTCCGGCACGCTCGTGGACGGAGCCGTCCTGGTCACCCCCACCGTGGTCGACCTGCAGTACGGCGCCCCGGTGGTCGCGGTCGACCCGCACACCGGCCCCGGCGGCCGCCCGACCGTCGACTCCGACAACCTGCGCGGCGCCCTCGCGGCCACCGAGCACCTGCTGGCCCTGGGCCACCGCCGGATCGCGATGCTCACCGGCCGGCCGGACCTGCTGTCAGCGCAGCTGCGCGAGCAGGGCTTCCGGCAGGCGATGGCCGCCGCCGACGTCGCAGTGGACGAAGACCTGCTGCGCCTCGGCTCCTACGACCCGGACACCGCCGCCGAGCAGGCCGCGCGGCTGCTGGCCGAGCCCGACCGGCCCACCGCGGTGTTCGCGGCCAACGACCTGTCGGCGATCGCGACGATCGAGGTGGCGCACCGCATGGGGCTGCGCGTGCCGGAGGACCTGTCGGTGGTCGGCTTCGACGACATCCCCGAGGCGACGCGCTGCACCCCGATGCTCACCACGGTCGAGCAGCCGATCCGGGAGATGGGACGGCGCGCGGTGGAACTGCTGATCGGGCTGATCCGCGGCGAGGCGGAGCCGGACGCCACCCACATCATGCTGCCGACGCGGCTGCTGGTGCGGGCTTCGACGGCGGGGCCGGCTTCGGCTGGCTGACCGATCGAGGCGGTCCGCGTCGACCCGGCTCCCGACGCCTCCAGCACCGGCATCCGCTCTCCCGCCTCGATTTGATAACCCTTTTAATAACGGTTTCGCTAAGGGGTTTACGAACCCGACACGTCTGCGTAATCTCAAGCCTCACCGAGCCCCCGGCGGGCTCGGCGACCCACCACTTGCGAACCGCGAGGAGCCCCCGAGATGCGACCCCGCCTGTCCGGCGACCTACGCCGTGCGAACCGCGTGGAAGTGATGCGGAGCTTCTACGGCGGCCGCACGCTGACCCGGGGCGACGTCGCCGCGCAGCTCGGGGTGTCCGTCGCGACGGCCGGGACGATCATCGGCGAGCTGACCGCGGCCGGGCTGCTGGCCGAGACGCAGAGCACGCGCTCCGGCGGCGGCCGTCCGGCCAGCCAGCTGACGATGCGGGCCGGGGCGCCCTACCTGGTCGGCGTGGACCTCGCCGAGACGCATGTCATCGCCGAGATCTTCGACCAGGCGATGACGCGGGTCGGGCACTTCCAGATGCCGGTGGCGCCCACCGACGACGACCCCGACTCCGTGGTCGGCCATGTCGTGGACAGCATCCAGGGCGTGATCGCCGGGCTGGCCGGGGTCAGCGCGGCGGACGTCGCCGGCGTCGGGGTGAGCCTGCCCGGCCAGGTGGACCGCGAGGGCGGGGTCTCGGTGCACGCGCCGAACTGGGGCTGGCACGGCGTGCCGTTCACCTCCCTGTTCACCAGGCGCTGCGACCTGCCGGTGCTGCTGGACAACCCGCTGAAGGCGATAACGCTGGCCGAGATGATGTTCGGGGAGGCCGGCGACCATGACGACAGCGTGGTCGTGAACCTCGGCACCGGCGTCGGGCTCGGCGTCGTCGCCGAGGGCCGGCTGCTGCGCGGCCGGACCAACAGCGCGGGGGAGTGGGGCCACACGGTGCTCGTCGCCGACGGCCTGCCGTGCCACTGCGGCAGCCGCGGCTGCGTCGAGGCCTACGTCGGCGCCGCCGCGCTGCTCGACCTGCTGACCGAGGTCGATCCGGACAGCCCGCTGCTGGTCCCCGGCGACCAGGCGGCGACCGTGGCCAAGCTGGCCGAGGCCGCACGCCGCGCCGATCCGGTCGCGGTGGCCACGCTGGAACGGTTCGCCCGGCCCCTGGGGATGGCCCTGGCCAACGCCGTCAACATGCTGAACCCCGAACTGCTGGTGGTCGGCGGCTGGGTCAGCGCCGCCTTCGGCGAGCCGCTGCTGGCCGCGGTCGAGCCGGTGGTCAAGGAGTTCTCCCTGACCGTCCCCTACGACGCGGTCACCCTGGCAGCCTCCCGCATCGCCGACAACCCGGTGTCCCTGGGCATGGCGGTGCTGGCCTTCGAGACGTTCGTCCTGCCCTAGTGCGGACAGTGCCTGCAGCCCGAACAGTGCCCGCGGTCCCTCCAGTACCGCAGATCCGAAGCGAAGCAAGGAGCGAAGACAGACCATGACGTCCCCACCCCTGGACCTCGCCCGCCGCCCGGCCCCGCGCCGCGCCGCGGGACGGCGGCGGTCCCTGGCCGGCTGGAAGTTCGTCAGCCCCTTCATGGCCCTGTTCGCGCTGGTCTTCCTCGCCCCGATCGGCTACTCGATCTACCTGAGCCTGTACAAGACCAAGCTGATCGGCGGCACCCAGTTCGTCGGCCTGCAGAACTACAGCGACGCGATCCACGACTCGCAGTTCTGGACGTCCTTCGCCCGGGTCGCGCTGTTCCTGGTGGTCCAGGTCCCGATCATGCTCGGCCTGGCCCTGCTGCTGGCGCTGGCCATCGACAGCGGCCGGCTCTACGGCGCGGCGTTCTTCCGGATCTCGGTGTTCCTGCCCTACGCGGTGCCCGCCGTCGTCGCCACGCTCATGTGGAGCTTCATGTACGGGACCCAGTTCGGCCTGGTCCGCGACATCGACAAGCACTTCGGCGTCACGCTGCCCGACCCGCTCTCCCCGCACCTGATCCTGGCCTCCATCGGCAACATCGTGACCTGGGAGTGGGTCGGCTACAACATGCTGATCATCTACTCCGCGCTGCGGGTGGTGAACCCCTCGCTGTACGAGGCGGCGGCGATCGAGGGCGCCGGCCAGTTCCGCATCATCTGGTCGATCAAGCTCCCGGCGCTGCGCCCGGCCCTGGTCATCGCCACCATCTTCTCGATCATCGGCAGCTTCCAGCTGTTCAGCGAGCCCAGCATCCTCAAGCACCTGGCGCCGAACGCGATCACCACGTACTACACGCCGAACTACTACGCCTACTCGCTGTCCTTCGACGGCCAGCAGTTCAACTACTCCGCGACCGTCGCCATCGTCATGGGCGTGGCCACGATGATCGTCGCCTACGCCGTCCAGCTGCGCGGCATGCGAAAGGCGGGCTGAACCGATGACCACGGAGCCTTTGGAAACGGTGCAGACGGCTAACCGGGGACGTCCCCGGAACGCCACCCCGCCGATCCGGGCCAAGGCCCGGCGCGCGTCGCAGCGCCCCCGCAAGAGCGTCACGCTGACCGTGCTGTGCGCGGTGATGGCGCTCTACACCCTGCTGCCGCTGGCCTGGCTGGCGATCAACGCCACCAAGACCCAGCAGAACCTGTTCAACTCCTTCGGGCTGTGGTTCAAGGGATTCGGGTTCTTCTCCAACGTCAGCAACACTTTCAGCTACCAGCACGACATCTTCGGCCGCTGGCTGCTCAACACCCTGCTGTACGTCGTGGTCGGCGCCGGCGGCGCCACCATGCTGGCCACGCTGGCCGGCTACGGCCTGGCCAAGTTCGACTTCGCGGGCAAGAAGGCCGTGTTCGCCATCGTGATCGGCGCGGTCGCGGTCCCCGCCACGGCGCTGGCCGTCCCGACCTTCCTGATGTTCTCCAAGATGGGGCTCACCGACACCCCGTGGGCGATCATCATCCCCTCGCTGATCTCGCCGTTCGGCCTGTACCTGATGTGGACCTTCAGCGCCGACGCGGTCCCGGCCGAGATCATGGAGTCGGCCCGGATGGACGGCGCGGGGGAGTTCCGCACCTTCTTCTCCGTGAGCCTGCCGCTGCTGGGCCCCGGCATCGTCACGGTGCTGCTGTTCAACGTGGTCACGACCTGGAACAACTACTTCCTGCCGCTGATCATGCTGAAGGACCAGAACTGGTACCCCCTGACGCTGGGCCTGAGCACCTGGAACGACCAGGCCCACACGGCCGGCGGCGACGTGGTCTTCAACCTCGTCATCACCGGCTCGGTGATCACGATCATCCCGCTGATCGCGGCGTTCCTGCTGCTCCAGCGGTACTGGCAGTCGGGCCTGAGCGCCGGAAGCGTGAAAGGTTGACGGCGCCCCGGCCCGACCGCGGAACCCTCCGATGCAAGAGAAGGGAACAGCAATGACCATAACCCGTCGTCGCGGCGTCCTGCTGGGCGCGACCGCACTGGCCGTGGCGCTCGCCGCCACCGCCTGCGGCAGCTCCTCCAGCAGCGGAGGCAGCAAGGGCTCCGGCGGCTCCGCGCAGTCCGCCACGGTCACCGACGCCGACCTGCAGGCGGCGCTGACCGCCGGCGGCAACCTGACCGTCTGGGCCTGGGAGCCGACCCTGAAGAAGGTGGTCGCCGACTTCCAGACCAAGTACCCGAACGTGCACGTCAACCTGGTCAACGCCGGCACCGGCAACGACGAGTACAAGGCGCTGCAGAACGCGGTCCAGGCGGGCAAGGGCGTCCCGGACGTCGCGCACATCGAGTACTACGCGCTGCCGCAGTTCGAGCTGACCAAGTCGGTGGCGAACCTGGACCAGTTCGGCGCCGCCGCGCTGAACGGCACCTTCACCCCCGGCCCGTGGAACGCGGTCCAGTCCGCCGGCGGCGTCTACGGCCTGCCGATGGACTCCGGCCCGATGGCGCTGTTCTACAACAAGACCGTCTTCGACAAGAACGGCATCACCACGCCCCCGGCCACGTGGGACGAGTACATCGCCGACGCGAAGAAGATCCACGCCGCCGACCCGACCGCCTACATCACCAACGACACCGGCGACGCGGGCTTCACCACCAGCATGATCTGGCAGGCCGGCGGCAAGCCGTACACCGTCGACGGCACCAACGTCGGCGTCAACTTCGCCACCGACCCCGGCACCCAGAAGTTCACCGCGGCCTGGCAGCAGCTCATCGACGGCCACGACCTGGCGCCGGTCAGCTCCTGGAGCGACGCCTGGTACCAGGGCATGAACACCGGCAAGATCGCCTCGCTGACCATCGGCGCCTGGATGCCCGCCTCGCTGGAGTCCGGCGTGAAGAACGGCTCCGGCCAGTGGCGCGTCGCCCCCATGCCGCAGTGGACGGCCGGCGGCAAGGTCACCTCCGAGAACGGCGGCAGCTCGCTGGCTGTGATGAAGGCCAGCACCAACCAGAAGCTGGCCTATGCGTTCCTGAAGTACGCGACCGTCGACGAGGGCGCGCAGACCCGCGTGGACAATGGCGCCTTCCCGGCCACGGTGAAGCAGCTGAACTCGCCGGACTTCCTGAACAAGTCGGACGCCTACTTCGGCGACCAGAAGATCAACCAGGTGCTGGCGCAGAGCGCTTCCGAGGTCGCGCCGGGCTGGTCGTACCTGCCGTTCCAGGTCTACGCCAACAGCGTCTTCAACGACACCGCCGGCAAGGCCTACATCGGCGGCTCGTCGCTGGCCGACGGCCTGAAGGCCTGGCAGGACGCCTCGACCAAGTACGCCAAGGACCAGGGCTTCACCGTCAAGTAGCGGCGCGGCGCCAGAGGAGTCCGACTCACGCGGGGCCGGTGCGGCCGGGGCTGATCCATCGCGATCGATGGGCGCCCGGCCGCACCCTGGGGCCTGCCGTGACGTAGCACAGGGAGCAACACGAACGTGGCAGTACTCGACATCACCGACGACGGCTTCGTCCTCGACGGTCGGCCGTTCCGGATCGTGTCCGGCGGTCTGCACTACTTCCGAGTCCACCCGGCGCAGTGGTCCGACCGGCTGCGCAAGGCCCGGCTCATGGGCCTGAACACCATCGACACCTACGTGCCGTGGAACCTGCACGAGCGCCGGCCCGGCGAGTTCGACTTCAACGGGATCCTGGACCTGGCGGCGTTCCTGGACCTGGCCGCCGCCGAGGGGCTGCACGTGCTGCTGCGGCCCGGGCCGTACATCTGCGGCGAGTGGGAGGGCGGCGGGCTGCCGTCGTGGCTGCTCGCCGACCCGGACCTGGCGCTGCGCAGCACGGATCCGGCGTTCCTGCAGGCGGTCGAGGGCTACCTCGACGCGCTGATGCCGATCGTGCTGCCGCGCCTGGGGACGGCCGGCGGGCCGGTGACCGCGGTGCAGGTGGAGAACGAGTACGGGGCGTACGGATCGGACACCGCCTATCTGGAGCGGTTGTACGAGGCGCTGACGTCACGGGGCATCGACGTACCCCTGTTCACCTCGGACCAGCCCGGCGACCTGGCCGCGGGCGCGCTGCCCGGCGTCCTGGCCACGGCGAACTTCGGCGGCAAGGTGACGGCTTCGCTGGCGGCACTGCGTGCGCAGCAGCCGACCGGCCCGCTGATGTGCGCGGAGTTCTGGAACGGCTGGTTCGACCACTGGGGCGGCGTGCACGCGCAGCGCTCGGCGGACGACGCCGGAGCCGCGCTGGACGAGCTGCTCCAGGCCGGCGCGTCGGTGAACTTCTACATGTTCCACGGCGGGACCAACTTCGGCTTCCTGAACGGCGCCAACGACAAGGGCACGTACCGCGCGACGGTCACGTCGTACGACTACGACTCGCCGCTGGACGAGGCCGGGGACCCGACGGAGAAGTTCCGGCGGTTCCGGTCCATCATCGGCAAGTACGAGGCGGTCCCGGACGAGGAGATCCCCGAGCCGGGGGAGAAGCTGCCGCCGGTCTCGATCGAGCTGACGCGGCGCGCGCCGCTGTTCGCCGACGCCGCGCTGGACGCTCTGGGCACGGCGCAGGACTCCGAGGCGCCGCTCACGATGGAGCGCCTGGGGCAGGACTTCGGGTTCGTGCTGTACGAGGCGCGGCTCCCGGCGTCGGCCGCGGGCCCGGCGACGGTCGCCTTCGACCAGATCGGCGACCGCGCACAGGTGTTCGTGGACGGCCAGCCGGTCGGCGTGCTGGAGCGCGAGCGGCACGAGCACGTGGTGTCGTTCACCGTGCCGCAGGGCGGCGCGGAGCTGCGAGTGCTGGTCGAGAACCAGGGGCGGGTGAACTACGGCGCGAAGCTGGCCGACCGCAAGGGCCTGATCGGCGGGGTGTACCTCAACGACGCGCCGCTGACCGGCTGGACCTCGCGCCCGCTGACCCTCGACGACCTGTCGGGCCTGGCCTTCGCCGACGGCGACGGAGCGGTGGTCGGACCCTGCTTCCACCGCGGCGAGTTCGATGTTGCGCAGCCCGCCGACACCTACCTGCACCTGCCCGGCTGGACCAAGGGCGTGGCCTGGATCAACGGCTTCAACCTGGGCCGCTACTGGTCGCGCGGCCCGCAGGGCTCGCTGTACGTCCCGGGCCCGGTCCTGCGCGCCGGCGCGAACGAGGTCGTGGTGCTGGAACTGCACGGCGCGCGCGGCACGGAGGTCGAGCTGCGACCGGTGCCCGAGCTGGGGCCGACCGAACTGTGAGGCCAGGGAGTGCGTTGTGAGCGTGGCCGGGTTGTGAGGCCGGCTGCGCTGTGAGACCGGTGGGGCCGTCGCTTGTGAGGGAGCGGCGGCCTCGCCATTTCTGCTGCTGGCGCGATTCGCGCCTTGACTGCCCGGAGCTTGACCCGGCCGCCGCACCCGCGCTTGAGCCCGAGCCCGAGCCCGAGCCCGAGCCCGCGCTTGAGCCCGAGCCGCCTCACCCCGTCTTCAGCGCCGCCAGCCGCTTCGCGACCTCCGCCTTGTCGGCCAGGTCCTCCAAATCGTTGAACTGCGAGTCCAGGCTCGAAGCCGCCAGCTCCTGCTGCCCCTTCACCTTCGCCTCCTCGCGCCGTACCTTCTCCTCGAAGCGGCTGACCTCGCTCGACGGGTCCATGATGTCGATGCTTTTCAGCGCGTCGTTGACGTGCGACTGCGCCTGCGCCGACTTGGAGCGGGCGACCAGCTCGTCGCGCTTGGTCCGGAGCTGGTTCAGCTTCTCCTTCATGGAGTTCAGGCCGGTCTTCAGCTGGTCGACCACTTCCTGCTGGCCCTTGATGGTCGGCGCCGCGGCCGCGGTCTGGCGCTCGGCGGCGAGTTGGCGTTCCAGGGCGACCTTGGCCAGGTTGTCGAAGCGGTCGGCCTCGGCGTTGTCGCCGGAGGTGCGCAGGGCGTCGGCGCGCTGGCTCGCGGCCAGGGCCTTGTCGCCCCACTCCTTGGCGGACTTCACGTCCTCGGCGTTGTCCGCCTCCATCAGTCGCAGGTTGCCGATCGTGGTGGCGATCGCCTCCTCGGCCTCGGAGATGTTGTTCGTGTAGTCGCGGATCAGCTGGTCCAGCATCTTCTGCGGGTCCTCGGCCGAGTCCAGCAGGGCGTTGATATTGGCCTTCGCCAGCTGCTTCACGCGGCCCAGGATGGTCTGCTTGGTCATCGTCGTGCCCTTTCGTCGGTGATCGAACTCAGAACCTGCCGCCGCCCCCGAGGCGCCCTCGCGTGCCGCCGCCCCCGAAGCTGCCGGGGCCGGCGCCACCGAAACCGCCGCCGCCACCGCCTCCGAAGCCGCCGCCACCCCGTCCGCCGCGCCCGCCGCGCCCACCGCCGAGCAGGTCGCCGAGGATGATCCCGCCCAGCACGGCGCCGCCCATCGACCCCGACTGACCGCCGTACGGCGAGCGGTACCGGTCGGCGTCACCCTGCGCCGCCGCCATCGCCTGCCGCGCGCGGCCGTCGGCCTGCTGCGCCAACGCCAGTGCCTGCGACGGATCGCTGCCGGCAGCCGCCGCCGACTGCTGCAACAGCCGCTTCGCCTCGGCCAGCCGGGTCCGGGCCTGGCTCCCCACAGCACCGCGCCGCGTCGCGACGAAGTCCTCCGCGGCGGCGATCTCGCTGCGCGCCGTCAACGTCGCCTGCTCCAACAGGCTGCGCGCCCGCCGGTCGTTCTGCTCCCGCTCCCGCACCGCGTCCAGCGCCTCGTCCAGCAGTGCGTCGGCCTCCTCGGCACGCCGCAACGCGTCGATCGGGTCGTACCGTCCGGCCATCTCCTGGCGCAGCGTCGTCAGCACCTGACGCGCACGTGCCGCGCGTCCCGCCAAGTCGGCCGAAGCCGCCGCAGCACCCTGCGACGCGCTCAAGCCGTGCGCGTCGGCCAGGTCGGAGTCCATCTCGGCCAGCGCCGCGGGGAGCTTGGCGGCCGCCGCGTCCAGCTCGGCCGAGCGCCGGTCGATCGCGTCCAGCAGCAGCCCGGCCTGCTCGACCCCGGCCTCGGCGCCCCGGATGAGCACCGCCGCGCGCCGCCGGTCGTTGCCGTCCAGTGAGGTCCGAGCGGCGGAGAGGCTTTCGTTCGCGAACGCCAACCGGTCGGCGATCTGCTGCGGATGCCCGACGACGGGAGCGGTCGCCGAATCGGCATACGTCGTACGCAGCTGTTGCAGATGCGCCGCCGCAGCCGAGACACGAGCGGTCTGCGCCGAGGCGGCCTCGGTAGCGGCGGACAGCGCGGCCGGAGCGTGTTCGACCAGGGCCCGCAGCCGATCGAAGGACTTGGCCTCCGCGTCCAGCCGGGTATTGGCACGCCGACAGCGCTCGATGATCTCGGCGAGCATCCGACGCTGCGTCGGCTCGTCCTCCGGGATCTCGTCGTCCAGCGCCTGCCGCAGCCGGAACGCCGCCATCAACTCGGCCTTGGCCTCGGCCAACGCCTCCGCGAACGGAGCCGCCGCCTCGTCCCCGAACTCCGCACTGGCGAAGCCGAGTTCCTCCTCGCTCGTCCGCACCGCGTCGTCGGTGGCGACCAGCGCATGCTTGGCCGACGCGTCCAACTCCTTGAGCGGAACCTGCCCGCCGGGTCCTCCCGCCGCTGTCGGTCGACGGCGCGAGCGCGAGTACGCGTAGGCACCCACACCGACGGCACCGACGACCACCACGGTCCCCCCGATCCAGCCGGCATCCGAGGACGAGGAGGAGGACGACGCCCCGGGATCCGGATGCCCGGGAGTGATGGCCACCGCCGGCACCGGCTGCCCGACCATCACGGCGTTGATCCCGTCGGCCGCACCGATGGCCGCACCGGCCCAGTCGTTCTGGCGCAGCGCGGGCTCGATCGCGGCCGTCGCGACCGAGGCCAACTGCGCGGACGTCACACCGGAGTCGGTGTCCGTTGAGTAGCCGTACTGACGAGCGTGCGTCGCGACGGCCAACAGCACGTCGTGCAGCCCGAGGCCGTTCTTGGTCGCGGTCTCGTTGGCCCAGTCCGCCGGGGCCTTCCCCGAGAAGTCGCGGACATACGCCACGAACAGCTGGATCCCGCGCTGCGAGTCGAGCTGGTTCAGCGCCGTCGCGACCTGGTCACGCCGGTCGCCGAGCGCGCCGACCTGGTCCGTGATCTGCCCGGTCCGGTCCAGTTGGATCGGGGCGTCCGCGCCGATCGTCGCGGCCGCAACGCGCGCCGCCGCCTGCGGCACGCTCCACCCGAACATTCCGCTGAGCAGCAGCAACAACAACAGCAGGCCCAAGGCAGCCGAACGGCAGACGACCGCCCGGATCCGCGTCGCCGTCACCGTCGCCATGCCGGTCTCTCCCGCGCTCGGAAGTGGTCCACGCTCCGTCGATCAGACCGTAGGCAGCGCCGCCGACGACCCGCGACCGCACTGGGCCGACCGGTCATCCGGGAACTCCCGGCGCGCGCGAACCCGTTCGGAGCAACCGCGCCACGAACGGAGTATCAGAACTTGATCTCCGCGCGCCGCCGTTGCCAGCCTGAGCGCTTCCGTCGATCGAGCGAAGGGCGCTTCACTCCATGACCCATCCCCGTCTCCGTCCTCGACGTGCCGCCGCTGTCGCCTTCGCGGTCACCGGCGTCCTCACCGCCCCGGCCGCCATCGCGGTCGCCGCGACCGGCACCAACCACACGACGCACACCACCCGGGTCACGAACCACTCGCAGGGCCTGCCGGTCCAGAGCAACAACGGCTACGACGCCGCCTGCGGCCCGGCCGCCGACGTGCAGGCGATGTCCATGGCGCTGGGCCTGGTCGGCATCGGCAACGTCGCGCTCTACACCGGCCCCGGCCGCACCGGCACGGGCTGCGACGTGATCAGCGGCAACGGCCTGCCGATCGGCACCGACTTCCAGGTCATGGGCATGACGGCGGCCAACGTCGACAACCGGGGCGACGAGCCGGTCGCGGTCTACTCGGACACGACGGACGACCTCGACGCGGTCGTGCCGGCCGGCGCGGACAGCGACATCGCCCCGGTCGACGTGAACTTCGCCTTCTACCCCGAGGGCAGCACCCCGCCGCCGGACGACAGGGGCCTGATTCCCACCGCGGTCTTCCACTTCAAGCCCGCGAACGCCTGACCCCAGTCCGGAAGACGAACCGGTTGACGAACCCGTTGGCCGACCGGCCCGCGCCGGTCGGCCAACGGTCGGCTATTTTCATGCTCCATGAGCCTTTACACCACGTTGCGCCACCCGCGGGTATACCTCCGGCACCACCACGGCCACGCCCACACCGGCCAGGAGTACATCGGGTTCAACGGACGCCTCGCCGCCTGGATCACCCGCAAGATAGGTTCGATGTGGACCGTCTACGCGTGCGCGGCGATCACAGCGGCGTGGATGATCCTCGGGTCGCGCGGCGCATTAGGCTTCGATCCATATCCGTACCCGTTCATGCTCTTCCTGGGCAACGTGGTACAGCTCCTGCTGATCTTCATCATCCTGCTCGGCCAGCAGGTCCTGGGCCGCACCGGCGACCGCCGCGCACGGCAGACCTTCGAGGACGCCGAGGCGATCCTGCACGACTGCGAGCAGATCCAGAACCACCTCATCGCGCAGGACGAGCACCTGTCCAGCTGCGCGGACCTGGACGACAACGAGCGCCTGGAGCTGGCCTCGCACGGACTGCGCTTCGAGGCGCCGCCGACCATGGCCGACGAGCACGTCGGCGTCAACGGCCGCCTCGCGGCCTGGATCACGCACCGCTGCGGCACCATGACAGCGTTCTACATCGCCACCGTCTTCCAACTCGGCTGGATCATCCTGGCCCAGACCGGCGTCCTGAGCTTCGACCCGTACCCCTTCGCCTTCCTGCTGTTCCTGTCCAGCCTGACGCAGTTGCTGCTGATGTTCGTCATCATGGTCGGCCAGCAGGTCATCGGCCAAGCCGCCGACCGCCGCGCGGAGATGACCTACCGAGACGCCGAAGCCGTGCTGCACGCCTGCGAGCGCCTCCAGGCCCACCTGCGCGCCCAGGACCTCGCGATACGGCACATCGTGGAGCACATGACCGAGTGCGAGGCGCAGCCGGCGGCAGTGACGCGCGGTTACGCCGGAGGCTACTGGATGGGAAACCAGAAGCTGTTGTAGTCGCCGGGGCCGCCGGTGAACACATTGGTGTTGCTCACGTTCTGGTACAACGCCAGGCCGGTGGCCGTGTCGGTGAAGGTGGTCCCAGTGCTGGAGGCGAAGCCCGGCGAGTTCCAGTCCTGATACGCGTTCCCCGGCGCCTGGCACGGGTTGGTGGTGTAGACCTGGCCGGCGGCGTTGCTGTCCAGGCAGCGGCCGGTCGCCTGATCCTGGAGCGAGTAGAAGTAGTAGTAACCGGAGTAGGGCGAGTAGGCCTGCCACTCGGTCCAGTTCCAGTCCTGGTACTTGTTGCCCGGGACCTGGCACGGAAGCGTGTAGACGCTTCCGCCGGCATTGCTGTCGAGGCAGGTGGTGGCCTTGGCAAATGCCTTCAGCCCGAACCAGCCCGAGTGGATCGCGACCGGGGTCGAGGAGGGGACTGCCGCTGCCGTCGCGTGGGCCGAACCGACACTGGCCGCCGAAGCGCTGCCCGGGGCCACGAGGCCGACGGTCGCGGCGGCGAGCAAGGCCGCAGCGGCCAGCGACCCGGTGCGTGACCTGGTCACCGACTTCTGTGTAAGCATATTGATGGCATCTCCCAAGCTGCGGCTGCCCACTCTTACGGGAACAACAGTTTGGGCACCCGGCCAAGGCCTGGCAACGCGTTCAACTGTCCAGGTTGAACGGTGCCCTCGCCGGCGGTGGCCTGCTTCGGTCGCGCGAGCCGTACCTAAATCGCTTCAGGGCTACCTCAGGATGCCCCCGTTTCACCACCGTGTCAACGCCGGTACGAAGGACCAACGGCAGAAAACCGACGCATGATCACAGGACGCGACAACTGATGCGCGGGTCTTGACACCTCCCCGACACGAGAGCATATTCACCTCACTGAATCGGTTTATCTACCGAGCGCCCACCTGTCACCCTCATCCAGCAAGGGAGCTTGATCGACGATGCGCGGATCCAGATCGAGGTGGAAGGTCCTGCTCGCCACCAGCGCGCTGACGCTGGCGTTCGCCGGTATGGCGGGCGTCGCGCAGGCGGCCCCGGCGAAGGCCGCCAAGGCTAAGAGCGCGCCTGCGGCCGCGGCCGCGAAGGCCGGCCACGGCGCGCGCCACGCCGGCACCTCGGCCGGCAAGAGCGGTCCGATCTCCGTGGCGTACGTGGAGGTCAACAACAACAGCATGCTGAACGTGGGCAAGTACACGCTCGCCAACGGCGGCGCGAACGTCTTCGACATAGCCGTGATATTCGCCGCCAACATCAACTACGACGGCACCAACGCCTACCTGTCGTTCAACTCGCAGGTACAGAGCGTCCTGGACAACGCGGCGACGCAGATCCGGCCGCTCCAGGCGCAGGGCATCAAGGTCGAGCTCTCGGTCCTGGGCAACCACCAGGGCGCCGGCTTCGCCAACTTCCCGTCCCAGTCGGCCGCCGCGGCCTTCGCGCAGCAGCTGTCCACCACCGTCACGCAGTACGGCCTGGACGGCATCGACTTCGACGACGAGTACGCCGATTACGGCACCAACGGCACCGGCCAGCCCAACGCGAGCTCCTTCGTCTACCTGGTCCAGGCGCTGCGCAACGACATGCCGAACAAGCTCATCACCATGTACGACATCGGCCCGGCGGCCTCCAGCCTGACCTACGACGGCACCGACGTCGGCCCGCTGTTCGACTACGCGTGGAACCCGTACTACGACTCCTGGAACGTGCCCAGCATCAACCTGCCGAACAGCCAGCTCTCGCCGGCGGCGATCGACGTGACGTCAACGCCGTCCAGCGACGCGGCCAGCCTCGCGCAGCAGACGGTGGACGGGGGTTACGGGGTCTTCATGACGTACAACCTCGGCGCCACGGACATCCACGATTACATCTCCAGCTTCACGAACGTCCTGTACGGCAGCAACGCCGTCTACAGCGGCTAGCAACAACCGAAGTCGCGGTGCGGGCTCCCCGGCGGGAAGGGCCCGCACCGCGGCGTTTTCACGAGCCGTCCTCGCCATTCGGCAACAACCGCTGCAAATCCGCCAGATGCATCGTCGGCCCGCTCAAAGGCACCCGCGAACCCTCAGCCCGCAACCCGGCGATGAGCAGATCGGCGTGCCGATGCGCCAACTCCATCTGCACCTCATCGCTGAACGGCCCCGGCAGCTTCTGCGACACCCGCACCACCAACAACCCGACATCGGCGAACGCCGCGTCCTCCCGTAACCCGCCGGTCTTGCGCGCCGTATCCAGCAAGTCCTCGACCAGGTGCGCCGACGCCGTCCGCGCCTCCTTGATCCGCGGCTCGTCCAGATCGATCGCCCCGAGCAGCGCCGGGATCACCGCCGACGTGCGCAGGTCGATTACCGCGTGGATGTACGCGGCCAGCGCGTCCATCGGATCGGAGTGCTCGCTCCGCGCCTGCCGCACGGCCTCTGCCGTCGAGATCAGCGCCTCCAACACCACCGCGTGCATCAGCGTGCCGCGGTCGGCGAAGTGCCGGTAGAGCGTGGCGATGCCCACGCCGGACCGGCGCGCGACCTCCTCCAGCGACCCGTCCGGTCCCTGTTCCACGAACACGTCCCGGGCCGCGGTCATCAGCCGCTCCCGGTTCCGGCGCGCGTCGGCTCGCATGCGGACCCCTTTCGGTCGAGGTCCAGCCTAGCAGTAGACGGAGGGAACCCCTTCGCTTAGTATCGGAGGGAACCCCTCCGTTTACCGGGAGGTGTCGACGATGACCACGGCGACCGCCGTCCAAGGGTCCGAAACCGGTCCCGCCACCAGCCGGCTGATCCTCGGCGTGATCGCGTCCGCGCAGCTCATGACCGCCCTGGACGCCACGATCGTGAACATCGCACTGCCCTCGGCGCAGCACGCGCTGAACTTCGGTGACGCCCAGCGCCAGTGGGTCGTCACGGCCTACACGGTGTGTTTCGCCGGCCTGCTGCTGTTCGGCGGACGCGTCGCCGACCTGTTCGGCCGCCGCCGGACCTTCCAGCTCGGCCTGGCCGGCTTCGGCCTCGCCTCCCTGCTGGCGGGCCTGGCGCCCTCGCTTCCGGTGCTGGCCGCAGGCCGTGCGCTCCAGGGTGCGTCCGCCGCACTGATCACCCCGAGCGTGCTGTCGCTGTTGGCGGTGACGTTCACCGGCGCGCGGGAGCGGGCCCGGGCGTTCGCCGTCTACGGTGCGGTGGCCAGCAGCGGCGCGGCGTCGGGGCTGCTGCTCGGCGGCGTCATCACCGAGTACCTGGGCTGGCGCTGGTGCTTGTACGTCAACGTCGTCCTGGCCGTGGTGGTACTGAGCGTGGGTCGCAGAGTTCTGCCAGACCAGCCGGGGACGGCGCGCGGCGGCCTGGACGCGGTTTCGGCCGTGCTGGCCACCGGCGGCCTCGCGGCCGTGGTGCTCGGGTGCGGTCAGGCGGCCCGGGACGGCTGGTCGTCGGCGTCGTCATCAGTGCTCTGATCGGCGGCGTCCTGCAGCTGGCCGCCTTCGCGCTGCGGCAGGCCCGCGTCCCGGATCCCATGCTGCCGCTGCGGATTCTCGCCGACCGCAATCGGGCCGGTGCCTGCCTCGCGGTCGGCACGGCGGTGATCGGGGCGTTCGGGATGTTCCTGATGCTGACGTATCACCTGCAGGAGGTGCTGCACTATTCACCGGCGAAGGCCGGCGCCGCGGTTCTTCCGATGGCGGTGGCCAACGCGACCAGCGGCTACCAGTTGGGCAACCGGCTGATGCCGCGGGTCGCACCCCGCTTCCTGATCGCCGGGGGGACTGCTCGTCGCCGCCACCGGGCTGTTCCTGATGACCCGGCTGACGCCCGGCAGCGGGTACCTGATGCCGATCCTGCCCGCCGAGATCCTGGTCGGCACCGGCATGGGGATGCTGTTCCCGCCCGCCTTCCAGCTTGCGATCCGCGGCGTGACGCATCGCGACGCGGGTATAACGTCCGCTGTCATCAACGCCGCCACCCAGGTCGGCAGCTCGGTCGGGACCGCGGTGCTCAACTCGCTCGCGGTGAGCGTGACCGCCGCCTATCTCGTTTCCCATCCGCTCACCGCGTCCGGCCGCCAGGCCGCGCTCGTCCACGGCTACGCCACGGCGATCGCGGTGGCCGCCGGGCTGCTCGCCGCCATGGCCGCGGCGATGCTGCTGATGATCCGCACCACCGAGGAGAAGTCATGACCATCCAGCTGAACCACACCATCGTCCGGGCCCGGGACAAGCGCGCCTCGGCCGCGTTCCTGGCCACCATCCTCGGCCTGGAGGTCGGCGCCGACTTCGGGCGCTTCGTGCCGGTCGCCGTCGCCAACGGCGTGACACTCGACTACATGACCGCGACCGATCCGCAGCCGCAGCACTACGCGTTCCTCGTGGACGACGACGAGTTCGACGCCGCCTTCGCCCGGATCCGCGAACAGGGCCTGGACTACTACGCCGAGCCGGGCGGCGACGGACACGGCGAGATCAACACGCGGTGGGGCGGGCGCGGCGTGTACTTCGACGATCCCGACGGGCACGCCATGGAGATCCTTACCCGAGTGCCGTGACCTGGCGCGTCACACAGTGACCGGCGGCTCCCGGACATCGGTGAGGAACATGTGCCCGGGAGCGTGCGTGATGGCGAACGGTGGCCGGGACGCGACCACCGCCGCCTGCAGGGTCACGCCACAGGCCCAGAACATCGGAACGTCGTCGGGCTCAGCCTCCGGCGGCTCCCCGAAGTCGGGCCGCTCCAGGTCGTAGATGCCGAGCCGTCGAGGATCGCCGACCTGCACCGGCGCCCCATGCGCCGCCGGCATCAGGGCCGTGATCCGCCCGGCGGTGCCAACCAGCGCCGACGGCACCGGCCGCATCGAGACCACCAGCGGCCCGCGAACCCGCTCGGCCGGCCGGCACTGCCGGTTCGTCCTGTACATGGCGACGTTCCGCCCCGGATAGCGCCACGGCACCCCGGCCTGAGCCAGGGCACTGTCGAAGCTGAAGCTGCACCCGGTGAGGAACGTCACCGAGTCCTCGCGCCACACGTCGACGACATCAGTGGTCTCGTCGACCAACCGGCCGTCCCGCCACACGCGGTACAACGGCAGATCGGTCCGCAGGTCGGCACCCTCGGCGAGCCGCGTATGCCGCGACCCGGTGTCGGTGACATCGAGGATCGGGCAGGCCTCCGGGTTGCGCTCGATGAACAGCAGCACGTCATAGGCCCACCCGGCAGGCACGCTGAGGAAGTTCGCCTGCCGGAAGCCGGGCGCCAACCCGGCCGTCGGCCCACGCGCCCCGGCGCGGAACCCGGCCCGCAGCTCGGCTGCTGTTTCGGGCATATCGGCACGTTAGGCCGATCCGGGGCGGGGTTCAACAGGGGGGCGGCTGCGTGCCTCGTCTCGATACCTCGGCATCGAGGTACCTCGGCATCGAGGTATATCGATTCGAGGTACCTGACCCTGCCATACCTCGCGGCCGAGATACCTCGCGGCCGAGATACCTCGGGGCCGAGGTATAGCAGCATGCGCTGGGTCACCGTGCTGCGCCTCGATGCCGAGGTACCTCGGCATCGATGTATATCGATTCGAGGTGTCTCGTTTCGCTATACCTCGGTACCGAGGTATCTCGCCGCCGAGGCATGCGCAGCCATCGCTCACCGCCCGATCACGCCGTACCGGCGCGCACTACCCATCCGACCGCCGGCCGCCGGTGCAGCATGCGCCGGGCTACCGTGCTGCGCCTCGATGCCGAGATACCTCGGCGTCGCTGTATATCGATTCGAGGTGCCTCGTTTCGTTATACCTCGGTCCCGAGGTACCTCGCCGCCGAGGCAGGCCGCCGCCGTCCCTCGCCGCGCCCTCACTCCGGGTACCCCAGCTGCACGTCATGCCGACTGTCGATCCGGCCGTCCACCCGTACCGCGCTCGCCACCGGCGGATATCCGCTCGCGATCAGCGTGTACTCGCCGGCGTCCAGGTCGGCGAAGGCGAACGAGCCCTCCGGGTCGCTGTCGGCCGTGGCGACCACGTTTCCGGCGCCGTCCATCAGCATCACGCGTGCGTCGGGCAGTGGCGAGTCCGTGGACCAGGCGCGGACCGTGCCGGTCAGGCGTACCGCCGGGTGGAGTTCGACCTCGGCGCGCGTGGTGCCGTGGCCGTCGATCGTGATCGACAGGGCGCCGGGGCGGTGACCGGTCGCGTTCACCGCCAGGATCAGGGTGCCGACTGGCAGGTCGCGGAAGGTGTGGGTGCCGTCCTCGCCGGTGCGGCGGCTGGTGACCAGGTCGCCGGCGGCGTCGGTGAGCATCAGGGTGGCGCCGCCGATGCGGCTGCCGTCGGTGCCGCGGACCGTGACCGCCAGCCGGCCGCGTTCGGCCAGTTGGATGTCGTGCCGGACGCTCCGCTCGCGGGCGGTGATGGTCGAGGCCTCCGGTTCGCGGCCGTCGGCGGCGACGATCAGTACGTACGCGCCGGTGCGCGGGACGCCGAGCCGGTAGCCGCCGTCGTCGGCGCTGCGGGCCCGGCCCACCTGCCGGCCCTGCGGCGAGACTGCGGTGATCACGGCCAGCGGCATCGGCGCGCCGTCGCGGTCGCGGACCCGGCCGTGGATCAGGACGCCGTCGCCGTTGTAGGGGATCGGGATGTGGTTGTACGCGGGCTCGGCCGCCGTCGGCTCCGGGACAGGGACAGGGACTGCGTCGTGCAAAGGAAGGAGGAACTCCGTGGGATCGGCGGAATGCCCGGCCGATTCGGAGCCGGACCGCACGGCCTCCGCAGTCTGCACGGACTGCACGGACCGCACTGACTGCACAGCAGGCGCCGGCTGACCGACCCGGAAGCTGATCAGCACGAACGACACCGCCGCCGCCGCCAACAGCAACCCAGCCGCCCACCAGAACGCGATGACGTACCCGTGCACCTGGGCCTGCGTGTGCAGCGTCGCAACCTGCTGCGATGTGGCGTTCGGAGCGGTGTGCGCGGCGGTGTAGTTCCGCGTGGCGCTCAGTGCCAGGGTACTGAGAAGCGCTGTCCCGATCGCCCCGCCGACCTGCTGCGAGGTGTTGACCATCGCCGACGCGACCCCGGCGTCTCGCGGATCCACACCACCGGTCGCGACGTTCATCGCCGGCATGAACGCGCACCCCATGCCCAGTCCCAGCGCGATCGTGCCGGGCAACACCCACGTGTGATACGAGCTGTCGGCGGTGATCCGCGTCAGCGCGAGCATGCCCGCCGACCCGAGCAGGAACCCCGGCGGCATCAGGTACCGCGGCCGGACTCGAGTCATCAAGCGTGCGCTGATCTGCGTGGCGCCGATCAGCATGCCGCCGACCATCGGCAGGAACGCCGCGCCGCTGCGGATCGGCGACATCCCCTGCACCGCCTGCAGGTAGTACGTCAGGAACAGGAACGCGCCGAACATGCCGACGATCGCCAGCCCCAGCGACAGGTACGCACCGCCCCGATCGCGGTTCCACACCACGCGCAATGGGAGCAGCGGCGCCTTGGAGATCGCCTCGACGATGACGAACAGCACGAGCGCGACCCCGGCGGCAATCAGCAGGCTGATGGTGATCCGCGCGCTCCAGCCGTCGGACTCGGCGCGCGACAGGCCGTAGACCAGGGATCCCAGCCCGCCGGTCACCAGGAAGATGCCGAGGAAGTCCAGCCGTCCGTGGTCGCGGTGCCGCGTGGGTTCGCGCACGGCGACCGCGGCGCCGGTGAACGCGATGACGGCGAACACGACGTTGACGAACATCGTCCAACGCCAGCTGAGGTACTGCGTCAGCAGCCCGCCGAGCATCAGCCCGACCGCCGCGCCGCCGCCGGCGATCGAACCCCAGATGCCGAACGCCTTGGCGCGCTCGGCCGGCGCGGTGAACATCACCGTCACCAGCGACAGCGCCGACGGCGCCAGCATCGCGCCGAAACAGCCCTGCAGCGCGCGGGCGCCGAGCAGCATCCCGGTGTCGACGCTGGCCCCGCCGAGCGCCGAGGCCAGCGCGAACCCGATGACGCCGACCTGGAACGTCCGCTTGCGCCCGAGCCGGTCGGCCAGCCGGCCGCCGAACAACAGCAGCGCGCCGAAGGGCAGCGCGTAGGCGGTGACCACCCACTGCCGGTCCGCGTCGGAGAAACCCAGGTCGTGCTGCGCCGAGGGCAGCGCGATGTTCACCACGGTGCCGTCGAGCACCACCATGAGCTGCGCGAGGCCGATGAAGGCCAGGGCCTTCCAGCGGCGTGGGTCGACGAGCGGTGGGGCGGCAGGATTGGTTGAGGACATGCGGGATACACCTATCCGAACAACTGCAAGGAATTATCAGGATTCGAAGATAAGGGGGCGGTGAGCGGAATTTCGCTATGGTTATGCGAAGGCTCTGGGAGCGCCGGTTTTCAGCGGCTTATTCGCGCATTGCGACGCCGCCGACGTGTGGTGCGTGCCTGATTCATGGACATCCGCACCACCTTCGCCAATACGAAACGACTCCGTACCACAATAGTCGCCGAAGCCCGTATTTACGAACTCTGAGATTAACGCCATGTTTGCACTCGGTCGCAGTGGGCAACGCGCTACATCCCCGTCAAGCGGTGTGCAGAGTTGTGCGAGGCAGGTAGAGGAGGCCGGGGCGTCAGCAGCAGGGGTCCTGCCGGACTTCACCGGTGCCATGCTCCATTACGCGCTGTGGCTCTACGGTGGCTTCCCCAACGCCGAGTACCAGCTCTGCTGCGCACGCGTGATCAGGGAGCTGACGTGGTGCGAGGAGCGGTTCGCCGCCGAACACTGGATTCGCTGGGTGCTCTCGGAGACGATCAAAGAGGCGGATCGGGCCCGAGGAGAGGCCTGGACCATTACCCGGTCATACCTGCACTTCGCCACGGATCTTACCGTGCCGGCCACTAACAACCAGGCAGAACGAGATCTGCGCGCGGTCAAAACCCAGCTGAAGATCTCCGGCTGCAGCCCTCGACGCCGTCTGCCGCAGCTGTGCGCGAGCCAAGCCAGCTGCAGGTGCCGATCGCCGATCCGGTGTCATGGCACTGGACGTCGTCGGCCCCGCGACCGTCACTGTGACGGTCGCGGTATCTCCGGAACGACTGCCGTCACCGTGAAGGAGGTTCACCTGTCGTAGAGCCGCCACGCCGGGATCCGTTGTGCACGGCGGTTCCCCTCCTCCGATGCGAGCAGTCCGGTTCGTTTGAGCTGAAGGAGGAGGTGGCGTGCGGGGTCGGCGCCGGGGGCGGTCCCGGTGTCCAGGACGACTGCCGTGGTCGACGTGTCCGCCGCTGTCACCACGGCGTCGGCCACGTAGCCGTCCAGCTCCTCGCAGAGGCTCACCTCCCCGGCCGAGGCCGCCAGCCGGTCGAACAGCAGATCCCGGTACTCCTCGCCGTGCGGCCATCGGGGACTGTGCCGGCCGGCCTCGATCTGTTCCAGAAGCCTGAGGCCCAGCCCGCCGCGGCGGATCCAGAAATCCCGGTCGCTGATGACGAACAGGTGGGCCCGCGCCCGGGTGATCGCCACGTTCCACAGGTTGGCCTGGTCGTCCAGGAATCTCAGGGCACCGGGGCTGATGCCGTCGGCGGCGACCAGGCTGTAGATGACGGCGTCGCACTCACCGCCCTGGAAGGAGTGCGCGGTGCCCACGCGGACCCGCTGCTCGTCGGCCCACTGGGCCCGGATCGCCGAGGCCTGGGCCTTGAACGGGGTGACGACGCCGATCGTGGCCTCCGCGGGCAGCTTGTCCAGGAAGTAGCGGATGCCGCCGCCGACGCGGTCGATCTCCTCCTTGTTGATCCACGACCCGCGCTGGTGTCTCATCGCGGTGCCCTGCTGGTTGATCCACTTCACGTTCGGCTGGCCCGGGACGCCGCGCAGGTGTTGTGACGGTGTCAGGATCGTCAGCGGCTTTCCGCGTGGCGCGTAGAAGAGACTGTCGGACAGGCGTGCGATCTCCGGATGGCAGCGGTAGTGCTCGTTGAGCGTGAGGCTGCCTCCCGCCGCGTGTTCGAGGGCGTGGAACGCGGAGTCCTGCCGGTAGGCCAGGTGCGCGTCGAGAAGCTGTTGCGGGCCGAAGCCGTGCTTTTCCCGGATGGTCGCCTCTTCCGGGGCCTTCAACGTGGCGACGTGGGGGAGTTGGAGCGGGTCTCCGATGACGACCGCGCGCTTGGCTCGGAACAGGACCGGCAGAACGGCGGGGATCGAGCACTGGCTGGCCTCGTCGATGACGACCAGGTCGAACATGCCTGCGTTCGGCGGGAAGCGGCGTGCCGACAGACAGGTGACGGCCCACGCCGGAACGGCGGGCAGTGCGGCGCGCAGCTTGCCCCAGTCCGAGCTGCTGGAATCGGTGTGGTCGGCCAGGGCCTGGAGCGCGGTGCGGCCGCCGGTGTGCAGGTCGTGGATTTTCGACGCCGCCAGGTCCAGGGCCCTCGCCTGACGCCTGTCCTCGGCGCCGGAAAGGGATGCGGTCAGTTCCTCGTCCGTGGGATGCGTCCGCGCGCTCAGCGTGCGCCACGCGCCTTCGCCGTCGGCGAAGGCGCCGACCGCCAGGCACAGGGTGTCAGCGCTCTGTGGCGTCGCGTCGATGCCCAGACGGTTGAGGAACCTGCGGCGTCGTCGATCCGCGAACCAGCGGGCGCGGTGCAGCTTGTCGGCGCGGGACCGCATCCGGGCGAGGTCCTGGTCGGAGGCGCCGGACAGCCGATCGGGAACCGTGGCGCTCGGGCCTTCGCCGCCGGCCAGGATGGCGTCGAGCGCCTGCGCACGCTGCTGACCGGCCGCGAGCAGGGACGCCTCGGTCGCGGCCTTGTCGGCGGCGGCTTGCCGGAACACGCCGAGCTCGCGCGTCGCCGCGGCGTACGCGGCTCGGGCGGTCGGGAGCGTTCTGCCAGTGCCAGTGCCAGTGCCAGTGCCAGTGCCGGTGCCGGTGCCGGTGGAGGGCGCGGCGGCGGTGCCGGTGGCGGCCAAGGCCCCGCGCAGGATTTCCCGCTCGACGGCCTCGTAGTTCGTGCGCTCGCCGTTGCCCCGGCTGCCGGTCCGGACGATCAGCCCTTCGACCGCGCGTTCACAGCGGTGCCACACCTCGTCGACGGCCGCGTTGTTGGTCGACGCGACGAGGACGGACTGCCCGGCCGCGACCGCGGTGGCGACCAGGTTGACGATCAGGGCGCTCTTCCCGGTGCCGGGCGGCCCGGTCGCCACGGTCAGCCTCCGGGTCAGCGCGGCGTCGAGGACGTCGCTCTGGGCGTCGTTGACCGGCCCCAGGACGACCTGCTCGACGGCGCCGGCCGCCGAGGAGCCCGCAAGCCCGTCGAGCAGGGCGCCCATCGCGGTCTTCCCGATGGCGGGTTCCTTGCCGGCGATGTCCTCCAGGTCTTTCAGGAGCCTGCGGACGGTCGCGCCGGAGTCCAGGACCATGAGCACGGCGGTGTTCCGGGCCCCGCTCTGGGGTACCCCGGGGTTCAGGCGGTCGGCCATCCGGTCCGGGAGGATCTGGTCGATCCAGTCGAGTTCGAACTCGTCGCGAAGCAGATGGTTGATCTCCCGTGCCAGGCCCGCGTGATCGCTCGCGCCCCAGTTGGGACTGTAGGTGCGCAGCAGGTTCTCGGCGCCGTCCTCGCCCAGCCAGTACCTGCTCAGCACGGGATTCGGCTCCGGCTCCCCGTAAGGACGAAGCCGGACCGAGCCGTCGTCGGCCTGAACGATCTCCAGGCGGCGGATCAGGAGGGGAGCGCATTGCGGCACTTTGAGGTTCACGCCTTGTGCGTCCTGGAGCAGCACGATGACGGGGTAGCCGTAGAGGAGGTCGGAGCCCTTCTTGGCCGCGTCGTCGATGTGGTCGGCGAACTCGGCCGGTACGGGGAACATGCCGTCCGGATCGGCTCCGGTGCCGCTGAGCAGTTGCTCCGTCCCGCCGATGAACACGGCTCGGGACTCCGTCGGAGCGAACTTCAGGAGTTTGTCCTCGGCGTTCTCGGCGCGGATGCAGTGCGCGTAGTACTCCAGCAAGGGCTTCCAGGCGACGGCTCCACCCGCGGGCCCCGCATCCTTCGCGGTGGAACCCGAACGCGGCGCCTTCGACGTGCCGTCGCGCGGATCCCTCCGCCGCACCGGTGCCTTGGCCAGGTAGATGTCGCCGCCGCTCACCCCGATCGAGGAGGTCACGGGCGTCTGGCGCGTGCCTGCGGGCCGCGCGTTGAGCACCGCGCTGACGTGCTCGTACAGCTCGGCCATACCGACCCGGCCGTCCCGGTCCCGGTCTCCGGCCCCGCTTCGCAGCGCCTCCACGATGGTGCCGGTGAACAACGACGGGGAGTCGTCGCCGTCGCCGGCCCAGGACGCCTCCTGGGCCTGGGAGGAGGCCAGGATGTACACGCCCTTGGTCTGCATGGGCGGACCGACGGGATCGGAGCTCTTCGGCGTGCGGATCGTGGTGATCCCGGCGGCGAACCCGCCGCTTTCGCAGCAGTCGAGGATGAGGACCTTCTGCCGTGCCGCACAGTCCTTCAGATGTTCGTTGAGATACGCGGCCGGTACCGCGGTCTCGGCCAGGTCGGCCGTGTCGGTGTCCCGGGTCACGACGTGGAACTCGCCGGTCGCTGCGCTGCGCAGCCCGTGGCCGCTGATGTAGACGACGGTCAGTTCGTCCGGCTCGCTGCGGTCGAGGAAGTCGGCGATCCGCCGGCGCAGCGCCGCCGCGTCCGGATCCGAGGCCCGCTCGATGACGTCGAATCCGCCGACCGCCGTGTCGCCCAGCACCTCGGCCATGACCGCGATGTCGACCGCGACCCCCGGCAGGGCCGGGAAGTTCTGATAATCGGTCGCGCCGACCAGGAGGGCGCGGCGCCGTGCCGGGGCCGTCACTTCTGCAGCTCGTCGAGGACTTTCGACAACAGCTCGGCCTGTTCCGGGCTCGGGTCGCCGGAGATCTCGACGTAGTCCTGGCCGACGGTCACTCGGACCCGCTCGCGCTTGTGGCGCGAGCACAGCTTCTTGACCGCCTCGGCGACCAGCGGTGCCGCGGCCGGCCAGGCGTAGTCGACGATCGCGTGCAGGACCTCCGGACCCTGGCCCTTGGCGCCCAGGCGTGCTTCGCCGCCGGGGTACTCGAGGCGGACCGCGACGTCCTGGACCCCGGTCAGATCCGAGCTCAACGCGCGCGTCGCGTCCTCGCTGCGGAGCACGTCGTCGCCGAACACCGCGATCACCGCCATGGCCGTCCTGGAGCTCATCACTGTCCCCGTTCATGTCAGAGGTCTGATTTCTAAAGCGAATGAGTATCGTAGCCGACGGGTAGCGGCCGGGGCACGTTGCGTAGCGTGGCGCGTGCGACAATGAGACGGTGATCAGCATCGAGCCCGAACAGTTCGAACAACTGGTCGGCGAAGCGCTGGACTCCATCCCGGAGGCGCTGGCGCGCCAGATCCGGAACGTGGCGGTGGTCGTCGAGGCCGAGGCGCCGTATGCCGGGCTGCTGGGGTTGTACGAGGGCATTCCGCTGACCGGGCGGGGGGAGTGGTACTCCGGGGTGCTGCCGGATCGGATCACCATCTACCGCACCGAGATTCTGAAGATCTGCCACAGTTACGAGGACGTGGTGCGCGAGGTGCGCACCACGGTCATCCACGAGGTGGGGCACCACTTCGGGATCGACGACGAGCGGTTGCACGAGCTCGGGTGGTGAGGCGGCGGCTCGGGGGTCGCCGAGCCGCCGAGGATCTGTGCTGTTCCGAGGATCTGTGCTGTTCCGAGGATCTGTGCCGCCCCGCAACCGTGTGCCGCTCCGCGGGCCCGCGCTGCCCCTACTTGCTGACCAGGTCCGGCTGTTCGTTCGCGAGCAGCTCGTGCCCGGTGAGCCGGATCTGGGTGTTCGAGGGGGCCTGGCGGACGACCGTGTAGTGCTGCGTCGCCGCCTCGGGGTGCGCGGCGGCGTACTCGGCGGTGAAGTTCCATTCGCACGTGTAGAGCGTGGTGAACGCGTTGGTGTCGGTCTGGGTGACGACATGGGTCGTGTAGCTGTCGACGATCGTGACGCTGACCAGCTCCCGCTTCTGGTCGTCCTGCAGCGGCAGGTCCCACTTCGGGCCGTCGTCGGCCGTCAGGATCGTCGGCGCGTCCGGGGCGAGCTGCACGGACGCGCCCTTGATCCACGGCCGCTCCACGCTGTCCAAGGCGTTCTGGAACGATCTGCGAACCGTGGTCCCGTCGTTGAACGTGGCGGTCCGGTCGCTGGAGGCGAACTGCAGGACGCCCATCGTGGGCTGACCCTTCTGGGCCGCCGGCGCCCGGAACCCGGCCACGATCTCGAACAGGCCCGCGCCGATGGTGACGTCGTCCTTGTTGGTGTACCCGATGCTGCCCCTCCGTCCGGATCCCTTCCCCTTGGTGACGACCGGTTGGCTGACGACGACCAGGGGCAGGCTCCCGGCGATGGCCCCGGCCGCCGCAGGCTGGAAGGGGAGTACGTCGGTACCCAAGCAGTGCTTGTAGAACGCTGCGGCTTCCAGGCCGGTCTCGGCGTCCAAGCCGGCGGCGTAGCCGGTGAGGGCGGTCTCCCACGACGCGCCCAGCCCGCGGAGCGCCGCGGCCCGCTGAAGCCACGTGCGGATATCCCACATGTCCAGAACGGCGGTGTACTCCGGCGCGGTGAGACCGTTCAGCATCGCCTCGACCAACGCCTGGTGCCCCGCCAGCCCGGAGTCGTCCACGAGGGACTGCAGCCGCAGGATCGCAGCCTCGGTGGGCTTGTTCTTCACCTTCGCGTACCGATCGTTCACGTATTTGCTCGCCGAGAACATGGTCCCCTCCGCCTTGTCGCGAAAACCGCCGTGCGCGATCCCCATTCGTAAGTTAGAGGTCTGATTCAGTTCGCGTCGACGAAACCGGGGACCCCGGAGCCCTGTGATTACCCTGATGTGACGCGGCGTGGGTTCAGTGATAGGGAGCAGGCGCAGGACCAGCGACAAGCTCTATCCGCGCGCCGTGTACGTCCAGAAAGCCTTGTGCAGCGGCACCGGCGCCGGGTCCGGCATCGCGGTCGTGGACAGCAGGATCGCCACGGTCCCGGTGGCCGGGATGACGTGCCCGGTCTGGCCGGTGCCGCCGGTCCAGCCGTAGCGGCCGACCACGTTCCAGGGGTCGATCTCCGCGACGTCCACCGCGCCGCCGACGCCCCAGCCCTGGCCCTCCAGGAACCGGCGGGAGGCCGCGCGCTGCTCGGCGGTCAGGTGGTCGGTGACCATCTCCCGCACCGATTGCGGCGACAGCAGGCCCGGCGCGTCGGACCGTCCCGACACCCCCGCCAGCAGTGTGCGCGCGAAGGCGAGGTAGTCGTCGATCGTGCCGACCAGCCCTCCCGCCCCGGACGGGAACGCCGGCGCGCCGTCCCACTCCCCGTGCACCGGATCGGCCTGCGTCATGCCGTCCGCGGTCGGGCGGTAGTACGGAGTGAACCGGTCGAGCTGGTCCGGCCGCGCCCCGAAACCGGTGTCCGTCATGCCCAGCGGGTCGAAGATCCGCTCGGCCATCAGCTCCGGCAGCGGCGTCTCGGCGGCCCGCGCCAGCAGGACGCCGAGCAGGTCGCTGCACGTGTTGTACAGCCAGCGCTCGCCCGGCTGGTACACCAGCGGCACCTCGCTGAGGTTCTTCACCCATTCGTCGGGCGCCGGAACGTGCTTCGGCTGCAAGCCGTACGCCTGCGAGCCCTGCTCGAACAACGCGCCCACGGCCGGCCAGCTGAACTCGTCGGGGAAGCCCCAGCCGGCGCGGGAGGTCAGCAGGTCGGCCACGGTGATCGGGCGCGCCGCCGGGACCACGTCGTCCAGCGGGGCGTCGGGGGTGCGCACGACCATCGGGTGCGCCAGCTCCGGCAGCCACCGCGCGATCGGGTCGTCGTGCCCGACGCGGCCCTCCTCGATCAGCAGCATCGCCAGCGCCGCGGTGATCGGCTTGGTGAGGGAGGCGATGCGGAAGAGGGTGTCGCGCGCCATCGGCGTGGAGCCGCCGAGCTCGGTCGTCCCGGCGCTCGCGAACTCGAGGTCGTCGCCGCGCGCGACGAGCGCCACGACGCCGGGCGTCTGGCCGTTGTCTACCGCGGACTGGAGGACGTCTTGCAGGTCGGTCGCCACGCCTGCCACCGTACGCGCCGCCACAGACAGCCGCCCGGGGAAGAAATCAAGCGTGCATGATTGATTTTTTGTTGCCGAGCTGAAAGGCTCGCGGTGGCTCCGAACCGAACACCGACCCGGGAGACGCGATGGCAGTGCTCGACGACCTGCTCGAAGACCTGGCCGCGGAAAGCGGCGTACTGGACGCCCTGGTCACCCCGCTCGACGCCGCGGCCTGGCGCACCGAGACCCCGGCCCCCGGCTGGACGATCGCGCACCAGATCGCGCACCTGGCCTGGACCGACCGCGTCGCCGCGCTCGCCGCCCGCGACCCGGACGCCTTCAACGCCATGCTGGCCCGCGCCCTGCGGGAAGGCGGCGCCGGCTTCGTCGATCAGCAGGCTGAGCACGGTGCGGGGCTGGAACCGGCCGAGCTGCTGGCGGCCTGGCGCGCCGATCGCCACGACCTCGCCACGGCGCTCCCCGAAGTCCCGCCCGGCGGCAAGCTGCCCTGGTTCGGCCCGCCGATGGGCGCCGGGACGATGGCCACCGCCCGCCTCATGGAGACCTGGGCCCACGGCCAGGACGTCGCCGACGCCCTCGGCGTGCGGCGCGAGCCGACCGCGCGGCTGCGCAACGTCGCGCACCTCGGCGTTCGCACCCGCGACTTCGCCTTCGTCTCGCGCGGCCTGCCGGTGCCGGACGCCGAGTTCCGCATCGAGCTCACCGCGCCGGACGGCGGTACGTGGACCTGGGGCCCGGAGACGGCGGCCGAGCGGGTGACCGGCCCGGCGCTCGACTTCTGCCTGCTGGTGGCCCAGCGCCGGCACCGCGACGACCTGGCCGTGCAGGCTGTCGGCGGCCAGGCGGATCAGTGGCTTGACATCGCGCAGGTGTTCGCCGGCCCGAGCGGGCCCGGCCGGAGCAAGGGACAGTTTGCATGACTGACACCAACGGGTTGCCGCAGAACGGGTCGCAGAACCGGTCGCACAATCGGTCGCACAGCCTGTCGCAGAACCCGGACATCATCCGCATCGGCAACGCCTCCGGCTTCTACGGCGACCGTTTCAGCGCCGTCCGCGAAATGCTCGAAGGCGGCGAGCTGGACGTCCTGACCGGCGACTACCTCGCCGAGCTGACCATGCTCATTCTCGGCCGCGACCGGATGAAGAACCCTGACGCCGGCTACGCCAAGACCTTCCTGCGTCAGATGGAGGACGCCCTCGGCCTCGCGCTGGAACGCGGCGTCAAGATCGTCGCGAACGCCGGCGGGCTGAACCCGGCGGGACTGGCCGACAAGCTGCGGGAAGTGGCTGCGAAACTCGGCCTGGACGCCGCGATCGCGCACGTCGCGGGCGACGACCTCCTGCCGCGGGCGGCAGAGCTCGGATTCGCCGGAGCGCTGACCGCGAACGCCTACCTCGGCGGCTTCGGCATCGCCGCCTGCCTGCGTGCCGGCGCCGACGTGGTGGTCACCGGCCGCGTCACGGACGCCTCGCTGGTCGTCGGCCCCGCCGTCGCGCACTTCGGCTGGCAGCCCGCCGACCACGACCGGCTGGCCGGCGCCGTGGCCGCCGGGCACGTCATCGAGTGCGGCGCACAGGCCACCGGCGGCAACTACGCCTTCTTCACCGAGATCCCCGACCTGCGCCACCCCGGCTTCCCGATCGCCGAGTTGCACGCCGACGGCTCCAGCGTCATCACCAAGCACCCCGGGACCGGCGGCGCCGTCAGCGTCGGAACGGTCACCGCGCAGCTGCTGTACGAGATCACCGGCCACCGGTATGCGAACCCTGACGTCACCACCCGCCTGGACAGCGTGACGCTCACGCAGGACGGCCCGGACCGCGTCGGCATCAGCGGCGTCGTCGGCGAAGCCCCGCCTCCGCAGCTCAAGGTGGCGCTGAACAAGCTCTGCGGCTTCCGCAACCAGGTCGAGTTCGTCCTCACCGGCCTGTCGATCGAGTCCAAGGCGGACCTGGCGAAGGAACAACTGCTCGCCGGGCTGACCAGCGCCCCCGAGTCGATCGAGTGGACCCTGGTCCGCACCGACCAGCCCGACGCCGACACCGAGGAGACCGCCAGCGCGCTGCTGCGCTGCGTGGTCCGCGATCAGAACGCTGACACGATCGGCCGTGCCTTCACCGGCGCAGCGGTGGAACTCGCGCTTTCCGGCTACCCCGGCTTCCACGTGACCGCCCCGCCCGGGACGGCCTCGCCCTACGGCGTCTACACCGCCGCCTACGTCGACGCCGCCGAGGTCACGCACGTCGCGGTGCTTCCCGACGGCGAGCGCGTCGTCGTCCCACATCCCGACCTAACGCTGGTGCTCGATACAGCGCCGGATCCCGTTCTGCCGCAACGACTTCCCGCCGAGGAGACCCACCTGGCCCCGCTCGGACTGGTCTTCGGCGCGCGCAGCGGCGACAAGGGCGGCGACGCGAACGTCGGCGTCTGGGCCCGCAGCGACGAGGCCTGGCGCTGGCTCGCGCACGAGCTCACCGTCGAGCGTTTCAAGGCTCTGCTTCCCGAGACCGCCGATCTGGACGTCACCCGCCACGCGTTCCCGAACCTGCGTGCCGTGAACTTCGTCGTCGAGGGCGTCCTCGGCGCCGGCGTCGCTTCCCAAGCCCGCTTCGACCCGCAGGCCAAGGGCCTGGGCGAATGGCTGCGGGCCCGCAACGTCGAGCTTCCGGTGTCCCTGCTGAAAGGAAGTGAGCGGTGAACCGCCTGTCCAGTCCCGCGTGGTCGACGGAGGAACGCAGCGCCCTGAGGGAGACCGTCCGCAGGTTCACCGAGCAGGAAGTGCTGCCGAACCTCGACGGCTGGGAACGGGCCGGTGAGCTGCCGCGCGAGCTGTCGAAGAAGGCCGGCTCGCTCGGCCTGCTCGGCGTCGCACATCCGGTCGAGGTGGGCGGCGGAGGCGGAGACCTGATCGACGCCATCACCGTCAACGAGGAGATGCACTACGCCGGCGGCTCCGGCGGCTTGTTCGCATCCTTGTTCACCTGCGGCATATCCACGCCGCACCTGGTGGCCGCAGGCGATCGCGCGCAGATTGCGCGCTGGGTCAAGCCGACGCTGGCCGGCCAGCTGATCGGGGCGCTGGCCGTGACCGAACCCGGCGGCGGCAGCGACGTCGCACGCATCCAGACCACGGCCCGCCGCGACGGCGACCACTTCGTCGTGAACGGCGCGAAGACCTTCATCACCTCCGGCGTGCGTGCGGACTACGTGGTCGCCGCCGTGCGTACCGGCGACTCCGGAGCCGCCGGGATCTCCTTGCTGGTCATCGAGAAGGGCACGCCGGGTTTCACGGTCAGCCGTCGGCTGGAGAAGCTGGGATGGCTGTGCTCCGATACGGCCGAACTGGCGTTCCAGGACGCGCGCGTCCCGGCCGAGAACCTGGTCGGCGCCGAGAACAGCGGCTTCTTCCAGCTCGCCGAGCACTTCCTGTCCGAACGCGTCGCGCTGGCCGCACAGGCCTACTCGCACGCGCAGCGCTGCCTGGACCTGGCCGTGGAGTGGACGCGGAACCGCGAGACGTTCGGCAAGCCGCTGATCGGCCGGCAACTCGTCCAGAACACCCTCACCGAAATGGCCCGGAAGATCGACGTGTCGCGTACCTATACCCATGCGCTGATCGACCGATCCATCGCAGGTGCGGACCAGGGAGGCCAGCCGGACCTGATCGCAGAGGTCTGTTTCGCCAAGAACACCGCCGTCGAGACCGCCGAATGGGTCGCGACGCAAGCTCTACAACTGTTCGGAGGCCTGGGCTACATGCGCGAATCAGAGGTCGAACGCCACTACCGCGACGTCCGGATCCTGGGCATCGGCGGCGGCGCGACCGAGGTGATGAACGGCCTGGCGGCCCGCGTGCTGGGCTTCCGCTCGTGACCGGGCTGCGTACGGCCCTGGACGCCGCCTCCGCCGAGCACCTGGCCAACACCGAGGCGATGCGCGCCAAGCTCGCCGAGATCGAGACCGAGCATGCCAAGGCCCTGATCGGCGGCGGCGAGAAGTACGTCGCCCGGCACCACGAGCGCGGCAAGCTGCTCGCCCGCGAGCGCATCGAGCTGCTGCTCGACCCCGACTCGCCGTTCCTGGAACTGTGTCCGCTGGCCGGCTGGGGCAGCGAGTTCACGGTCGGCGCGGCGCTGGTCACCGGCATCGGCGTGGTGTCCGGCGTGGAGTGCCTGATCGTCGCCAACGACCCGACGGTGCGCGGCGGGGCGACCAACCCCTGGACGCTGCGCAAGTCGTTCCGGGCGCACGAGGTCGCCGAGCAGAACCGGCTGCCGGTGATCGCGCTGGTCGAGTCCGGCGGCGCGGATCTGCCGACACAGAAAGAGGTCTTCATCCCCGGCGGCCGCACCTTCCGCGACATCACCCGCGCCTCGGCTGCCGGCATCCCGACGATCGCCATCGTCTTCGGCAACTCCACGGCCGGCGGCGCGTACATCCCCGGCATGTCCGACCACGTGGTGATGATCAAGGAGCAGTCCAAGGTCTTCCTGGGCGGCCCGCCGTTGGTGAAGATGGCCACCGGCGAGGAGTCCGACGACGAGTCGCTCGGCGGCGCCGAGATGCACGCGCGGACCTCGGGCCTGGCCGACTACCTGGCGGCCGACGAGCACGACGCGATCCGGATCGGACGGCGGATCGTCAGCAGGCTGAATTGGCGGAAACAGGGTCCTGAGCCGCGTGCGACGGTGCTCCCACCGCTGTTCGCGGAGGAGGAACTGCTCGGCATCGTGCCGCCGGACCTGAAGACGCCGTTCGATCCGCGCGAGGTGATCGCCCGGGTCGTCGACGCCTCGGACTTCGACGAGTTCAAGCCGCTGTACGGCTCGTCCCTGGCCACCGGGTGGGCGGAGATCCACGGCTACCCGGTCGGCATCCTGGCCAACACGCGCGGCGTGCTGTTCAGCGAGGAAGCACAGAAGGCGACGCAGTTCATCCAGCTGGCGAACCGGTACGACACCCCGCTGCTGTTCCTGCACAACACCACCGGCTACATGGTCGGCAAGGAGTACGAACAGAAGGGGATCATCAAGCACGGCGCGCAGATGATCAACGCGGTGTCGAACTCGACGGTGCCGCACCTCTCGATCCTGATGGGCGCCTCCTACGGCGCCGGGCACTACGGGATGTGCGGCCGGGCCTACGATCCGCGCTTCCTGTTCGCCTGGCCCAGCGCCAAGTCGGCGGTGATGGGGCCGGCGCAGCTCGCGGGCGTCATCTCGCTGGTGATGCGGGGTTCGGCGGCGGCGAAGGGGCAGCCGTTCGACGAGACCGCCGACGCACAGATGCGGGAGCTGGTCGAGGCGCAGATCGAGGCCGAGTCGCTGCCGTTGTTCCTGTCCGGGCGGGTGTACGACGACGGGGTCATCGATCCGCGCGACACCCGGACGATCGTCGGGTTCTGTCTGTCCGTGATCGCCAACGCGCCGGTTCAGGGCACTGAGAAGTTCGGCGTGTTCCGTCTTTAGAAGGGAGGACTCTGTTATGGCTGACTTCACGACGGGACCGCTGAACACCGTCCTGGTTGCGAACCGCGGCGAGATCGCGCGGCGGGTGTTCGCGACGTGCCGGCGTCTCGGGTACGGGACGGTCGCGGTGTTCTCCGACGCCGACTCGGATGCCTTGCACGCTCGGGAGGCCGACGTCGCGGTCCGGCTTCCGGGTAGCACGTCCGCCGAAACGTATCTGCGTTCTGATCTGCTGGTCGCGGCGGCGCTGGCGGCCGGGGCGGACGCGGTCCACCCGGGCTATGGGTTCCTGTCCGAGAAGGAGGACTTCGCGCAGGCGGTGGTGGACGCGGGACTGCGCTGGCTGGGGCCGCCGCCGTCGGCGATCGCCGCGATGGGATCGAAGGTCGCGGCGAAGAAGATGATGGCCGCCGCCGGGGTCCCGGTGCTGCGGGAGCTGAGCGCGGAGGAGGTCGGCGAGGCCGATCTGCCGGTGCTGATCAAGGCCTCGGCCGGTGGCGGCGGGCGCGGGATGCGCGTGGTGCGCAGCCTCGCGGAGCTGCCGGGGCAGTGGGAGGCGGCGCAGGCCGAGGCGGCGTCGGCGTTCGGCGACGGGACGGTGTTCTGCGAGCAGTACATCGAGACCGGGCGGCACATCGAGGTGCAGGTTCTGGCTGACGCCCACGGCACGGTGTGGGCCGTGGGGGAGCGGGAGTGCTCGATTCAGCGGCGGCACCAGAAGGTGGTGGAGGAGGCGCCGTCGCCGTTCGTGGAGGCGCGTCCGGAGCTGCGGGAGAAACTGTTCGCGGCGGCTCGGGACGCGGCAGCCGTGATCGGGTATGTCGGCGCGGGGACCGTGGAGTTCCTGGTGGCGCCGGACGGGTCGTTCGCCTTTCTGGAGATGAACACGCGGTTGCAGGTCGAACATCCGGTCACGGAGCTGACGACGGGCCTCGACCTGGTCGCCTGGCAGCTGCGGATCGCGGCGGGGGAGGCGTTGCCGGCGTCGGGGGAGCCCGGGACCTGCGGGTCGGCGATCGAGGTGCGGCTGTACGCCGAGGATCCGGCGAAGGACTGGCAGCCGGCTTCGGGGACGCTGCACCGGTTCGCGGTGCCGGGGGTGTCGTGCGAGTTCGAGGTCGTGGACACGGCTGTACGCACGGAACCGTTGCTGCGCCTGGACTCCGGCGTCGAGTCGGGGTCGGTCGTGGGGGTGTACTACGACCCGATGCTGGCGAAGGTGATCGCTTGGGCGCCGCGGCGTGCTGAGGCGGCTCGGGTGTTGGCTTCGGCGCTTGCGGGGTCGGAGATCCATGGTGTCGTGACCAACCGGGACCTGTTGGTCAACGTGCTGCGACACCCGGCTTTCCTCGCCGGTGACACGGATACGGCGTTCTTCTCGACCTACGGGCTCGACGTGCTGGCCGCGCCTTTGGCGTCGCCGGAGACCGAGCGGATCTCGGCGCTCGCCGGGGCGTTGGCGGTGGCGGCGGGGCATCGGGCCGAGGCGCCGGTGCTCGGCGGGTTGCCGAGCGGGTGGCGGAACGTGCCGTCGCAGGCTCAGCGGCGGGTGCTTGCTGCGGGCTCGTCCGAATATGAGGTGCGATATCGCTTCGGGCGCGACGGGCTTGTCGCCTCGGGATACGACGGGGTCGGGTTGGTCTCGGCCACGCCCGCCGATGTCGTTCTTGACGTCAGGGGTTTGCGACGCGCCTTCCGGGTCGGCCGGCACGACGGCGCGGTCGTCGTCGACTCGCCGCTGGGTTCGGTGACGTTCACGCTGGTGCCGACGTTCACCGACCCGGCGGACGCGGTTGCGGCTGGATCGTTGTTGGCGCCGATGCCGGGATCGGTGGTGCGGCTTGGCGTGGCGGGCGTCGGTGATGTGGTCGAGGCGGGGCAGCCGATCCTGTGGCTGGAGGCGATGAAGATGGAGCACCAGGTGTCCGCGCCGGTCGCGGGGGTGCTGAGTGCGCTGCCGGTTTCGGTCGGCAGTCAGGTGGATGTCGGGACCGTGTTGGCAGTCGTCGAGGAGGCCGGGGCAGCATGACCGAAACTTTGGTGCGGTACGTGGCCGAGGGTGGCGTCGCGACGTTGACGCTCGATTCGCCGGGTAACCGCAACGCGCTGTCGTCGACTTTGGTGGCGGAGCTGCACGCGGGTTTGCGGGAGGCGGCGGCTGATCCGGCGGTGCGGGTCGTCGTGCTCGGGCATACCGGCAACACGTTCTGCGCCGGGGCCGATCTGTCGGAGGCGACGTCGGAGCCGGTGGATCCCGAGGGGCCGGTGGCCGGACGTGCGCGGGCGCTCGCGGGGCTGTTGCGTGCGCTGGTGGAGCTGCCGAAGCCGGTCGTCGCGGCGGTGGACGGTCATGTGCGGGCCGGCGGGATGGGCCTGGTCGCGGCGTGCGACCTGGCGGTGGCCGGACCCGCGGCGAGCTTCGCGCTGACCGAGGCGCGGCTCGGGGTCGCGCCGTCGATCATCTCGCTGACGGTGCTGCCCAGGCTCACGTCCCGGGCCGCCTCGCGCTACTTCCTGACCGGCGAGAAGTTCGACGCGGCGCGCGCCGAGGCGCTGGGCCTGGTCACGCTGGCGGCCGAGGACGTACCGGCGGCCGTCGCCGAGCTGGTCGCAGCGTTGCGCCAGGGCTCGCCGCAGGGGCTGGCGGAGTCGAAGAAGCTGGTCACGGCCCCGGTCCTGGCCGCGTTCGACGCCGATGCCGACGTGCTGGCCACGGCTTCGGCGCGGCTGTTCGCGTCGGAGGAGGCGCGGGAGGGGATGACCGCCTTCTTGCAGCGGCGGGCTCCGAGGTGGGCAGAATAAGCGTCCCATCAGCCACCCACCCACCAGCCACCCACCCGACCGGACAGGCGACCACCACCGATGCGCGAACCTCAGCAGGACCGAAGCCGGGCCACCCGCCGCCGCTTGCTGGAGGCGTGCGTGGAGTGCCTGGCGGACACGGGGTGGAGTGCGACGACCGTGGCGGTGGTGGCCGAGCACGCGGGGGTCTCCCGGGGCGCGGCGCAGCACCACTTCCCGACCCGCGAGGACCTGATCACCGCCGCGTTGGAGCACATGTTCGACGAGCGCATCGAGTCGGCGCGGGCCGAGCTCAGCGCGCCCGGCAGCGTCGTCACCACCGAGGCGGTGGTCTCGCGGCTGGTCGAGCACTTCACCGGCACGCTGTTCAAGGCGGCGCTGCAAGTGTGGACGGCGGCCGCCGCCGACGAGGCGCTGCGTGAGCGCGTGGTGCCGCTGGAGCAGAAGTTCGGGCGCGTCGCGTACCGGATGGCGATCGAGGCGCTCGGGGTCGGCGATGAGGACGAGACGGTCCATCGTCTGGTGCAGGCCACGCTCGATCTGGCGCGCGGGCTGGGGCTCGCCGACGTGCTGACGGACGACTCCGCGCGGCGGGCCGAGGTGGTGCGGGCGTGGTCGGCGCACCTGGACGCGGTGCTGCGCGAGCGCGCGGCGGCGTGACGGGCACGGGGCGACGAGCGTGGTAATCATGTGCCTGACCTGCGGTGTATGCTCCCTGGGCCGACCCACGGGCGGTCGGTCAGGGAGAGGAACCGGGGATGGACACCGAGATAGGACCCGACGCGAGCGACTCGTCACGCTCCGCCGAGGCCGCCGCTGACGGCACGCAGTTCGTAGCGGTCGAGCCGACTCCGCCGACGGTTTCCCCGCCGCCGCAGACGGAGGCTCCGCAGCCGATGTCCCCGCCGCTCGCGCAGTCTCCGGCGCCGGCGAGCCCGCCGCCGCCCGCGCAGCCGCCGTACCCGGCGCAAGCGTGGCCCGCGCCGCCCTACGACCAGCAGCCGCCGAACCCCTACGCCTACCCGCCGCCTCCGCCCTACGGACCCGGCTACGGACCCGGCTATGGCTATGGCTACCCCTACGGCCAACCGCAGACGCCGACCGGCACCAACGGCCTGGCGATCGCCGCGTTCGTGCTCGGCATCTGCGGCTTCTTCCTCGTCACCCCGATCATCGGCCTGATCTTCGGCATCGTCTCGCTCGCCGCCGTCCGCCGCACCGGCCAGAAGGGCAAGCGCCTGGCGGTCAGCGGGATCGTGCTGTCGAGCGCGTGGATCGTCGGTCTCGGTGCGCTCATCACGGTCGCCGTCATCAACACGCCGGACCCCGCGCAGCGGAGCGCCGACGGTACTGTCGTCGGCTCGGGCACGGTCCCGGTGTTCGGGCTGCACCCGAAGGACTGCTTCACCCTCCCGGCGGGCGCGATCGGCTCCACCGACAACAACACCCGGACCTTCACCGTCGTCCCCTGTACGAAAGCGCACGACAGCGAGGCCTTCGGCTCGTTCCCCGCCGCCGAGAGCACCTTCCCCGGCATAGACGGCCTGCGCACCGAGAGCTTGTCGCAGTGCCCGCAGCTGCTCAGCTCGTTCGTCCCGGACCCGGTGACGCTGCCGCCCGGCACCAGACTGCAGTTCATTTACCCGAACCAGCAGGCCTGGGACGCCGGCGAGCGCCGCGTGACATGCTTCCTGCAGTTCAGCACGGCCACGATGACGCACTCGGTGTACCGCGACCCGTCGACTTACAACGCCGACCAACTGCGCTTCCTCAATGCCATCGGCCCGCTGTCGACGGCCGTCGGCCAGTTGGCGGCGACGCCGGAGTCGGCGGACATCTCGGTCTTCCAGCAGCGTGCGAACGACATCGTGGCCGCCGCGCAGGCCGAGGTGTCGGCGCTGTCGGGCGCGTCGTGGCCGGGGCCCGTGCAGCCGGCGATGGCCGCGCTCGTCGCCAACCACACCAAGGCGGCCGCGGTCTGGGAGCAGCTCGCGAGCGACACGGACGTCACGTCGTTCATGGACGACGCGCGCAACGCCGAAGCGGCCTTCGACGCTCAGGGCGAGATCGCGGTCCGGACGGCGCTCGGTCTGGCGACCCCGGCGCCGGGCGCGAGCGGCGGGACCGGCCAGGCGTCAGCCTGATCGGCGGCCCGAGACCCTAGACCGGAGACCGGAGACCGGAGAACAGCTAACGCGCCCCCGGCGTCCTCTCCGCCTCGGCCCCGCAAGACCCCCGCACCACCAACCGCGTAGCCACCTGCAAAGGCGCACTGGCCGACCCGTCATCCGCGTCCAGCGCGTCCACCAACGCCTCGACCGCCCCCGCGCCGAGCGCCACCCGGTCCTGCGCGACCGTCGTCAGCGTCGGCCGCACCAGCGCCGCGGCCTCGATGTCGTCGAACCCGACGACCGCCATGTCCTGCGGCACCCGCAGCCCGGCGTCGGCCAGCGCGTGCAGCGCGCCGATCGCCATCTCGTCGCCGGCGGCGAAGATCGCGGTCGGCGGCTTGGGCAGCTCGATCAGCCGGCGCGCCGCCTCGTAGCCGCTGGCGAGGAAGAAGTCTCCATCGACGACGTGCTGCGGGTCCGGCGTGAGGCCCAGCCGCGCCATCTCCGCGTGGTACCCCGCCAGCCGCTCGGTCGCCGGCATCAGGCTCAGCGGCCCGGTGATCGTGGCGATCGCGGTGTGGCCGAGGCCGTGCAGGTGCCGGACCGCGGTGGCCGCCCCGGCCCGGTTGTCCGACGTGACGTACGTCGTCCGGTTCCGGTGCAGCGGCAGGTCGATCCCGACGCACGGCGTCCCGGCGTCCACCAGCGCCGTGATCGCCGGGTGCGTGGCGTCCACGCCCATCATGATCACGCCCGCGAGGCTGTGCTGCTGCGCCGCGCGCAGGTAGAGCGTCACGTCGCCGGGGCTCGCCGCGCCGGCCGTGGACAGCACCATCAGGTGGTAGCCGGACTCGGCTAGCGTCTGCTTAATCCCGACGAACAGGTCCAGGAGGAACGGATGCCTGCGGTCCTGGTTGGTGTACCCGGTGTCCCAGATCAGCCCGATCATGTCCGACCGCCGCCGCACCAGGGTGCGCGCCGGCTGGTTCGGCGAGTAGCCTAGCCGCTCGGCCATCTCCAGGATCCGCCGCCGGGTCTCCGGGCTCACCTCGGCACGGTCGTTCAGGGCGCGCGAGACCGTGGCGGGGGAGACGCCGCTGAGGCGTGCCAGCTCGCGGATGTCCACCATGGAGTGTGACCCTAGCGGAAGACAGCTAGCTGCGATAGATCGTTAGGCGCGTGGGCGGAAACGTATCCGGGCAGAACAGGGGCGCCGACACAGGTCCGCGCCGGCGCACGTCTCACGACCCGGCGGTCGCCAACGGCAACGTCGTCGCCATCGTCGGGCTGGTGAACGTGTCGGACGCGGCCCCGGGCGAGGGATGGTACGAGCCCCACTTCAGGTAGTCGCTGGTCCCGTCGTACGTGGTCCCGGTGAAGGTGCCGGAGCCTGTCGTGAACGTCTGCTTCGCCCCGTCGTACCAGAAGTCGATGGTCCCGCCGCTGCGAGCCAGGTGGATCTTCAACGCGTAGGAGTGCCACTGGTTGTTCGCGATCGGCGCGGTCCAGATCGGGTGCGCGACATGGTTCAGGTCCCACTCCTGCAGCCGCACGCGGCCGTTCGTGGCGTCGATCTCGATCGGGTGATTGGCGGTCCCGGTGCTCGGGTCGCACTTGAGCTGGAAGACGTAGCGGTCGTCGTTGTCGGCGATGGCGACCTTGGACGACCAGCCGACGTAGAACGTCTGCCCCTCGGTCAGGGTCGGGCCCAGCGCCTCGCAGCGTTCCTGGCCGGCGGCTTGGTACGCCTGCCAGACCTTGCCCTTCACGCCGCCGCTGACGACCTTGAAGTTCCCCGTCGCGCACTGCACCGAGGCGAACGAGGACGGCCCGACCGCCGTGTCCGGCTTCCACAGCACCTTGCCGGCTGACGTGCTGGTGACTGACGTGCCGGTGACTGGCGTGCCGGCGGACGACGTGCCGGTGGCCGAAGCCGCCTCGGCCACGACGATCGCCCCGCCGGTCAACGCCAGCGCGGCGGCACCGGCACCCCATACCGTGAGTCTTCTGCGATGAAAGGCAGTGGTCATGGCGTGAAGGCTAAACGCCGCAGGCCCCGAGTGTGAGGAATCCTCAACAACCCGTTGCGCAACCGCGAGTATCCGTGTGAACAGGAGCGCCGCCGGGCAACGAGAACCCGGCGGCGCGCCCGGTCCTAGGGCTGAACCGTCATCGCGAAGATGTGGATCGCCGGATCGTTCGGCACGGTCACCGTCTTCACCGTCTTCGAGGCGTCGATCGCGATCGAGTTGTAGAACACGTCGTAGTCGATCCCGAAGTTCGCCGGTCCGCTCGGCGTGTTCCGATGCGTGGTGACGATCGCCGGCGTCGCCCCGTACGCGGTCGGCGACGAGCAGCACCAGTTCGGGAAGCCGAGGCTCCCGCTGCTGGACGAGCCGTCCGTGTACGTCACCGTGACCGTGTCCGTGTCGAACCCGGCCTCCGCGCCGAGGAAGCCGAGCTTCGACCCCTGTCCGGTGACGTTCACCATCACGCCGCTGCCGGCCACGTTGTCGTTCGTCCCGGTCGCCGACGACGGCCAGGTGAACGTCGTGCCGCCGGCTTTGACCGAGGCTCCCGGGGTGGCCCCGGCGGTCGCGAGTGCCTGCGCCGAGTAGCTGTCGTTGTCGCCGTCGAAGTTCCCGGGGCCGGTGTTGGTCTCGTCAGTGACGGCTATGTTGTTGAACGCCGCGGCCAACGTCGGGAACGGTGTGTTCGTGACGTTCGACAAGTCGGCGCCGTCGACCGAAGGCGTCCCGCGATCGCGGTAGGCGACCGCGGCGCTCAGCGTCGTCGTCACCTTCCCCGGTGGCGGAGCGCTCGCGGTGACCATGAACGTGGCCGTCGCCGACGTTCCCGGCTTGACGTTCTTCAACCGCACCGACGACGGCGTCGCGGTCCACCCGGCCGGCAGCTTCAGCGTGACAGAGGGCTGTTGCGCATCGAAGTACCCGTAGTTGCCGAACGACACGCTCACCGGCGTCGGCACCCCGGCGGCCAGCGGCGCACCGCTGATCGTGGCCGCGGTGTGGATCGGCAGGTGCTTGTCGCCCCGGGGATGGACCCGGTAGATGACCGTCGCGTGCGGCGCCAGGGATGCGGAGATCGTGCCGTCGCTGGCGCTCTTGGCCTTGCTCACCAGATCGGTCAGCTGGAGCGGCGCGCCGCCGGCCCGCAGGCCGATGGTCGCGGCGTTGGTCGTCACCGTCTGCGCGGTGTCGCCCTTGTTGAACAACACGACCGAGACGTCGCCGTTCGCCAACGGCTTGGCCAGCACGTCATATCCGGTGCCCGACTGCACGATCGTGCCCTGCGCGCCGAGCTTGTCCTGGTCCACGGCCACCACGTCGGGGTTCGCCACGATCCCGACCTCGGTCGGCGTCAGCTTCGACAGGTCCGTGGACAGCAGGATCGGCGAGGCCATCTCGGCCCACAGCGTCATCTGGGTCTGCTCCTCGGTCGGGCTCAGCCCGCCGTTGCCGACCTCCAGCATGTCCGCGTCGTTCCAGTGCCCGGGGCCGGCCCACTGCGCGAGGCCTGGCGTGTTGTCCTCGCTGTAGTTCTCCAGCACGCTCGGCCAGGCGTCGTAGATGTCCGAGCCGAAGCGCCACAGGTTGCCGTGCTGGTAGAGCCAGGTCAGCTCGTTGGTGAAGTCCGCGCCGGAGCAGCAGGCGTAGGCCGGGGCCGACTCGGAGAACATCATCGGCCGGTGCTCGTTCAGCAGCGCCTGGCTGGCCTCGGTGTAGACGATCTGCGCGACCTGGCTGGCGGTCTTGCCGGGGAACTGGTCCATCGGCTGGTAGCAGTAGTCGAGCTTGAGGTAGTCCACGCCCCAGGAGGCGTAGAGGTCGGCGTCCTGCTGGAAGTGGCCGTAGCTGCCGGCCGCGCCCTGGCAGGTCTGGTAGCCGGCGTCCTCGTAGATGCCGAACTTCAGGCCCTTGCTGTGGATGTAGTCGCCGAGCCACTTCAGGCCGTGCGGGAAGCGGGTGGCGTCGACCTGGAGGTTGCCGTTGGCGTCCCGGGTCTTCTGCATCCAGCAGTCGTCGATGTTGACGTAGTCGTAGCCGAGCTTGTTCAGGCCCAGTTTGACGATCTGGTCGGCGGTCTTGGTGAACAGCGTCTCGTTCATGTCGCTGTTGCACTCGAAGCCGGCCCAGTCGTTGAAGCCCATCGGCGGGGTCAGCGCGAGGCCGTTGTAGGAGGGGTGGGTGTTGATCGGCGGCGGGGCCGTCGGGGCGGCGCTACCGGTGCTGCCAGTACTGCCGGCGCTGCCGGTGGCGGCTGAGACCGCCGGCGTGGCGGCCGTCAGGGCGCCGAACACCATCACGGTCGCGGCGACGGCGCCGAACAGCCGCCGGCGGGGGGTGGTGCGGGACATTACACCTCCGAGGGAGAGGACTGATCTCGCCGAGTCACCGTAAGAAGCGCGAGCGCCGTGCGCAAGTGTTTGGGAAGGGTCAGTTTCAATCAGTTTCGCGCAGGGATCGTGCACGAGCGCCCGTTCCGCACTATCAGCCCTCGACGATCGACGGCAGGTCGGCGAGACTGATCTGATGACTCGATGGGCCGGGCTCTGGCGGCGGATGACCCGGGCGTTCGACGTGGACGCGGTGCCCGTCACCGTCATCGACGACATGGCGCCGGACCCGGACGGCTGGAACACCGGCTACGCCGACACCGCCGGGACCGGCTACCGCACCGTGGCGCGCCGCCTGCCGCTGCTGATCGCGACCTCGATCCGGCTGGCCGCCGAGGCGTCCAAGGCCCGCACGATCGCGCTGCTGGTCGTACAGACGGCTTCCTCGCTGGCCGGGGCCTTCAGCCTGTACGCCACCACCGACGTGCTGGCCCCGCTGTTCGGCGCCGGCGCCACCCCGGACCGGATCCGCGCGGCACTGCCGTCGATGCTCGTGGTGCTGGTGCTGACTGCTTCCCGGTCGTTGTGCGACTCGATCGCCAAGGCGTTCGCGCAGCAGCTCGGGCCGATGATGGACGCCCGGGCGATGATCCGGCTGCAGGAGCTGTGCACGCGCGCCGAGCTCGTCGCCTTCGACAAGGCCGACTGGGTCGACGCATCGCAGCGCGCCGAGCGCGGCTCCATCTCGGCGCGCAGCATGCTGGCCATCACGCAGCAGGTGTTGCAGAGCCTTGCGACGCTCATCGGCGTGGCCGGGGTGCTTGCCGTGCTGCATCCCGTGCTGGTGCCGCTGCTTCTGCTGTCGGTGGTGCCGCGCTGGTGGGCCGCGGTGCGGGTGGCCCGGTTGGACTACAAGGTCTTCGTGCGCTGGGTCGAGGGCCGGCGCCGGCAGAACCTGTTGATCGGGCTGGCGGTGACGACCACGTCGGCCGCCGCCGTCCGCGCGCTGTCGCTGTCCGGGTACCTGGTCGAGCGCTACCGCCGCATCACCGACGCCTACCTGGCCGAGCGGTTGCAGCTGGTCCGCGCGGAGACATCGTCCATGATTGTGGGGAACGCCATCGCGGGGTTCTTCACCGGTGTGGTCTACGCCGTGCTCGCGTTTCTGTTGTGGCGGCAGGCGATTCCGCTGGCCGTCGGCGGGACGGCGTACCTGGCCGTGAGCCGGGTGCAGCAGGCGCTGCTCGGACTTGCCATGGATATCAATGAACTGTATGCCGAGGGTCTGTACCTGGAGGACTACCGCTCGTTCTGCGACGACGCCGCCGGTCACCTGCCGCCGGCTGGGAGCGAGTCGACGCCCGAGGAGTTCGACGAGATCCGTGTCGAGGACGTGGTGTTCGCTTATCAGGGGGCGAAGACGCCGGCGGTCGCGGGCGTCTCGCTGCGGGTGCGGCGCGGGCAGGTGGTCGCGTTCGTGGGGGAGAACGGCGCGGCCAAGACGACGATGGCCAAGCTGCTCGGCCGGCTGTACTTGCCCGATTCGGGGCGCATCACCTGGGACGGCCGCGACAGCGCGCAGATGGACATCGACACGCTGCGCTCCCGGATCGCCTTCATCGACCAGGACCACACGCGCTTCCCGTTCACCGCGGGGGAGAACATCCGCATCGGGGAGTGGACCGCGGAGCCGGACCCGGCACGGATCGAGGAGGCGGCCCGGCACGCCGGCGCGCACCAGTTCATCAGTGCTCTGCCGCGCGGCTACGACACGCTGCTGGAGCGCAGCCTCAGCGGCGGTCTGTCGGTCTCCGGCGGCCAGTGGCAGCGGCTTGCGCTGGCCCGCGGCTTCTTCCGGCGTGCGGCGCTGGTGATCGCCGACGAGCCCACGTCCAGCCTCGACGCCGCCGCCGAAGCAGCGTTCTACCATCGGCTGCGCGAGTACGGCGGCACGATCGTGATGATCACGCACCGGCTGGGGAACGTCGCCGAATGCGCGGACTACATCTACGTCTTCGCCGAGGGCCGGGTCGCCGAGCAGGGGACGCACGCGGAGCTGGTCTCGGCCGACGGCTGGTACGCGCGGTCCTACCTGCTTCAGCGACAGAGCTTTGAGAAGGTCGAGACCGTCAAGCGTCAGAACGGATCGTCGAGCACCAGCACCGACGGCAACTCGCTGCCGGCGCCCATCCGCAGCAGCTGATACGCCACGCCGCCGAGCCCGGACATCATCGCCGGGGAGAACGCCTTGCGCGCCATGCCGCTGATCGCGCCGTTCTCCTCCAGGCTGGCCACGATGTGCGCCTCGAAGCCCTTCCGGTCCACGCCGTCCGGAGCGAAGCCGTCCCGCAGCGCGGCGTCCATCAGCTCCCAGACACCGAGTTCGCCGTGGCACAGCGTGTGGTTCCAGCCCATGCCGTGCGTGTAGGCGGCGGACGCGGCGCGTGTCAGGATGCTGTCGACGTTGCCGGACGGCCAGCCGCGCCGCGCCAGGTCCAGCTGGGTCAGGGCGATCCCGACCGAGCCGTGGCACCAGGCGTTCGCGGTCAGGCCGGGCTCGATCTCGCGCAGGTCGGTCCAGCCGCCGACGGTCGGGTCGTAGCAGGACTCCTCGAAGGCGAACGCGGCGCGCGCCGTCTCGGACGCCCGGGCGTCACCGGTGGCCAGCGCGAGGCGGGCCAGGGCCCAGCCGATGCCGGACGCGCCGTGCGCGCAGCCGCCGAGGCCGCCGGGCCAGCGGGTCGTCGGCCAGGTCACGCCGGCGTCCTTGGTCAGCGCGGCGTCGCACAGGACCGTGCCGATGTGCGCGGCGATGTCGGTCCAGCGCTGCTCGCCGGTGGTGGCGGTGAGCTGGAGCAGCGGGACGATGGCGCCGGCCGGGCCGGAGACGAGTTCGTACTCCTCGGCGTCGCCGATCGCGCCGGGGACCAGGGCGGCCAGGGTTCGGGCCCGGTCCAGGGCCTCGTCGCCGACCGCGCCGAAGCGGCGCAGGGTCAGCCAGGTCCACAGCTCCGAGCCCAGACCGACCCAGCCGCCGGGTTCGCGGGGGCGGATGGCGATGCCGTCGGCGCGCAGCTTCGCGGAGTGGTCGCCGGCCAGGCGGATGGTCTGGACGGTCGCGTCGAGGAGCGTGGCGACGCCTTCGACGGTGTCGGCGCGGCCGGCCTCGGCCTCTTGCTGATAGGCGGCCAGCAGCAGCGCCACGCCGGGCAGACCGCTGTACAGATCAGGACTCAGCGGCTGGACGACCCAGCCCGTGAGGCTCAGGACCGGTGCGATCCAGGTGGCCGTGCCGTCCGTGCCGCGGGTCGCGCTGTCGCGGACCTGGCGGACCAGCTCGGCTGCCAGGGCTCTGCGACGCCTGTCGACGCCGCCGGTGCTGACGGTCGTTGGTTTGCGCAGGCCCTTGCTCGGCGTCCAGTCAGCATTCAGATACGCGCTGACCAGCGTCGCGCGGATGATGCTGCGGTCGAAGTCCAGATCGGCGCCGCGCCAGCGGATCAGCGCGTCGGCGACCAGGTCCTGTTCGGGCAGCCAGTGCGTGCCGCCGGGGCCGGTGAGCCGGCCGGTGCGGGGCGTGGTGCCGAAGTAGGGGATGTCGCCGGTCAGCAGGTCGGCGATCTCCGCCGCGACGACGTCCGGTTCGCCCGGCGCCGCCGAGGACTGCTGGGCCATCTGGACGAACAGGTCGGTGGCGCGGTGCACGGCCGCGGGCTCGTCGTGCAGCGAGACCGGGTGCCAGAGCATGCGGGCGACTTCTTCGTAGACGTCCGTGGCGCGCAGCACCATGCGGATCTGGCAGTCTCCGAACGCCGCCATCGCCGGTTCCAGGACGCCGGCCTGGTCGGCGTCGGCCAGCGCGTCGCAGCCTTCTTCGAATCCCGCGGCGACGGTCTCCCAGTACTCGGCCAGCGCCGGCTTCGGGCTCGGCAGACTCGCGGCGGGTTGGGGTGTGGCCTCGGCGAAGCCCAGGCGGGCGTGGTCGGTGCCGGCGTCGACGATGACCGGGACCTGGCCGGAGGGCTGCTCGTCCGGGAGCGCGCCGACGGAGGAGGAGTCCACGCCGCGCCAGCCCAGGGCCGCACCGCGGTTCGGGAGCATGCCGACCCGCAACACGGTCTCGTCGACCAGCTTGGCGGCGGTGTCGACGGCGTGGCCCAGGCCCGAGGGCGGGCCTTCGGGGATGGTGCTGAACAGGGTTTCGCAGTCCACGACGACCGGGACCGGGCCGTGCGCGATGACGTTCTCGGTGTGCAGGTCGCTGCCGCCGAGCAGGCGCATCACGGCCAGCCAGTGGCCGACGCCGCGGTAGAAGGCGGTCAGCTCGGCGTCGGAGTCGCAGTAGCGGTGCTCGATGAACTCGCTCCAGCCGTAGCCGTCGCGGGCTATGACGGCCGGTACGCGGATGCGCGTGGCGGCCGGGACGTCGGGGAGCACGGTTTCGAGCAGCCGTGTCAGGGCTTTGTCGACCTCGACGGGACGCGGCTTGTAGACGACCTTGGCCTCGGCCAGCTCCAGGATCGCGACCGACTGTCCGCCCCGGTGGCTGTCGCCGGCGCCGAACTCGACGTGCCGGAGTTCTCCGGGGTCGATGCCGGTCAGCTCCGTCAGGGTGCTGCGATCGGTGGCGAAGCGGCGGGCCAGCGCCAAGGCGGCGTCGGCGCGGCGCTGCATGACGGCGTCCAGGCGCTGCTGGAGCGTGGGATAGCGGCCCGACAGGGAGTGCCAGAACTCTGTGTTGTCGGCCATCGCCAGGAACTCGTCCCAGCGCGCGGCGGGATCCTCGGCGGTGAGCCGGCCGGTCAGGCGCGCGGCGTTGAGTTCGAGCAGCAGAACCCTGCTGACCTTGCGGTGGACGGTTTCCAGAACGGCGCGCTCGGCGGCCTCGGCGATCGCCGCGCGCTCGGGCCCGCCCAGGGCCTCGACGGCGGCGAGCCGGGCCGCCAGGCCGGCCGTGACCGGCGCGGCCAGGCAGCCCAGTGCTCCGGCGAACTCACCGGAGAAACGGGAGGTCACCTGCGGTTCAGCAGCACTCGCCGCCGCGCGAGGCGGTGCAGGAGCTGCACGTGCCCCGGGTCTCGCGGATGATCGCGCCGATGATGTCGGCCTCGGCGTACTTGCCGCCGGTGAACAGGGGGCCGGCCGGGCTCTCGTCGTCGCCCGAGCTCAGCCAGCTGCTGACGACGCTGTCGGTGTCGAGGAGTTCGGTTTTGGGCATGCGAGACCTCCAGAGGTGGGGGGAAGGTGACGGGAGCACGAACCGGGATCACCGTCTTCGATCGTGCTCGATGTGTTCTGTATATATCTGGCTGTACGTAGTGACAAGGAGAAACATACGATAGTTTGTACCTAGACCGGCCTTGACAGAGTCTTGATATCAGAAGGTGGAGAAAGTGGCGGATGTCCCGGCCGCGGGCCGCGACGCTATGCGTTCGTTGGCAGCGTCTTTGGGTGATCGGGCGAACGAGATGGCCGCTGCCGGCCAGGTCGCCGACGTGCCGGCGCTGTGGGAGGAGGCGATCGCCGGGCTGGCCGACGAGGGTTCGCGGGCGCTGATCACGCTGGCGTATGCCTGGTATCAGGCGCTGCACGGGGAAGTCGAGCACGGGATGCGGCTGGCCGTGGGGCTCCTGGACTGCCCGGTGTCGTCGGTGCGCGGTCAGATCAGAGTGCTGGTTCGCAATCGGGTGCGGGTCGAGCCGGACCTGGTCGGGCGGACGTGGTTCGCCCTGACGCAGACGGGCCTTCCTTCGTGGGCGTCGCTGTCGGATCGGGACATCGACGCGGTGGGGGAGTGGCTTGCGGCGGCGTCGTGGGAGGAGTCCAGGGCGATTTATGACGCTGGTGTAAGCGGAATCCGGTCGCAGGATATTGATGATGCGCTGGAGGAGATCGCGCTGGGCGACCCTCGGTTGCGGGCGCCGGTGGCTGTTCATCGGACGGTTCTGGTTCTCGGCGTCGATGTCGGGTACCGGTGTTTGAACGATGCGCGGGAGGCGGCACGGGTCGCCGGGGCGGCTGCGGTGGCCGGTGATTGGGGCGCTTTGCGGGCGTGCGCGACGATCGAGTTGACGGTGCACGGGCTTGGTTTTCTGGGCGCGGTGCACGGGGTCGCCGCGGATGTGATGGCCGGCGGTGGCGGTCGTGACGTGGCGATCAGCCCTTTGATGTCCGAGCGGATCGCCGTTCTGGCGCGGGACGCGGAGCCTTGGGAGCGTGCGCAGGCAGCCTCGGATCTGGCGGCGGTCGGGGATGGTTCGCTCGTCGCTTTGCTGGCCGCGATCCCGGATTCCCTTCAGCGGTAACGTTCCCTCGCTCGATAGCAGGCCATTGACAGCATGTCAGGGGAATTCGACACTTCGGGGTGTGAACGTTCCCTTCGTCCGGGACCGGCTGCGCCGGCCCGCAGTGCTCCTGTTCGCCTCGTGCCTGTGTTTCGCAGGCCTCATGCACGGCACGGCGCGTGCCGCGTCCGCGACATCGCACGCGAGCTCGAACGGATTGGCGGCGACCTTCAACAACGCCGGGATCAGCGACGACGCCGCGCAGTCGGCGGCGAATCTGGACGGCGGCGGGTCCAGCTTCTCCGCCGAGGCGCTGGCTGCCGACGGCTGGTCGCCGGGTGCGGCGTACACGCTGGCCGACGGCGCGACCGTGCGCGTGCCGCAGATCGCGCCTGGTCAGGCCGACAACACGGTTGCCGCCGGGCAGACGTTCGCTGACGTCGGGTCCGGCGGTGCGTTGGATCTGGTGGCGACCAGTACCGACGGGACCACGAGCGGGACTGGGACGGTGACGTACGCCGACGGGTCGACGCAGAGCTTTGCGATGTCCGTGCCGGACTGGTGGGCCGGGACCGTCGCGATCGCGGCGGTGTCGCCGTACCGGAACTCGACCGGCGGCCGGCAGGTGCACCAGGTGAGCCTGTTCCTGACCTCGGTGCCGCTGGTGGCGGGCAAGGCGGTGGCGTCGGTGACGCTGCCGAACGCGACCGGCGGTAGCGGCGCGGCGATGCACGTGTTCGCCGCGGCGTTCGGGCCGGCCGCGCCGGTGGCTTCTCTGGCGTCGGCGTTCGACAACGTCGGGATCAGCGACGACGGCAGCGTCACCGGGGCGAATCTGGACGGCTCGGGCAACAGCTTCTCGCAGCAGGACCTCATCGCCGCGGGCTGGCTGCCCGGAGCGCAGGTGGTCGCCGGCGCTGCGCGGTTGGCGTTGCCGCAGGTCGCGGCCGGGAAGCCGGACAACGTGGTGGCCAACGGGCAGCAGATCTCTTATTCGGCCGCCGGCAGTGCCCTGAGTTTCCTGGCGACGAGCACCGACGGTGCCGCGTCCGGGTCCGGGACGCTGACGTACAGCGACGGCAGCACGCAGGGCTACACGATCGGCACGCCGGACTGGATCGTCGGGGCGACGGACACGATGGCCGTCTCGCTGCCGCACTGGAACCAGGCCGGCGGCCAGGCGGCGGCGTCGGCGAAGCTGTACGTGGAGTCCGTGCCGCTGGCGCCGGGCAAGACGCTGGCCTCACTGACGCTGCCGACCTTGGCGTCGCCACCGGCCGGCAACGAGCTGCACATCTTCGCGCTCGGCCTGCGGGCGTCGGCCGGAGCCTGGAGCGGGAGCTGGGCCGCGGCCGCCGACGACGGGCTGGTGCCGGGACCGTGGACCGACCGGACGCTGCGGATGGTCGAGCACTCCAGCGTCGGCGGCTCGCAGGTGCGGGTGCGGCTGGACAACGCATTCGTCGGCGCGCCGGTGAACGTCGGGCACGTGACGGTCGCGGTGCAGAGCAGCACCTCGGTGGCGACCGGCACGCCGGCCACGCTGACGTTCAACGGGAATCAGGCCACGACGATCCCGGGCGGCGGCCAGGCGATCAGCGACGCGGTGCCGTTCACCGTCCCGCCGGACGCGAACCTGCTGGTCAGCGTGTACTTCCCGGGCACGGTGCAGCTGGAGTCCGTGCACAGCCTCGGCACGCAGGACATGTATTCGACCGCTGACGAAGCAGGGGATCAGACCACTGACGTGAGCAACTACCCGGTGAACAACACCTTCAGCTTCTGGACGCTGCTGTCCGGCGTGGACGTCGTACCCAGCGGCCCGCCGGTCGGCACGGTCGTGGCACTCGGCGACTCGATCACCGACGGCGTCGGCTCCACGTACAACGGCAACGACCGCTGGCCGAACGACCTGTGGCGCCGCCTGAGCGCGAGCTCGGACCCACACCGCGGCGTGATCGACGAGGGCATCAGCGCCAACCGCGTGGTGAGCGACGACTTCACCGGCATCCAGGGCACCGGCAACGGCGGCATTAGCGCGGTGAGCCGCCTGGACCGCGACGTACTGAGCCAAAGCAATGTCAGGACACTGATCATCCTGGAAGGCGTCAACGACATCAAGTCCGGCACCTCCGCCGACGCGGTGATCACCGGCCTGAAGCAGATAGCGGCAGAGGCACACGCCGAAGGCATCACAGTCCTCGGCGGCACAGTAACCCCCTTCGAGGGCTACAGCGCCTGGACCAGCGCCTACGAGGCACAACGCCAGGCGGTGAACACCTTCGTACGGTCAAGCGGCGGCGTCTTCGACGGCTACGTCGACTTCGACGCCGCCGTACGCGACCCCGCCAACCCGCCGGCCCTGCTGGCCGCCTACGACAGCGGCGACCACCTGCACCCGAGCGCGGCGGGGTACCAGGTGATGGCGGGGGCGGTGGATCTTTCGAAGCTGTGAGCGAGTAGTGGGTTGCTGAACTGAGATTGCGGCCGCTTCGGGTGGTGAGTGTGCCCGGGGCGGCCGTGGGATCAGTTGCCGGAATCCTTCCCCGTGCCGATACGGCTGATTTTTTGGGCGACCTTGGCCAAGTGGCTCGGTGGCGTGAGAGCGCGCCGCATGTCGTACAGGTATGTTGCGCCCGATGGCGCCAGGATTTCCTTGCGCTGCTCCCGCATCCGCGTATACACGCCAAGCAGGCCGGCGGCGACCGCGCTTGACCCCGCCACCAGGGGCTGGTGCGCCATGACGCCTGCCGCCGTGACGCTCAGCAGCGCGGGGACCTCGAACTTGGTGGTGACGGTGGTGGAAGCTGTCGCGATGTTCAGGCCGCGAAGAGCCTTCTCCAGGTCCTCCGCGCGTTTGACGAACCGGTTCTCCACCTCGGATTTCACATACGCTTCGAGGACTGACGCCTCGGCGATGTCGGCGAGTGCGGCGCTGAGGTCGGCGGCGGCTGCTTCGATCTCGTCCAGGAACGCCAGGAACTCCGCGTGGTAGCGCTCGCGGATCTCGACGACTTTCTTTGCGGGGACCTCATGCGCGTTGTCGGGGAGGAAAACGCGCACGGCGAGCAGTCCGATGCCGTTGTACAGCGCTGACGAGCTGGTGTTCGGGAGCCCGGGACTGCGGCCGTGCTGCATGAGCGCGGCGACGATCGCATCGGATGTCCAATCGCAGACGTATCCGAAGTCCCACTCATGGTTGGTGACGGCCTGCATGTGGTTCTGCCGGGCAAGTTCTTCGGCCAGCACGCAGAGATAGACGTTGGCGACGCCGCGTTCCACCAGCAACCAGGGCGCCAGCGGGTCATTCGTTTCCTTGGCCAGTCCGAGCGCTTTGAAGGCTTCCTCAACCGTGCTGTCGAGCTTTTCATGGTGGATTTCGGAATCCACGATGATTTTGGCCGAGCGCAGCGTGGTCTCGGAAGGTGCCCAGTGCACCGATGTGTGTCGGCCTTGGACATAGGGATGCTCGCGTCCGGTGTACCGCTCGATGGCCTCAACGAACTTTGGTGCGATCGCCTGCGCCGCCGCGCGCGGATCGACATCGACGATCAGGTCGAGTTCATTGCGCAGTTCGGTGACTTCGGAGTCCTCGTAGATCGTGAAATCGCGAGGCCGCATCAGGGCGATCTTCGGATAGAAGAGTGCCGCGGGCAGCAACATCCCCCAGCGCGGAGTCAGTTCCGGGTAGTGGAGAGCGATCTTTCGCATGGTCTTCTCCGTTCACCGGGGGCGATCGAGTGCCCGAATGCTCTGGAGAAGCCTACGCCGCAGAGTGGCCGGAAAATCACCGTATGCCGCAGGCCCGGCGAAGAGTCTTCGCCGGGCCCGCGCTAACCGGTACAAAACCAGTACCCCTACCCCAACCGGGCCTCGATCGCCGCGATGATCTTCGGTCGCATCTCCGCCGCCTTGATCACCTCGTCCACCGACCCGACCTGCACCGCGCGCTGGATGCTGTGCACCCGGTCGAACTCCGTCGCGACCTCGCCCAGCTTCTCGGCGCGCACCGACACCCGCAGCTCGTCGAGCTCCGCCGCCAGTGCAGCGCGGTCGGTGCCGGCGGCCGCCGTCACGCGTGCCTCCAGGTCGCGGATGCGCGGGTCGTTCGCGGTGCGGGAGTTCACGTCTCCGGCGAACACCACCGCGGCCGCCGGGGCGCCGCCGAGGACCGAGGCGAACGATCCCTCCAGGGCCAGCACCGTCATGTTCGGGTTCAGGGCCTTGGAGAACACCACGAATGCGCCGCCGTGGTAGCGGGAGATCACGCAGAAGACGATCGGGCCCTGGAAGTTCACGATCGCGCGCCCGATTTCGGCGCCGTACTCCAGCTGCAGCTTGCGCATCGACTCCGGAGAGCCGTCGAAGCCTGACAAGTTCGCCAGCACCACCAGCGGCCGGTTGCCGCTGGCCGAGTTGATGGCCCGTGCCACCTTCTTCGAGGACTGCGGGAACAGTGTGCCGGCGGTGTACGTGTCCGGGCCGTCGGTGGGCGGGAACCCCCGGCGGGGCACGGCCCGCGACTCGATGCCGACCAGGCAGACCGGCAGCCCGCCCAGGTGCACGTCCTGCACCACCGACGTCTCCGCGCCCGCCATGCCGGCCCAGCGCTCCAGGACCGGGTGGTCCTGGTCGGACAGCGCGCGCATCACGGTCCTGATGTCGAACGCCTTCTTGCGGTCCGGGTTCGCCGCGGCGCTGAAGATCTCGCCGACCGTGCTGAAGTCCGAGCCCGCGAAGGTGTGCGGGAAGGGGCTGATGTCGCGGTTGTGCGGGTCGTCGGTGGCGGCCCGGCGCGGTGTGGTCTCGCCGGGGGCGATGTACGTGTGGTCGTAGTGCGCCATCAGCACGTCCCGAGCCGCCGCCAGCGAAGGCGCCCAGTACTGCGCCTGGCCGTTGGGGCCCATGACGCGGTCATAGCCGCCGATGCCGAAGTTGTCCTCGGCCGAGACGCCGCCGGAGAAGTCCAGCGCCTGCTTGCCGGTCAGCACCATCGCCGAGTCCGGGGTCATCACCAGCACGCCGCGCGTGTGCATCAGCATCGTGGCCTCGGCGTTCCAGTACGGCTGCGCCCCGACGTTGATGCCGTTGACCACGACGTTGATCTCGCCGCCGTCCTGCGTGAACTCCACGATCCGCTTCAGCGCCGCGGCCACCCAGTCCATGTTCTCGGTGCCGGACTGCATCGAGATGCGCGCGCCGGAGGACAGCGCGTACCACTCCAGCGGGACCTTTATCTGCTCGGCCAGGTCCAGGGCGGCGATCACCCGGCGGCACTCCGGCTCCGACAGCGCGCCCAGGGACTTCGTCGGGTCGCCGAGCAGCAGCACGCGCGTGACGCCCTGGCGGTGCCGCCGGGTGCGGGTGGTGATCACGCCGGCCACCATCGCGGCCTTGTTCTGGCCCTTGGGCCGGTCCACCGGGACCAGTCGGTGCTTCCCGGCCGCGTCGGCCGAGCCGGCCGGGTCGTCCAGGTCGTACTCGGCGAAGTCGCCGAGCTGGTCCACGAGCTCGTACGGGTACACCGTGCCGCGGCTGGCCGCGCGCAGCACCTTCAGCCGGTAGTCGTCCAGCGGCTCGATCGGGTCCAGGGTGGGCTCGCCGACGCTCAGCGAGGGGTTGCCCGCGGTGTCGAAGCGGACCCGGACCGCGATCTTGATCAGCTCGCCGGTCTGCCACGAGCGCTGCCGCCCGATCAGCTCGATCTCCTCCAGACCCGCGCCGGCCGTCGAGGGCAGGATGCGCTGCGCGATCAGGAACAGTTCCGAGCGCTTGATGTTCGACACCGGCCACAGGTAGACCACGACCCGGTTGGTGCTGAACCGCTTGTTGGACGGCCGCCGCAGCTGCGCGCGGCGGATGGAGTCCACGCACGCCGCGATCGCGTCCTCGGCGGTCGGCAGTGCCACCAGGCGGCCGTCGTGGTCGCGCAGCTCGGTCAGGTCGCGGACCTGGGTGAAGGCGACCAGCCGGTCGTCGGCCGGGTTCTCCCGCGCCACGCACTGGTACAGGTACACGTCCTCGTCGGAGGACGGCTGGCGCGTCAGGTCGAACTTGGTCAGGCGCTCCAGCTGCATCCGCTCGGCGATGTACGGGTGCAGGCCGCGGATCAGCCGCTCCTCGGTCATCCCGGTGGTGGTGCGGCGGAAGGTGAAGTGGTGGTGCATCACCGCGCCGCGCCGGCCGGCCACCGTGGCCGTCACCCGCCGCACCTGCTGCGGCAGCGGGTGCGCGCTCATCACGCGCTGCAGCGCGGTCGCGGCCTCGTCGGTGTCCGGCTGGTTCTCCCACAGCAGGTAGATGTCGGCGTCCAGCGCGCCGTCGGAGGCCGCCAGCTGGCCCAGGCCGTCCAGCGTGTCGCCGAGCCGGTCGAAGGGCACGGCCGCCGACACCAGGCGCGAGCTGTCGTGCTCGGCGACCACGAAGGAGCTCCCGGCGACCTCGGTGGTCTGCACGCCGGTCAGGCCCTTGTTGCCGTAGTAGCGCCGGGTCAGGACTTCGAGCATGACGCTGTTGTCCAGCTCGGTGTGCACCAGGCGCTGCCCCAGCAGCCGCACCAGCGGCTCGGTGCTGCGCACCATCTCCGCGATCCGCTCGGCGCGGTCCTCGGCCTGCGGGTTCTCGTCCAGGTACCGCAGGTTCTTGCGGACCTCGGCGTAGACGCGGGCCCGGTTGCGGCGCAGCAGCGGCTGGCCGAACCAGGCGTAGACCACGCCGCGCGCCAGGTCGGCGATGGTCGGGAAGCGGACCTGCGTGGCCGCGATCAGCTGCTCCAGGGCCAGGCCGGTGGGCTCGCGCAGCAGCTCGTCCGGCGGCAGTTCGCGCAGCCAGGCGCGCAGCAGCGTGGTCACCACGGTGGCGTCCGTGGCAGCACGCTGCCGGGCCAGGAAGATGCGGAACACCGCCGCTTCCAGCTCCGGCGAGCGGTCCAGCTCGGTGATGCCGTAGTGCGCCAGGGCCTTGCGCAGGGCCGCCTGGAAGGACTCCGGCAGGCCCGCGCGCTCGACGTCCAGGCTCTGCAGGTAGGTGTGGAAGTACTCGTGCGCGCTGTGCAGCTGGCTTTCGCCGGCCTCGTCCTTCTCGGCCCCGGCCGGGCGGTTCTGGCCCAGGTCGGCCAGGTCGGCGAAGACCTCGATCAGGCTCAGCTCGCCGGCCCGGGGCCGCAGGCCCTGTTCGCCGGCGGTAGTGCGGGCCTCCAGGTAGGCCTCCAGGATGCGGTCCTCGTCGTGCGGGTCCACGTCGAAGCCCAGCAGCAGGCTGCGAAGGTCCTCCTGGCCCTGCGCCACGCGGGTGCGGATGGGGACCTCGGCCGGGGCCGGGGGCAGGTCCAGCTCGACGGCCTCGGACGCGTGCGCCGCGCCGCCGTCGGAGGCCGCGTCTTCGGGGTCCTCCTCGACGATCTGCTCCAACCGCAGCAGCGGGGCGCCGGTCTCCACCTGGCTGCCGACGCTGACCGCCAGCTCCTTGAGCCGGGCCTTGAACGGCGCGCGCAGCACCGTCTCCATCTTCATGCTCTCCAGCACGACGACCGGCGCGCCGGCCTCGACCTCCGCGCCGACCTCCAGCGGCGTGGCGATCACCAGCGCCGGGGCCGGGGAGCGGACCACGCCGCCCTCGTCGCGGCTGACGCGGTGCGTGACGCCGTCGACCTCGACCTGGTGGACCGAGCCGTGGGTGGCGGTCAGCAGCCGGAAGCGCCGGCCGTTGACGACGATCTGGCCGGTGTGCCGGTCGAAGCGGTCCAGCACCACGTCCGCGGTCTGTGTCTGTGTCTGAGTCTGCGACTGCGCGCCGTGGCCGTCGCCGGCCTCTATCCCGACCCGGAAGCGCGCCGCGCCGACCCGGGCCACCCGGACCCGGTAGCCCACGCCGCGCAGCTTCAGGTCCAGCGGACGGCCGGACTCGTGCTGCACCTGCGGACGGCCGCCGGAGGCGGTGGACAGCAGCCGGGCCCGCTCGACCCGCTCCTCGTCCTCGTAGGCGTCGATCGCGGCGGCGGCCAGCGCGACCGCGGCGTTGCGGTGCGAGACCAGGCGGCCCTGGGCGCGGACCCGGTCGATCCAGCCGGTGTCGGCCGAGGCGTCGATGACCTCGGGCTGGTCCAGCAGGTCCAGCACGAAGCTCTTGTTGGTGGTGCCGCCCTCGATGACCACGGAGGTCTCGGCCATCGCGCGGCGCAAACGGCCCAGGGCCTCGTCGCGGTCCCGGCCGTAGGCGATGACCTTGGCGATCATCGAGTCGAAGTCGGCGGGGATGGTGTCGCCCTCGGACACGCCGGTGTCGACCCGGACGCCGGGGCCGGCGGGCAGGTCCAGACGCGTGATGCGGCCCGGGGAGGGGGCGAAGTCGCGGTCCGGGTCCTCGGCGTTGAGCCGGGCCTCGATGGCGTGCCCGCGCTCGGCCGGCGGGCGGCCTTCGAGCTTGCCGCCGGAGGCCACGTGCAGCTGCGCCTTGACCAGGTCGAAGCCGGTGGTCAGCTCGGTGATCGGGTGCTCGACCTGCAGGCGGGTGTTGACCTCCAGGAAGGCGAACTGCTGGTCGCCGGGGTGGTACAGGAACTCCACGGTCGCCGCGCCCCGGTAGCCGACGCGGACCGCCAGGCGCTCGGCGGAGGTCTTCAGCTGCTCGACCTGCTCGGGGCTGAGGACCGGCGAGGCGGACTCCTCGATCACCTTCTGGTTGCGGCGCTGCACCGAGCAGTCGCGGACGCCCAGGGCCCAGGCGGTGCCCTGGCCGTCGGCGATCACCTGGACCTCGACGTGGCGGGCGCCGGTGACCAGGCGCTCCAGGAAGACGATGCCGGAGCCGAAGGCGCGCGCCGCCTCCTGGCTGGTGCGCTCGTAGGCGTCGACGAGTTCGGCCTCGTCGGTGATCACGCGGATACCGCGTCCGCCGCCGCCGGCGGTGGCCTTGAGCATCAGCGGGTAGCCGATCTGCCCGGCCGCCTCGATCGCCGCCTCCAGCGTCTCCACCGCGCCGCGGCTCCACGGCGCCACCGGGACGCCGACCTCCTCGGCCAGCAGCTTCGCGCCGATCTTGTCGCCGAGCTGGCGCATCGCCTCGGCGTCCGGGCCGATGAAGGTGACGCCGATCCGGTCGCAGAGCTCTGCGAAGGCGGGGTCCTCGGCGACGAAGCCCCAGCCCACCCAGGCCGCGTCCGCGCCGGAGGCCACCAGCGCGCGCTCCAGCAGCTTCAGGTCCAGGTAGGGGCGCGCGGCGGCGGGGCCGAGGTCGTAGGCGACGTCGGCCTCGCGCACGAACGTGGCGTCGCGGTCCACGTCCGTGTGCAGGGCAACGGTCTCGATCGGCGCGGCGCTTTGCGCGCTCAGCTCCCGGACCGCGTGGATGAGCCGCATCGCGGCCTCACCACGGTTGACGATGGCGACACGACTGAACACCGGCCGGGGCCCTTCCTCTATTCCAAGGCACCAGTCGTGCGACCGGTCGTGGGCTGGCCGGTTTCCCCGCGCAGTCGTTGGTGTCGGCCGGACGAGCTGGTTGTGACTGGTCGGAGTGTAGTGCAACGGGGGCGGGGGTCCGTGGAGCGTGGGGTGGGCTGCGGGCTACCGGTCGGTAGGGTGCCGGGCGGTGGCGTGGTGGTTACGGACACGGTTTCGACGCTAGCGCGGGGGTTGGGGTGGGTCTGCCGGTGTTATTGCTCAGTTGGGGAGGCGGGGTCGGTGCCAGACCTCGAAGACGCGATGTGGGATTTCGGCGCCGCCGGTGAGGTGGAGCGGGGCGGTCGTGGTCAGCGCGCAATCGTAGAAGTGCTCTGTAACCAGGCGCGGTAACGCTCGGGGAGGCAGCGGGCGCAGGGGCGGTAGCCGGCGGCGAGGGCGGTGGGTTCGTCGGGGAAGAAGACGCGGTGGGGGGTGTAGTGGCCGGCGGCTATGTGGCGGAGGGCGGAGGGGCAGTCGAGGCGGCCGTAGATGTGGAGGCGGCGGTGGCCGCCGAGGGTGCCGGGGGTGGGGCTTTGGTAGGGGCGGGCGTCGGGGGCTAGGAGGGTCCAGGTGCGGGGGGTTGGGGGTGGTGCGGTGTCGGGGGTGGTGCTGGCGGTGGCGGTGGTTTCGGCGGCGGGCTCGGCGGTGGCGGGCTCGGGCTCGGGGTCGGCGGTGGTGCCGGGGTTGGGCTTGGGCTCGGCATCGGGCTCGGGCTCGGCGGTGGCGGTGCGGGGGTTGGGCTTGTGCTCGGCATCGGGCTCGGTGTCGGCGGCGGCATCGGGGTCGGCGTTGGGCTCGGTGTCGGTTTCGGTGGCGGTGTTGGTTGCGGTGTCGGCGCCGCTCATGCCGCGTCGTGGAAGACCAGGCCGAGGGCGTGGCGGCGGCCGGAGCGCACGGTGCTGACGCCGTGCCGCACTGGGCCGGTGGACCAGCCGCGGGCCGAGGGGACGGGGCGGTCGCGGGTGGTGAAGATCAGCGCGTGGCCCTGCGGGAGCGGGGTGGCGGTGCCGCGGGATTGGGCGCGGGGGCGTTGCTCGACGAGTAGGAACTCGCCGCCGGTGTAGTCCGTGCCGTACGCGTCCAGGCCGATGACCGCTTGGAGTGGGAACACCATGTCGCCGAAGATGTCGCGGTGCAGGGCGTTCCAGTCGCCGGGGCCGTAGCGGAGCAGGATCTGGGCCGAGCGGGCCTGGCCGGCGGCGTGGCAGTGCGCCAGCCACTCGTCGAGGTCGTCGGGCCACGGTGCCGGACGTCCCAGGCGCTCGGCCCAGTCGCGGGCGATGGGGAGCAGGTGCGGCCAGAGGGCGTGGCGCAGGGTTTTGACGGTGTCGGGGAGGTCGTGGGTGAAGTAGCGGTACTGGCCGGAGCCGAAGCGGTGGCGCGCCATGTCGACGGTCGTGCGGAAGAGTTCGGGGCGGTCGTAGAGGGCTGCGATGGTGGCGCACTGCTCGGGGGTGAGGAGTTGCGGGGTGGGGGCGCAGCCGTACGCGTCGAGCTCGGTGGTGATGGACGGCCAGTCGGCGGCGGCGAGGGTGAGGGCTGGGGACGTAGCGGTCGCAGTGGGCATGGCAGGTTCCTTGCTCGGCGGGGTGGGGCGGTGCGGCGGCGCGGGGGCTCAGACCAGCAGCGGCGCGATGGCTCCCTCCAGCGCCAGCAACCACTGCTTGCGCTCCACGCCTCCGGCGTACCCGCGCATCGACCCGTCGGCGCCGACGACGCGGTGGCACGGCCGCACGATCAGCAGCGGGTTCGCCCCGATCGCCGCGCCCAGCGCCTGGACCCGGTCGCGCGGCAGGCCGAGCTGCGCCGCGAGTGCGCCGTAGGTGGTGGTCGTGCCGTGCGGGACGGTGTCGAGCGCGTCCCAGACGCGGCGCTGGAAGTCGGTGCCCGTGACCGCGTAGTCGAGCGAGAACTCGGTGCGGGTCCCGTCGAAGTACTCCCGCAGCTGCCGCGTCACCTCGGCGAACGCTTCGGGGTCGGCGGTCCAGGTGTCGCGGACCTTCGGCGCGTACCGCTGTCCGTCCATCGACAGCGACGCCAACCGCACCGCACCGTCCGCGCTCTTCTCGCCGACCAGCAACAGCGGTCCGACGGGGCTTTCGATCTCGGTGTAAACGTTCATGGATCCAGTCTGAGCCGGATCGGCGCGCGCTACTGGCGGGATTCGGACATGGCGTCGAGCGGCGGACGGCGCGGCCGGGCGGAAATTCCGGTGAGCAGTCGGTACCTGCCTGCTACGGTACGTGAATGCGCATCCTGCTAGTCGGTGGTTCGGGCTATGTCGGCACGCTGATGCTTCCGTGGCTGGCCGCGGAGCACGAGATCCGGGTCCTGGACCTGGTGCCGCCGCACGGGGGCCATGACCACGTCATCGGCAGCGCGACGGATCCGGAGGCGCTGGCGACCGCGCTGGACGGGATGGACGCCGTGGTGCACGCCGCGATGGGCCTGCGCTCCCAGACCGCCTGGCCGGAGCCGGACACGGCCAGCTCGTTCGAGGTGAACGTGGCCTCGATCTACACGACTCTGGAGGCCGCGCACACCGCCGGCGTCTCGCGGGTGGTGCTGATCGGCAGCATGTCGGTGTTCGCGAACGAGCCGGTGCGGCTGTCCTCCCGCGATGTCGACGAGACCACCGAGCCGGACGCCACGAACCTGTACGGCGTGACGAAGCGCCTGGCCGAGCAGGTGGGCCGGATCGCCGCGCAGGCCCACGGCCTGACGGTCACGGTCCTGCGCCTCGCCTGGCCGACGCCGGAGGATGTCTGGCCGCTGTGGGCGCTTCCGGTCCTCGACGAACCGATGGACATCCGACGCGCCGACGGCACGCAGATCCCGGCGCTCGCCGCCTCGGACCTGGCCGCCGCGGTATCGGCTGCGGTCGGCCGGGACGCCGGGGGCTTCGACGTGTTCCACATCTTCGGAGCGGACGATTCCGGGCGCGGCTGGAGTGCGGCCAAGGCGCGCGATGAGCTCGGGTGGGTCGCGCGGCGCCGGTGAGAGCGGCCGGCCATGGCGCTCGGTCGCGCTGAGCTCAAGCAGCGCCGGCCTCGGGCGGTGCTGAGGTCAGGCGATGCCGAGGTCTGGTGGCGCTGTGGCCGGGTCGCGCCGGGATCAGGCGATGCCGAGATCAGGTGGCGCTGAGGCCAGGTTGCGCCGAGATCTGGTGGCGCCGAGGCCACGCGTCGCCGAGGCCAGCCGGCGCCGAGCTCAATCAGCCGTCAGATCGAGCCGCCACACGTTCGAGCGCATGAAGTGCCCCTTCGGATACTCGAACTCGGACTCCCCGACCAGCTCGAACCCCGCCTTCCGGCACACCGCGTTCGACGCCCCGTGCTCGACCGACGGGAACGCGTACAGCCACCGGTGCCGACCATCGGCACGCGCCGCCTCCGCCGCCGCGATCGTCGCGGCCACCGCGAGCCCGCGGCCCTGGAACTCGGGCAGGATGCCGTATCCGGTCTCGTAGGCGGCCTCGCCGTCCCACTCGTGGTCCCAGAAGCCCGTCGAGCCCGCGACCTCGCCGCTCGGCAGGACCACGCGGAACATGGACCCGTTCTCGGTCGGATCGAGATAGCGCCGGTGCCGGTCGGCCAGCTTCTCCTCGCTTTCCGGCCCGCCCAAGTGCTCGGTCATCTCCGGCGTGTTCTGTCGGCGGAGCACGTCGAAGTCGGCGTCGGACCAGGGTTCGAGTTTCACCGGCGGGATGGTGGCGTCGGACATGGTCACCACACTACGACCGGGCACTGACAAGCCACGCACAACGAAGGCCCCGCCCGAACGCCGAAGCGTCCGAGCGGGGCCCGAGGCAAATCCCGCAACCAGCTCTACCGGTGCAGGTCGAACCGGTCCAGCTCCAGCACCTTCCCGAACGCCGCCGCGAACTCCGTCGCGAACTTCTCCTTCGCGTCGTCGCCCGCGTACACCTCGGCCAGCGCGCGCAGCTCGGAGTTCGAGCCGAACACCAGGTCGGCACGCGTGCCGGTCCACTTCACCGTGCCGGAGGCGTCGCTGCCCTCGAACGTCGTGGCGTCGGCGTCGACCGGCTTCCAGGTGGTGTCCAGGTCCAGCAGGTTGACGAAGAAGTCGTTCGTCAGCACGCCGGGGGAGTCCGTGAACACCCCCGCGGTGCTGCCGCCGTGGTTGGCGCCGAGCACGCGCAGGCCGCCGACCAGGACCGTCAGCTCCGGGGCCGACAGGTTCAGCAGGTTCGCCTTGTCCAGCAGCAGGTACTCCGCCGGGAGCGAGGTGTCCTTGCCCTGGTAGTTGCGGAAGCCGTCGGCGCGGGGCTCCAGGTAGGACACCGACTCGACGTCGGTCTGCTCGGCCGTGGCGTCGGTGCGGCCCGGGTGGAAGGGCACGGTGACGTCGAAGCCGGCGTCCTTGGCCGCCTTCTCCACGCCCGCGGCGCCGGCCAGGGCGATGACGTCGGCCAGCGAGACCTTCTTGCCGCCGCTCGCGCCGCCGTTGAACTCCGAGACGACGCCTTCGAGCTTGCGCAGCACCGGCGCCAGCTTCTCCGGCTCGTTGACCTCCCAGCCGGACTGCGGCTCCAGGCGGATGCGGGCGCCGTTCACGCCGCCGCGCTTGTCGCTGCCGCGGAAGGAGGCCGCGGCGGCCCAGGCGGTGGTGACCAGCTGCTGCACCGTCAGGCCCGAGGCCAGGATGCTCGCCTTGATCGCGGTGGCGTCCGCGTCGTCGATCAGCGGGTAGTCGACGGCCGGCAGCGGGTCCTGCCACAGCAGGCGCTCGCTGGGGACCTCGGGGCCGAGGTAGCGGACGATCGGGCCCATGTCGCGGTGCGTCAGCTTGTACCACGCGCGGGCGAAGGCGTCGGCGAACGCCTGCGGGTCCTCCTTGAAGCGGCGCGAGATCGGCTCGTAGATCGGGTCGAAGCGCAGCGACAGGTCGGTGGTGAGCATCGTCGGCTGGTGCTTCTTGGCGCCGTCGAACGCGTCCGGGACGGTGCCGGCGCCGCCGTTCTCCTTCGGGCGCCACTGGTTGGCGCCGGCCGGGCTCTTGAACAGCTCCCACTCGTAGCCGAACAGGATCTCGAAGAAGCTGTTGTCCCAGGTGATCGGCGTGTTGGTCCAGATGCCCTCCAGGCCGGAGGTGATCGCGTCCGCGCCGACGCCGCTGCCGTGGCTGCTCTTCCAGCCCAGGCCCTGGTTCTCCAGCGGGGCGTCCTCGGGGTCCGGGCCGACGGCCTCGGACGGGCCGGCGCCGTGGGTCTTGCCGAAGGTGTGGCCGCCGGCGATCAGCGCGACGGTCTCCTCGTCGTTCATCGCCATCCGGCCGAAGGTCTCGCGGATGTCGCGGGCCGCGGCGACCGGGTCCGGGTTGCCGTTCGGGCCCTCGGGGTTGACGTAGATCAGGCCCATCTGGACCGCCGCCAGCGGCTCCTCCAGCTTGCGGTCGCCGGTGTAGCGCTGGTCGTCCAGCCACACCTGCTCCGGGCCCCAGTAGACGTCGTCGTCCGGCTCCCAGACGTCGGGGCGGCCGCCGGCGAAGCCGAAGGTCTTGAAGCCCATCGTCTCCAGCGCCACGTTGCCGGTCAGGATGATCAGGTCGGCCCAGGACAGGTTCTGGCCGTACTTCTTCTTCACCGGCCACAGCAGGCGGCGGGCCTTGTCCAGGCTGGCGTTGTCCGGCCAGGAGTCCAGCGGCGCGAAGCGCTGCTGGCCGGTGCCGCCGCCACCGCGGCCGTCGTGCACGCGGTAGGTGCCGGCGCTGTGCCAGGCCATGCGGATCATGAACGGGCCGTAGTGCCCGAAGTCGGCCGGCCACCAGGGGCGGGAGTCGGAGAGCACGGCGGCGATGTCGGCCTTGACGGCCGCCAGGTCCAGCGTGTTGAACGCGGCGGCGTAGTCGAAGTCCGCGCCGTTCGGGTTCGCCACCGCGGGGTTCTTCGCCAGGATCTTCAAGTTCAGCCGGTTCGGCCACCACTGCCGGTTGCCGCCGCCGGCGGTCGGGTGCGCGGCCCGGCCGTGCGGGACCGGGCAGCCGCCTACACTCGCCTGCGCGCCGTGATCGATGTCGACGTCGATGTCGCCATGCTTCTCAGACATCTTAGGGGGAGTCCTTCCGGGTTCTGGCGGTTCACGCTTGTTCGGATGTTCTCTGATGTACTCGGACGTTCTTTGGTGCTCTGTGCTGCTGGTGTTCTGAGCTGCCGGCGGCTACCCCTGGCTACCCCTGGGGACCGGCCGGGACGGCGCAGTCGGGGCACAGGCCCCAGTAGACGACCTCGGCCTCGTCGATGGTGAAGCCGTGGTCGTCGACCGGGTCCAGGCAGGGCGCCGCGCCGACCGCGCAGTCGACGTCGACCACCGTGCCGCAGGTCCGGCAGACCAGATGGTGGTGGTTGTCGCCGACCCGGCCCTCGTAGCGCGCCGGGCTGCCGGCCGGCTCGATGCGCCGGACCAGCCGGGCCGCGGTCAGCGCGTGCAGCGCTTCGTAGACGGCTTGCAGCGAGACGTGGCCGACCCGCGCGCGGACCCCGGAGGCGATGGCGTCGGCGTCCAGGTGGTCGCCGCCGCGCACGGTCTCCAGCAGGGCCACGCGCGCCGCGGTCACCCGGAGTCCGGCGCCGCGCAACTCCTCCGCGGCGGTCGGCGGGTGTGGTGCGGTCATGGCTTCAACCTATCGGGCTAGAGGCGAACAATTCAAGATAACGAGTCATACAAGTTTTTGTGTGTCTCATTGCTCCGTCCGGGGGAAGGGGCGGTGTCGGAGCGGTCCGCCATAATCGGCGGCCATGGACGACCTCGGGCTGCCGCGCGACCGCGACACCTGCCACCGCCTGGCCTTGGACCACGTTCTGGCGCTGATCGCGGACGCGCCGTGGAGCAGTTGCCTGGTGCTTCGCGGAAGCATGTTGCTGACGGCATACGCCGGATCGGCCGCGCGCAAACCAGCCGATTTGGACTTCATCGTGGTGAAGGACGGCTGGCCGGTCGACGACGAGGAGCCCTTTCCGTACGTGGACGACCTGGCGACGGTGCAGCAGTGGCCGGAGGTCGCCGACGGGGCGGGACGTGCCGAGCTCTGGGCCGACGGGGAGTTCGACACCGGGGGACTGCGCCCGCGGGTGTCGCCGGAAGGCGTGAACTGGATCCGGGACGAGGAGTGGGAGGAATCGGCGCCGTACGAGGATCTGCGGCAGCGGATCCGGGAGAACCCGAGCGCGGGGCACGGGATCGTGCTCGATCCGGAGAAGTTCGACGAGTCGGGGGACTGGACGTATTCGGGCTATGCGATGCGCGGCGCGCGGGTGACGATCCCGTGGAAGACGCGCGGCGGTCCGGGGCGGCGGCTGTCCGGGGTGGTGCAGCTGGACTTCGCCGCCGACGAGCCGATGCCGAGGCGGCCGGTGTGGACGCGGATACCGCGGCTGGCCGGGGGGTTCAGCGTGGTGTGGGCGGCCAGTCCGGAGCTGTCGTTGGTGTGGAAGCTGATGTGGCTGGTCGAGGACTCCAGCGACGGCGGGGCCAGCCGGGGCAAGGACCTGTACGACGCGGTCGTGCTGGCCGAGCTCACCACGGCACAGGCCGGGCTTAGGCGTCGCGATGTGGAGGGTTTGGACGTCGACTGGGAGTCGTTCGTCGCCGAGAATCCGCAGGTCGAGGGCTCGGTCGAGGAGTGGAAGCAGCGGCTGATGAGCGCACTGGGGCTGGTGTGAGCGAGGTTGTGGGGGACTTCGAGTTCCACATCACTGTTTCCGATGATGATGCTGGCGCGCTCGCGGCGTGGGCGGGGGAACGCGGGGTGAAGTTCACGCACATCGTGTTGGCGCGCGGCGAGACGGTGTCGCAGCCGATGCTGACCGTGCGCGGTGCGGGGACGGCTGCCGCGGTGCTCGCCGACGCTGAGGCGGCGGCGGGGGAGTTGCGAGAGGCGGGATTCCAGGTCACGCGGTTGAAGGTCGAGTCCTCTCCGTTCGCGGACGGAGTGCCTGCGACGGGCGACCACGCGGCGGACGACAAGTACTTCGAGCATCATCTCAAGCTGCTGCTGCCGCCGGGGGTCGATGAGGCGGCGCTCGCTGACCTGGTGATGCCGCACGGTGCGCATCTGTCGCGGAACGCGCGCCGGGTGCGGGAGGACGGATACGCGGAGCGGTTTGTGACGCAGCGCTGCCATCTGGTCGGGACCGATACTGCGGTCGCGGCCCTGGACCGACTCATCGACACACTGCGCAACGCCGGCCACGAGATACTCAGCATCGAGCGCGAATACGTGGTCTACGACAGCAGTCCCGCGGTGGACGCCGGCTGGATCGGCTGAAGGACAGACCAGAGGCGCGCCCCCTCAGTCCCCAGCCTCCAAGAAAGCCAGCACCGCCCGCACCCGCCGGTCCCCGGCCTCGTCCGGTGGCAGCCCGAGCTTGCCGAAGATGTTCCCCACGTGCTTGCTCACCGAGCGCTCGGTGATCACCAGCGTCGTGGCGATGGTCGTGTTGTCCAGCCCCTGCGCCATCAGCGACAGCACCTCGCGCTCGCGCGGCGTCAGGGCGTCCAGGGGGTCGCGGCGGGTCAGCAGCTGGGAGACCACCTCGGGGTCCAGGGCGGTGCCGCCGGCGGCGACGCGCTCCAGCGCCTCCTGGAACTCCGAGACGCGGGCCACGCGGTCCTTCAGGAGGTAGCCGATGCCGGCGGCGCCTTCGGCCAGGAGTTCGGCGGCGTAGGTCTCCTCCACGTACTGCGACAGGACCAGGATCGGCAGGCCCGGCAGCATCTTGCGGGCCTGGATCGCGGCGCGCAGGCCTTCGTCGCGGAAGCCCGGGGGGAGGCGGACGTCCAGGATCGCGGCGTCCGGCCGGTGCTCCAGCAGCGTCGGGAGCACCTCCGGGCCGCTGCCGGCGACCGCCACCACCTCGTGGCCGACCGTGGTCAGCAGCAGTTGCAGGCCCTCGCGCAGCAGCACGTTGTCCTCGGCGATCACAAGCCGCACGGCAGCTCCACCTCCACGTTCGTCCCGGTTCCGTCCGTGCGGCTGTCGACGCGGGTCACGCCGTCCAGTGCCGCCACCCGGCGGCGGATCCCGGCCAGGCCGCTGCCCAGCGCCGGGTCCGCGCCGCCGTGGCCGTCGTCGCGGATCCGCACCGTCAGGTAGGGGCCATCATGCCGCAGCGACACCCAGGCGTGCGCCGCGCCGCTGTGCTTGGCGACGTTGGTCAGCGCCTCGGCGACCACGAAGTACGCCGCCGCCTCCACCGCCGCCGGGCAGCGCCGGTCCGGCTCCGGGATGTCGACGGCCACCGGCATCGGGCGGCCGGCGGCCAGCGCGCGCACCGCCCCGGGCAGGCCGCGGTCGCTGAGGATCGGCGGGTGGATGCCGCGGATGACGGTGCGCAGCTCGGCCAGCGCGTCCTCGATGCCGGCGCGCGCGTCCAGCATCAGGGTCCTGGCACCGCCCGGGTCGGCGTCGAAGCGCTGGTCGGCCAGGCCCAGCCGGAGCGCGGCGCTGACCAGCTGGGCCTGCGTGCCGTCGTGCAGGTCGCGCTCGATGCGGCGCAGCTCGGCGCCGTGCGCCTCCAGCGCCTGTGCCCGGGTCTCGGTCAGCGACTCCACGCGCGCGGCCAGCTCGGTGCGGCGGGTCGGGCCCAGCAGGCGCTTGGCGTACCAGCCCTGGAACCGCGCCAGCTGCGGCTGGAGCCACAGTTGCAGCGCCGTCAGACCCACCGCCATCAGCAGCGGGTAGGCGATGGCCTGGGGCCAGGTGTAGATCTGCGCGCCGGCGCCGAGCGTGCCCGGCTTCACCGTCCACCACCAGAACGGCAGCGCCAGGTCCCACGGGATCCCGATCCAGAGCTCGACCGACACGACGCCGATGAGCAGCCCGAGGAAGCCGTGCACGATCATCCACGCGATGTCCCGCCACACCGAGGCGGACCGCATCAGCGCGAAGTATTGCCGGTACGGGTCGGCCGCCACCGGTGTGGACGGCTCCCGGATCGGATACCCCAGCACCTTGGCCGCCCGGCGGCGCTCGATGTTGGTCAGCACCCGGATCCGGCCGGCCACCCACGGCAGCCCCGGCACCCCGAAGGCCAGCAGCAGGGCCAGCGGGAGTAGACAGACGCCGAGCAGCGCGGGCAGTACGGTGCGCAGGCCCGCGACCAGGTACCACGTCGAGCGCAGGCTTCGGGCGAACAGGGCGCGGATCTTCATGATCCCCCCACTCTAAAGGCCAGGTCGGCCCGAGTCGGCACGGCAGGCCCCACCACCATGGTGTAGCGCGCTACACCCCCAAGAGGGGACCGGGGCCGCTGGGGCCGGCGAAGATCCAGAACTAGCGTCGAAGGCGTACTGATCCACCGACGCTGGAGCGCTTATGACCGCCCCGAACACCGTGCCCGCCGGGACCCCCGGGTACGCCGCGCCCGCCGCCGGCCACGCCGACCCCGGCGGCGCCGCCGTGACGCTGGAACGCGTGACCAAGTCCTACGACCGCGGCCGCGTGACCGCGCTGGACAACGTCAGCTGGGCCTTCCGGCGCGGCACGTTCACCGCGATCATGGGTGCCTCCGGCTCCGGCAAGAGCACCTTCCTGCACTGTGCCTCCGGCCTGGACCGGCCCACCTCCGGCACCGTCCGGCTCGGCGAGACCGACCTCGGCGCGCTGAAGGAGACCGCGCTCACCCGGCTGCGCCGGGACCGCGTCGGCTTCGTGTTCCAGGGCTACAACCTGGTGCCCTCGATGGACGTCCGGCGCAACATCACGCTGCCGCTGTTCCTCGGCGGACGCCGCGCCGACTCCGGCTGGCTCGACGAGGTCGTCTACCGGGTCGGGATGGCCGACCGGCTGAACCACAAGCCCTCCGAGCTCTCCGGCGGCCAGCAGCAGCGGGTCGCGGTGGCCCGGGCGCTGGTGACCCGGCCGGAGATCGTGTTCGCCGACGAGCCCACCGCCGCGCTCGACCCGCGCACCGCCGGGCACGTGCTGCGGCTGCTGCGCGAGGCCGTGGACGCCACCGGGCAGACCGTGGTCCTGGTCACGCACGACCCCACCGCCGCCGCGTGGGCCGACAGCGTCGTGTTCCTGTCCCAGGGCCGGATCGTCGACGAACTCCACCGCCCGACCGCCGCGACGGTCCTGAACCGCTGGGAGACGCTGTGAGGAAGGGCATCGCCTTCGGGGTCGCCGCCGCGCTGGCGGTCGCGGCCATGGTGCTCGGCGCCTTCGGGGTGCTGCTCGAGTCCGGCGTGCGAGCGCACGGCACGCTCGACCGCTACGCCTCGGCCGCCGCGGTCGTGCACGGCGAGCAGAGCGTGACCTACGCCAAGGGCAGCGGGGACAACAAGAACTCTGAGAGCCGGCCGCTCGTCGAGCCCGCGCGAGTGCCGGTGGCGCTCAGCGGGGCGTTGACGACGGTGCCCGGGGTCGGGGACGTGGTCGCCGACTTCTCGATGCCGGTGGTCGCGGTGCCCGCAAATGCTGTGCCGGCAAACGCTGTGCCCGCGAACAGTGGGAGCGGCGCGGTCCCGACGCTCACCGGCCACGGCTGGGACTCGGCGAAGCTCACGCCGACCACCCTCACCTCGGGCCGCGCGCCGTCCTCGGCGCACGACGTGGTCCTCGACGCCGCCACGGCTGCCGACCTCGGCGTCCACACCGGCTCCGAGGTCCGCCTGCAACTCGATGACGCGCCGCAGAGCTACGCCGTCTCCGGGATCAGCTCCGGCGGTCCGGCCGCGACGCTGTACTTCACCCAGCAGCAGGCCGCGACCCTCTCCGGTCACCCGGACCGCGCCGACGCGCTGGTCGTGCTGCCGGCCGCCGGCGCCCACGTCTCCGCCTCCGCGCTGCGGCACGCCGCGCCCGGCCTGGACGTCGCCACCGGCGCGGCGCGCGGCGACGTCGAACACCCGGCGATCCAGGCCGGCCGCCTCGACAACCTGGGCTCGGCCGGCACCCTCGGCGGCGCCGGGCTCCTGGTCGCGCTGCTGGTCGTCTCCGGGCTGCTGGAGCTGTCGGTGCGCGACCGCACCCGCGAGCTGGCCGTGATGCGCGCCGTCGGCGCCACCCCGCGCCAGGTGCGGCGGGTCATCGTGCGCGAGATGCTGAAGATCGCCGTGCCCTCGGCGCTGGTCGGGGCGGTGGCCTCGCTCGGGCTCGGGGCGTGGCTCAAGGCGGTCATGAGCTCCCAGGGCGTGCTGCCCGCAGGCTTCGAACTCTCCCTGAGCCCGATCCCGGTGGCCGGCTCGGCGCTGCTCACCGTCCTGGCCGCGGTCGGGACCGGCTGGCTCGCCTCCCGGCGGGTGTCGAAGATCAGGCCGGTGCAGGCGCTCGGTGAGAGCGCGGTGGAGCCGACCCGGCCGCCGCGCTGGCGGGTGATCACGGGGCTGGTGTTCGTGGTGCTCGGCGGGGCGATGCTGGTGCTGACCTTCACCGTCGGCGGCCCCGCGGCCCAGTCCTCGGTCGCTGGCCTGGTGATCTCGCTGATGTGGGCGGTGGCGCTGCTCGGGCCGTGGATCGCGCGGTTCGGCGTCAGGGTCCTGGGAGCGCCGCTGCGCCGGCTCTCGCCGATCGCCGGCGACCTGGCCGCCACCTCGGCGCGCGCCGCCGCGGTCCGGATGGCCGCCGTCATCACACCGATCGCGCTCGCGCTGTCTTTCGGCGGCACGCAATTGTTCGTGCAGACCACCAGCGCGAACGCCACGTCGGCCGAGGCCCGCGACGGGCTGCACGCGGCGCGCGTGCTGACGTCCTCCGGCCCTGGCATCCCGCACGCCGCCTACGACGCCGCCCGCGCGCTGCCGGGGGTGACCGACGTGACCGCGGTGAAGCGGACCACGGTGCTGATGCCGGTGTGGAACCTGGACACCTCGCTGCAGTCGTTGCAGGCGCAGGGGCTGGCGGGCGGAGCGGCCGCGACGCTGGATCCGAAGCTCACGGCCGGGTCGCTGGCCGGGCTGAACGAGCCCGGGACCGTGGCACTGAGCTCGGCGGTCGCGCACGACACGAAGGTGGGCGACACGCGGCAGCTGTGGCTCGGCGACGGGACGCAGGTCACGCTGAAGGTGGTGGCGCTGTACGAGCGGGGGCTCGGGTTCGGGGACGTGCTGCTGCCCCGGGATCTGGTGGCCGCCCACGCCACCACGACGTTGGACGACGACCTGCTGGTCAACGGCAGCGGCGATCTCAGCCCACTGACGAAGCAGTTCGCCGGACTCCACCCCGCGAGCGCGGCGGACTACGGCTCGACGCTGAGCGAGCAGGCACGCCACGACGGTCTCATGGGCCTGATCGCGGTGGTCGCGATCGCCGGGTTCATCCTGGTCGGGGTGGTCACCACGCTCGGGGTGGCGACGGCCTCGCGACGCCGGGAGCTGACCCTGCTGCGGCTGGTCGGCGCGACCCGGGACCAGCTGATGCGGTCGCTGCGGCTGGAGACGGTGCTCATCGTCGGGACCGGCACGGTGGTCGGCGCGGCGGTGGCGGGGCTGACGCTGTTCGCGTACGCCGCCGGGGTGACCGGGCTGCCGATGCTGTCGATCCCGCCGCTGGCGGTCGCGGGGATGGTGGCGGCGGTGGCTGTTCCGGGGGCGGCCGCGGTGCTGGTGCCCGGTCGCAGGATCCTGCGACGGCGGTCGCCGCGGATCGAGTAGCGTGCGCGGGCGGGCTGCGTCCGGGAAATTGCGAGAAATAGTGAGGCCGGGGCTGGTTGGAATGGTGCCTTAGTCGCCTCCAGAGGGGTCGTGTGCGCTTTTTCGCGGGGGTTCGCAACCCGGGAGTCGAGGGCCGGCGGGCAGGTGCTCACCGGCCCTCTCGTGCCGTCGCCGCGCCTATGTTGACCTGGCCTTTTCGCGGATCTGAGCTACGCTCGCAGGTGGCCTGGAAGACACGCCTCGGAGGGGATTTTCATGAGCCAGGAACCTTTCACGTACGACGCGAGCCACATTACGGTTTTATCGGCTCGCCCGGCGAACGTGGCCTTCATCTCTTGGTGATGGAGGCCACGGGGGCCTCGATGAGATTCTGCACGGCCGCGCGAGCCGGTTGGACGTAATGCTGCTGAGCGATGGTGGGGTGCGGATCGCCGACGACGGTCCCGGGTTCGAATTCGGGACCGGCCCGAGTCTCACGATCGCGCTGACGGTGCTCACTGCGGGCTCGAGCACGGTCGGGCCGCGGAATTCGATGAGCGCGTGATGGGGCCGGTGTCGAGCCGACTGGTGGCCGAGGTCCGGCGCGACGGTCGGCGGTACGTGCAGGAGTTCGCGCGCGGCGTGCCGGTCGCCCCGGTCGCGGACGCCGGGCCGACGAGCGGTAGCGGGACCGCCATCACGTTCTGGCCGGACGCCGACATCTTCGAGAGCATGGAGTTCTCGTTCGAGACTCTGGTGGAACGCTTCAGGGAGCTGGCGTTTCTCAACCGGGAGTTGGACATCTCGCTGACGCCGAGATCGTCGGCTTCACGGAGGAAGAACCCGAGACGGAGACGACGATGGAAATCGCCCGGCGCTGGCGCGGCTCCGAACCAGAGCGGATCCGCAGCTTCGCCAACAGCCAGCCGACTCCCGGAGGCGGCACGCACCTGCTGGGCTTCCGCGACGGAATGGCCGCCGCGCTCACCGGCTACGCGCGGGAGCGGCGCCTGCTCGCGTCAACGGACCCTGACATCGGCGCCGACCGGATCGGTCGGGGCCTGACGGCAGTCGTGTCGGTGAAAGTGAAGTATCCCCAGTTCGAGGGCTGCACGAGGGACGCACTGGGCAACGCCCACGTCCGCGGCTACCTCCGCCAAGCCGTCCAGAACCGCCTCGCCGACTGGCTGGCCGCCAACCCGCAGCAGGCAACAGAGATCCTCGACCAGATCCGCTGACGGCGCCCCCGCCACACACCGAGCCCGGTTGCTATGGTGCATCTGAACCGCTGTGCCCCATGGCGCGTAATACAGGCATACACGCCACCGGGGCGTGATATGCGCGGCGTGTCCGTCAGGGAGGGTCCCGCAGCCTCCGTTCACTCCCCAGTGGTTGGCGGGCACGCCGCTTCCGAGGATCGGCAAAGGTGTGGGCGCCGGTTTCGGTGTCCCGATATTGTCGCGCGGTGAGTTTGGTGGCGCGCCTGGCGCGGTTCGCCGATTCGGCGTCGCTCGGCGAGATGCGGGTCGGGGCGTCGATCGATGACGTCGCGCGGTTTCATGGCGAGCACTTCGATTTCGCGACCCAGCGGCGAGGGAAGTGGCCGCGCCTGTTCGTGTTCGGCGATGTGGAGCTCTATGTCTGCCGGTGCCGGCGCGTGAACATGATCTCCATCCAGACCTGGCGCGCCGAGACCGAGCTTCCTTACGAAAACCGTGTCGGCTGCGAGACTTTCGCCGGCCAACCCACCTACGACGAGGTCACGGATGCCCTGGACGCGGCTGGAGTCGGCTGGCGGCCGCATCCGCCGCTGACACTCCCGGGCCAGACCGCGCTCGTCGCCGACGTCACCGCCGTCTCGTTCGTGTTCGAGCTCGAAGACGGCGAGCCGCCCTTGCTGAACGTCGTCGGCGTGCCGGGCGACTTCCACGAGTGCCCCAAAGGCCCCCAGCCGCGCCCCGCCCGAAGATGACCCTTGTACCCTCACGCCGTCCCTCCTACAGTGCAGCGACCTACCGTGATCACGCGGCTCCGGCCGTGGGAGGGGGTGCGCCCGATGGGACAGCGTTCGAAGCGTGCGGTGCCTGGGGAGGCCGACTACGTCGTGGTCGGTGCCGGGAGTGCGGGGTGTGTGCTGGCCGCGCGGCTTGCGGCGAGTGGGGCGCGGGTGGTGCTGATCGAGGCCGGGGGGTCTGATCGGACGACGCTTGTGCGTAAGCCGGGGCTGATCGCCGCGGTGCACAGTGTGCCGCAGCTGAAGGCGCGGCTGGACTGGGGCTACTACTCGGTGCCGCAGGCTGATGCGCTGGAGCGCCGGATTCCGCAGACGAGGGGCAAGGTGCTCGGCGGGTCCGGGTCGGTCAACGGGATGCTGTTCGTGCGGGGGAATGCCGCGAACTACGATTCGTGGGCCACTGAGGGCTGTGAGGGCTGGTCCTATGCGGACGTGCTGCCCAGCTTCAAGAAGTTGGAGAGCTGGGAGGACGGCGAGGGCGACTTCCGGGGTGGCTCCGGGCCGATCAAGGTGCGGCGTCAGACCGACGTCACCACCGCCACGCTCGGCTTCATGGAGGCGTTCGCCGACACCGCCGGTGTGAAGGTTCTCGACGACTACAACGGTGAGTCGCAGGAGGGCATCGCGATCGTGCAGCAGAGCGCCGACGGCGGGCTGCGCTACAGCTCGTCGGTGGGCTACCTCGACGATCACGGCATGGCGCAGCTCGACATCGTCACCGGGGTCACCGTCGCGCGTGTGGTGCTGGAGAAGGGCCGCGCCGTCGGGGTCGAGATCGTCGCCGACGGCGGTGCGCGCCAGGTGGTGCGGGCCACGCATGAGGTGGTCCTCAGCGCCGGGGTGTTCGGATCGGCGCAGCTGCTGCAGTTGTCCGGGCTCGGGCCCGCGGAGCACCTGCGGTCGGTCGGCGTCGAGGTGGTCGAGAACCTGCCGGTCGGCGACAACCTGCACGACCACCTGTTCGTTCCGATGTGCTTCCTGATGCCCGAGGCCCGGAACAAGGGCACGGCGCCGTACTTCGCGCGCGGCTTCCTGAAGGAGGTCACGCGCGGTGGGACGTGGGTCGGGCGCACGGTGTTCGAGGCGGTGGGGTTCGTGCGGAGCCCATCGGCCGACACCGTGCCGGACCTGCAGGTCCACGTGCTGCCCTGGTCGTACCCGGGACCGAACCAGGACGCCCCGGTACGGCACAAGGCCGACCCGCGCCGCACGCTCACGGTGATGCCGACGCTGATCTACCCCAAGAGCCGCGGGACCGTGCGCCTGGCCTCCGCCGATCCGCTGGCCGCGCCGCTGATCGACCCGGCGTACCTGCACGACCCGGCGGACGCCGCGCTGCTGCTGGACGGTATGGAGATGGTGCGCGAGGCGATGGCCCACCGGTCTCTGTCGGGGCGGGTGCACGGGGAGACGTCGCCGGGCTCGGTGCACGCGAACCGGGCGGCGCTGGCCGCCGAGCTGCCGAACCGCGCGACCACGGTCTACCACCCGGTCGGGACGTGCCGGATGGGCGTCGACGAGCGCGCGGTGGTCGACCCGGCGCTGCGGGTGCGCGGGGTGGAGGGGCTGCGGGTCGCCGACGCGTCGATCATGCCGAGCATCGTCGGGGGGAACACGAACGCGGCGGCGCTGATGATCGGCGAGCATGCGGCGTCGTTGATTCTGGGGTGAGGGGGGAGGGGGAGGGAGCAAGACGGCCCGGCTCGGAGGGATTCCGAGCCGGGACTGATTTGTTGCCGGGTAACGGTTTTTCGAGCTGTTCTTAACTCCCGTCTTAACGCTTCCAGAAGGGCGCGCGTCGCGGCTTGGCGGCCGATTCCGCCGACGCCGCCGGCTCCAGCGGCTCCAGCGACTCCAGGAACGTGACAGCGCTCTGCCAGCGCTCGCCGACCGGCTTGTCGGACGCGGTCAGTGTGCTGAGCAGGTCGGCCACCTCGGAGGCGTGCGAGGCCGGGACGTGTGGAGCCAGCTCTTGCAACCGTGCGGCGAACTCGGCCAGCAGCTCCTCCTGGGCCTCGTCGCTGTCGTTCGCGGCGGCGGTGAGGCGGGGGAGCCAGGCCGCTGCGAAGGTAGGGAAGTCCTCGATCGGCTCCCGCTCCTTGGCCTGCTTCGGCAGCGGGGGCAGCAGCGGCGCCGCGGGCTTCGACACCATCGGCGGGGTGACCGGCGCCGGAGCCGGAGGAGTGGCGCTGCCCGGGCTGGGGAGGGCGGGAGCGGGTCCGCCCGGACCGGCGGGCATGCCGCGGGACCGGTGGGAGAAGGTCTTCGTGGACTTCACCGAGAACGTGTCGAGCTTCGCGCGCTCGTCGTAGGCGGCGTCGGCGAACATCTCGGGCATCACGGCGCTCGCCGACACCGCGAGGCTGTCGGCTTCGAAGCCGGTCCAGCCCGCGGGCAGGTCGACCGGTTGCGTCACCTGCTTCAGCGCGCCGCTCTTGTTCACGACGCGCGTGTCGATCGCGACGAACGCCGTGAAGCGCGACAGCACGCTGTGGCCCACCGATGTGGCGGCGATCGCGCGCTCGAGCTCCGGTTGGCCCGTGTACGTCGAGACGTACTGGTCCTCCAGGTCGCGGATGCGGCCGCGGGCCCAGAACTGGGCCAGTCCGGCGTCCTCGGTCTGGACTGCGGGGACGCGCCGAGTCCACGACGAGCCGTCGGCGGCGGTGCCGGTGACGACGATGGCCGGTCCGGTGTCGGATTCCGCCGTAGCCGTAGCCGTAGCCGTAGCCGTAGCCGTAGCCGTAGGAGTGGCGCTTGCCGTCGTCGCGGTCGTCGCGACCGTCGCCGCAACCGGGGTACCGCCGAGCCGCCCGGCCACCACCAGCGGCGCCCCGACGAACAGGTCGGGCAGCCGGGTCGGCGTGACCGAGTCCTGATCCAGCTCCAGGCCGCCGGCCCCGGCCAGCCGCAGCCCGGTCACCAGCGGCGTGCCGATGCGGTGGTGGATGGCGTCCATGGCCTCGTCGAGGCGGTCCTCGGACTCCACCAGCTCGCAGTGCCCGCCGCCGAGCGCGGCCAGGCGCTGCAGGAAGCCGGCGTTGACGGCGGTGTCGATGCCGACCGTGTGGATGCGCAGGGCGGAGAGCTGCGGGCGGAGCGTGGACAGGACCCGGTCCTCGTTGCCGATCTGGCCGTCGGTCACCAGGATCAGGACTCTGTCGCGCTCGGCGCCGCCGTCCCGGGTGAGCAGGGCGCCGGCCTGCTTCAGCGGCGCCACCATCTCGGTACCGCCGCGGGCGTCGACGGCGGCCAGGTGCTGCACGGCGCGGAACCGGTGCCGGTCCGTGGCCTCGGCCAGCGCGTCGGACGGCAGGCCGTCGGGGGTGTCGATCTCGTCATCGAAGGTCAGCACGGCGAAGCGGTCGGCGGCGGTCAGGGTGTCGACGATGCGGGCCGCGGCCCGGCGCGCGGCCGTCATCTTCCAGCCGTCCATGCTGCCGGAGCGGTCCAGGACCAGGGCGACGTCGCGGGGGCGGGTCGTGCCGGTCGGTTCGGGCGGGAGGATGGTCAGCAGGAACGTGCCGGCGGATTCCTTCGTCCCGTCGGTGGCCGCGTCCCGGGCCACGGCCAACGACGTCGCCGCCACCGGACCGCTGTACGCCAACCGCAGCACGAAGTCACGGTCGGCGCGGGCTCCGGGGTCGAGGCGGACCAGGTACCGAGTACCGGCCGCCGCGGCCTCGCTTTCCGTGCCCTCGCCGGTCGCCGCCTCGCCGATCTCCTCCACGCTCACCCCGTGCAGGCTCGACGTCAGCCCGGCCAGCGGCAGCCCCACCGGATCCACCGCCACCTCGATCGACAGCCGCACCGGATTCGGGAACCCGGGCAGCAGGATCGGCGGGCTGATCCGCGAGGCGTCGGGCACCTCGTCGGTGTCCGCCGCCGTGCCGCTGCCGACCTGGTCGCCGGGCAGTTCGCGGCCGGGGATGTAGCGGGGCGCGACGACGAGCGGGAAGCGGAACGTGGCCTGGCCGTCCTCGTACGGGAGCCGGCCGGACAGCGTCGTGCGGATCACGACCCGCTCGCCGGGCATGATGTTGCCGACCCGCAGCGTGAAGACCCCGGGACGCTCCTCCTCGGCGATCGAGGCGCGCTTGCCCTCGGAGATCGCGGTGTCGTAGTCGGCGCGCGCCTCCTCCCGCTCCTTCACGATGCCCTCGACCACGCGGTCCGCGGCCTCCATCCGCAGCCGCGTCACCGCCGCGCGGTCCGGCAGCGGGAAGATGTACGTGGCCTCCAACGGCACGTCGTACGGGTTGCGGAAGCCCTGCGCCAGCTCGGTGCGGACGGCCAGGCCGGCCACCGCGGAGCGGACCTCGATCAGCTCCAGCGGCAGGTTCCCGCGCTCGGTTCGCAGTGCCCCGAGGCCGCCCTCCGGCTCCGGGCGCGGCGCCTCCTCGACGACCTCGATGACGCCGGTGCGAACTGTCATGGATGGTTCCCCCTCTGTGTCTCAGCGCTTCTGTGCATCTGTGCATCTGTGTGTGCGGGTGTCAGGTGTGTCAGGCCTCGGACAGGCCGAGGCGGTCCAGCAGGGCCAGCAGCGGCTCGGCCGCCTCGGCGATGGCGGCGCGGGCGGCGGCGTCGGGGACGCGGCCGGGCGGGAGGAGCAGGGTGACGTCGGCGGCGAGGCGGATGCCGTGGACGGGGGCTGGTGGTGCGGCATCGGGGGTGGCGGGCGTGGTGGGCCTGGCGGGCCTGGCGGGCCTGGCGGGCGTGGCGCGTACGGCTGAGCCGGCGGGCGCGTCGAGGGTGGATGGTTCGTCAGCGGACGTCGTCGCCGGCGTCGCCCAGAAGCGGGCCCGAGCAGCGGTCTGCGCTCCTTCTCGGTGCGGCTTCGAGCTCGCGGTCGCCGGCTCACCCGCCGCCTCGATCTGAGCCGCCAGCCCGTCCAGATCGTCCAGATCGGCCGGCAGCCCGGCGATGTCCTCGATGGCGGCCGCGTCGGCACCCAGCAGCCGCTCCTGCACCGCCGCCACGGTCAGCCCCTCGGCCTGCAGCCGCTTGATCGCGACCAGCTGCGCCAGGTGCGCCCGGCCGTACAGCGCGGTCCGGCCGCGCATCGCCGCCGGGCGGCCGAGCAGGCCGATGGAGGTGTACCAGCGGATGGTCCGCACGTCGGGCACCTCCCTGATCCGGCCGTTGGGTTGCGTCGGGACTGGTGGGATCGGGGCCCCGGCCGCCAATGCCGCCGCGGCCAGCCGGGCCAGCCGGTCGATGGTCCAGGTCGCCGAGTCACCGTTCACGGGACTGATGATGACACTGTCATATGACAGTGTCAATGGAACAGTGACGGTGACAGTTGGGCGACGGTGATCCCGTCGGCGTTGATCTCGCCGAAGGGCGCTGATACGGTCCCGCGTGTGGTCGTGAGCCTCCGGTTCCGTGTGCTCGTCCTGCTCGGCGCCGTCGTCACGGCGTCGGCGGTGGTGCCGTCGGCGGGAGCGGCTCCAGGAGCGGCCATACCGGCCTCCGTGCCGGCGCCCCCGGACGTGGACGTCGCCTCCTACGTGGTCGTCGACTACGACACCGGCCAGATCCTCGCCGAGCAGAGCCCGCACCGTGAGCTCTATCCGGCCAGCACGCTCAAGGTCCTGACCGCCGACACGCTCATCCCGCGCCTGGACCCGAACCGGGAGATCACGCCGCAGGCCTCGGACTTCGCCGCCGAGCCGGACGGGAGCGTCGTGGGGATGACGGCCGGCGTCACGTACTCCATCGCCGACCTGTGGCGCGCGACGTTCGTGGAGTCGGCCAACGACGCCGTCGCGGAGCTGGCGCACCTGTCCGGTGGGCTGGACGCCACCGTCGCGGCGATGCAGCAGAAGGCGCGCAGCCTCGGTGCGCACGACACGACGGTCGTCGACGCCGACGGTTACGACCAGGACGGGCAGCTGACCAGCGCTTACGACCTCGCGCTGTTCGCCCGCGCGGGCCTGCACATCCCGGCGTTCCGCCAGTACTGCGACCTGAAGCAGACCACGTTCCCCGGGCCGAAGGGCACGACGCTCACGCTCACCAGCCACGACCCGATGGTCAAGGCGTATCCGGGCATGATCGGCATCAAGGGCGGGCTGACGACGAAGGCCGGCCACACGTATGTCGGGGCCGCGACGCGCGACGGTCACACGGTCATCGAGACGATGATGCTCGGCGGGACGGACATTTTCGATCAGGCGGCGCGGTTGATGGACTGGGCTTTCGAGGTCGATGGGAAGGCCGCGCCGGTGGGGGTGCTCGGGGGCGGGTCGGGTTCGGGGCGGGGCTCGGGTCCGAGCTCGGCGCCGAGTTCGAGTCAGGGGCCGAGTTCGCCTTCGGGATCAAGCTCGGGATCGGGATCGAAGCTGGCTGCGGCCTCATCGTCGGCGCCCACACCGACATCCGCGCCGGTCTCGCCGGTGCCGTCGGAGGTTCAGAGCGGCTCGGCGGCGCCCGTGACCATCACGCTCGCGCTGAGGCGGTCGTCGTCAAGCCCGATCACGCGGGTCGACGCGGCCTCGCGTCCGCCGTCGCCGGTACCGCCCTGGCCGGGTGCCGCCTGGTTCGGGGCGGCGGCGGCGCTGGCGGCGGTCGCCGTGCCGGTGGGGGCGCGGGGAGTGCATCGAAGCCGACGGAGGTAGCTGTCGCGTGCCCGAGCCGTTCCTGGACCACATCGTCGAAGTGCTGGAGTCGGAGCCGCGCATCCTCGCGGCCTGGCTCCTGGGCAGCCACGCGCGGGGGACCGCTGACCGGCACAGCGATCTCGACCTCTGGCTCGTCGTCGAGTCTGAGGCCAAGGCTGCGTTCGTCGATGAGTGGCCGGAGCTCTCGGACCGCATCGCACCCTCGGTGCTCAGGCAGCGAGTCTTCGGCAGCACTTTCCTGCACATCACGCCCGACTGGCGGCGCTGGGACGTCTCGATCGGCGTGCCGGACGACGTGGCGCACCGGACGAGCAGCACCGTGCAGCCGCTGTTCGACCGCGCCGGCCTCAACGACCGGCTGGCGCCGCCCGGCGGTCCGACCGCGCCCGACCCGGCCAGGATCAGCGCCCTGACCGCCGAGTTCCTGCGGGTGATGGGACTGCTTCCGGTGGTGCTCGGGCGCCGGGAGCACGTGGTCGGGGTGTCGGGCGCCGGGTTGTTGCGCGGGCTGATCGTCCAGCTGTTCCTGGAGGACGTGGCGGTCGAGGACCGCGGCGGCGCGCTGCATCTCAATGGCCTGCTTCCGCCGGAGCGGCTGCGGCAGCTGACGGACCTGCCGACGGCCGAGGCGACGCATGACAGCGTGCTGGAGGCGCATATGGCGTGTGCGCGTTTGTTTCTGCCGGTCGCGCGGGAACTCGCCGCCGCCACCGACGCGCCGTGGCCGGCAGAGCTCGAAGAGGCGCTGCGGCTTCATCTGCGCCGCGAACTCGGAGTCGAACTCACCTGATTCCGGCAACGCCAGCGGCGCCCGGCCCCGAAGGACCGGACGCCGCCCGAAGAACCCGCGCCTATGCGCCTAAGCGCAGCCGCGGCCTCCTACATCCCGCTACTTCCCGTTCGCGTTGAACGCCAGCACAGCCTGCCCCGACGTGTAGTACACCTTCCCGCCGCCGGCGGTCAGTGTCGACACGTTCTGGCCCGCCATCAGCGAGTTCGAGTACGACCAGTTGCACTTGCCGCTGTTCGCGTCGACCGCGTACAGCGCCAGCTTGTAGTCCGCGACGTACACCTGGCCGTCAGCAGTGGCCGTGGCGCCGTCGACCTGGAACTGGTCGGAGGCCGCCAGCGAGGACTGCCACAGCACCTTGCCGTTCTTGGAGTCGACCGCCGCCAGGTAGCCGTCGGCCGTGACGTACACGCGGCCGCTGCCGTCGGTGAAGGGGTGGTTGGCGATGCTGCCGCCGAGGGTGGAGTCGCCGACCTGGGTCTGCCACACCGTCTTGCCGCTGGCCGGGTCGATGGCGGTGAGCTTGTCGCCGCCGGCGATCAGGTAGCCGTTGGCGTAGGCGAAGGGGTCCGAGCCGGCGCCGCCGAGCGTGGCGCTCTTGCGGGAGACCTGCCAGACCTTGTTGCCCGTGGTGATGTCCAGGCAGGTGATCGTGGAGTCGGTGTCGGAGCTGGAGGAGTCGTGGCCGGTGAAGATGTACTTGCCGGTCGGCGGGACGTGGATGGCGCCGATGTCGGCGTTGTTCTGCTTCCACACCACCTTGTGGGTGTTCTTGTCGACCGCGAACAGGCCGTCGCCCTGGACGTTCACGTTGGCCGAGACGATCACCAGGTTGCCGTTGACGCCCGCCGCGCCCTGCGCCTGCCACTGGTTGTCGAACTGCGGCAGCGTCCACAGGACCTTGCCGCTCTCGATGTCGATGGCGAACAGCGGGTCGCCGCCGGTGCCGTCCAGGCCCGTGCAGTAGACCGTGTTGCCGTCGGTGGCGGTCATGATGCCGATGGTGCCGCTGCCGCAGGTGATGTCGTTCCACTTGGGCTTGCCCTGGCTGTTCAGGCCGTGGGTCTTGTCCGTGCCGATCAGCAGGACCGCGTCCTGGCCGATGGCGCTGCCCCAGATCTGGTCGCTGGTGGTCTGGTTCCAGGCCGGGTTCGCCTGCGGGGCGCCGCCGAGCTGGGCCGAGGCCGCGGTGTTCGGGTCCTGGATCGGTGCGCTGTTGGTCGGTCCGCTCAGCGCGCCGGAGGACTGGCTGCTGGGGCCGCTGCTGCCGCCGGGGGAGGACGGGCCGGTGCTGCCGCCGCTGGTGGTGGTGCCGTTCGCCACCGGCGTGTTCGGCTTGTTGCTGGAGCCGCCCGACATGGCTATCGCGGTCGCGCCGCCGCCGAGGACGACCACGCCGCCGCCGACGATGCCGAACAGCGCGCGGCGGCTCAGCTTGCCGGCGCCACCGCTCTGCTGCTGCGGACCGGTGTTCGGGCCGTTCGGGCCGTGGCCGTAGGGACCGACGCCCATCATGCCGCTCTGCGCGGTCGGGGCGTAGGCCGGCGCCCCGTAGGTGTTGTTGCCCTGCGGGGGAGTGCCGGGGCCCTGGTAGCCGGGCGCGCCGTAGGGGGGCGTGCCCGGCCCGGAGGCCTGGCCGCCCATGTGGTTGGCCGGGCCGGAGTTGATGCCCATGTGCGTCATGACGCTGCTGGCCTGCACGATGGCGTCGGTGTAGTGCGGGGGCAGCCAGCCGCCGGTGGTCGGCGCCGGGGCGTTGGCGTCCAGGTAGTCCAGGATCTGCTGCGTGGTGGGCCGGCGCGCCGGCTCCTTGTGCAGACAGGCTGAGATCATGTCGCGCAGCGAGTCCGGGACCCCCGTGATGTCCGGCTCCTGACTCACCACGCGGTACAGCAGCGCCGGCGTCGGCCCGTCCCCGAACGGGCTGCGCGCGGTCGCGGCGTACACCAGGGTGGCGCCCAGGGAGAACATGTCCGTCTCCGGACCCACGCGCACGCCCGAGGCCTGCTCCGGCGACATGAAGCCGGGCGAGCCCATCACGGTGCCGGCCGTGGTCAGCGCCGTGCCCTCGGTGGCGCGGGTGATGCCGAAGTCGATGACGTACGGACCGTCCAGCGCCAGCAGCACGTTCGCCGGCTTCAGGTCCCGGTGGATGATCCCCGCGCGGTGCACGGCCGTGATGGCCTCGGCCAGGCCGGCGGTCAACGTGCGCAGAGCCGTCTCGGGCAGAGCGCCGAAACGCGCCACGGCGTCCCCCAGGGAGATGCCGGCGATGAACGCGGTGGCGAACCAGGGCACGGGCGCCTCGGTGTCGGAGTCGACGACCGCCGCCGTGAACGCCCCCGAGACGGACTTGGCGGCTTCGATCTCGTTGCGGAACCGCTGACGGAACTGGGCGTCGTCAGCCAGTTCGGGCCGCACCGCCTTGACCGCCACCGTCCGGCCCCCTGTGGAACGGCCGAGGTAGACCTTCCCCATGCCGCCGCTGCCGAGCACGCCGAGAATGGCATATGGGCCGATGCGTGTCGGATCCCCCGCTTCCAGCGGTTGCATTCGCTGACCCCCATCAAGAATCGTTGTTTTGTCATGCCCGAGCCGGAACAGCATGTTAGGGCTTCCGCCTGGAAGGATTCACCCCAACCCCCGGGGCAAACGGTAACTCGTTTCCGCCACGGAGCGTCAAGGTATTGCAGAACTCCTGCGTGACAGCCGGTGTGAGGGGGACGCGATGCCCAGGGTGCGGCACGTGTAACGGTTTGGGATCGGTCGGGCCGGGGTCGGCGGCGGCGGACGTTTTGGGGCTCTTCAACGGTTTTACGCCACCGCCGATCGACGGCCGAGCAGGCCGTAGATCGTATGTAGACGCCGACTGTGGCAAGGTGGGCGGACCGCTCGTCCCCCCGGAAGGAACACGATGGCTCCCCGGCGTCACCCCGCCCTGTCGAGGCTTGCGATCGCCGCTGCCCTCGGCGCCACTGCCCTGGCCACCACGGCGGCCGCCGAGCACGCCGCGGCGCGTCCGGCCGGGACTCACAGTGCCTCGACCGGCGACGTTCTGGACTGGAACACCATGGTCCCCGAAGGCGGGCATCCGGCGCAGGCGTCCTGAGCGACGCGCTGCGCGCCGGCCGCTTCGGCGAACGCGGCCCCACCGGGGTTCGCCGAAGCGGGCCGGGCCATGGGTTCCAGGGCTCCGGGGCTCGCATCGCTGTCGACAGCAGCAGTGCGACAGCAGCGGTGTCGGCGACAGCAGTGTGACGGCGGGCGGTTTCGGTGGCCCGGTCGCCAACCGCCGACGGCCGACGGCCAACACCCGGCCGCCCCACCCGGACGTGACGTCAGTCCCGCGCCACGTCCAGATCAGCGAGCAGCGCGCGCACTGCTCGCTGATCGGCCGCGTGTCCGTCGGCCTCGAACTCGGCCAGCGCGGCGTGCGCGTGGTCGCGGGCGGATTCGTCGGCGCCGAGCGTGTGCAGCGCCTTGGCCAGCTGGAACCGGGCCCGCGCGGCACGGTCCAGCGCACCCAGGGTGTTCCAGTCCGTGGCCGCCGTCTCGAACCGCTCCGCGGCCTCGGCCGGACGCGCCAGGGCCGCCAGTGCCAGGCCGCTGACATACCGGGTCTGCGCCGCCGTCGCCGGGTCCCCGCGCTCGCGCGCCGAGGCCAGCATCCCCTCGCAGTCGGCGAGCACTTCGGCGGCGCGGCCGGCGCGCAGCCGGGACACCGCCATGTTCAACAGCGAGCCGGCCTCGCCGCTGTGGTGCCCCAGCGCTCGGGCCAGCGCCACCGCCTCGCCGAACAGGCCCGCGGCCTCGTCGTACGCGCCGCGGCCGTGCGCGATCACCCCCAGGTCGTTGAGCACCTGCCGGGCGATCACCGGGTCCTCGGCCAGCGTGCACAGCTCCAGCGCCCACCGGCCGTGCTGCGAGGCCTCGTCGAACCGGCCGGCGGCCAGTGCGGTGTTCCCGGCCAGGAACCAGGCCCGGCCCTGCCCGCGCACGTCCCCGGCCCGCTCGGCGGCCCGCGCCAGGTCCTGCACGGCGATCGCCGTCCTGCGGCCCCACGGCCCCGGACCGAACGGGCTCATCGCGATCAGCAGGTTGATGGCCGCCGGGACCAGCTCCCGATACCGCGCGGCCTGCGCGCCCTCGCCCAGCGCCTCGGTCGCGATCCGCGCCGTCAGCTCCGCGGCGGTGGCCGCCTCGCCGCGGGCCCAGGCGCGCGCGGCGGCGGGGGAGTCGAACGCGAACTCGCCGATGCCCTGCGGCGCCAGCGTCTCGCGGATCGGGTCCCCGGGCACCGCCGACTCGAACGCCGCGCACGCCCCGGCGAGCAGGAACCGCAGCAGCCGCGAGCGCGCCGCGAGCCCTTCGGCCGCCGCGCGGTCCGGGTCGCCGACGGCGCCGTGCGCGAAGTCCCGCAGCAGGCTGTGATGCCGGTAGCGGTGCTCGGCGGGGGATTCCAGCATCGCCACGTCCACGAGCGATTCCAGGACCGCCTCGGCGTCCGCCTCCGGGAGCGCCAGTACGGCTGCCGCGGCCGGCAGCCCGATCTCCACCGCCTCCACCGCCCCGAGCAGCCGGAAGGCTGTGGCCTGGAGCGCGGTCAGCTGCTGGTATCCGACCTCGAACGCCGGCGCCACCGCCAGCTCGCCGATCCGCAGCTCGCGCAGCCGGGAGCGCTCGTCGGCCAGCCGTCCGGCCAGGGAGGCGACGGTCCAGGCGGGGCGCGCGGCCAGGCGCGCGGCCACGATCCGGACCGCCAGCGGCAGCCGTCCGCAGGCGTCGACCAGCAGCCGGGCCGCCTCGGGTTCGGCGTGCGGACGTTCGGGGCCGGCGACGCGCCCCAGCAGCCCGAGCGCTTCCTCGTCGTCGAACACGTCCAGCCAGACCTGCGCCGACTTCGGCAGCGCGACCAGCCGGGCCCGGCTGGTGACCAGCACCGCGCAGCCGGCGGCGCCCGGCAGTAGGGGCCTGACCTGCGCGGCGTTGGCCGCGTCGTCGAGCACGATGAGCAGGCGGCGGCCGTCGAGCACGGTCCGGAACAGCGACGAGCGCGCCGCCGTGCCCTCCGGGATCTCCTGGGCCGGGACGCCCAGCGCGTGCAGGAAGTCCTCCAGCACGGCCTGCGGCGGGACCGGCGAGGCGCCGGTGCCGTGCAGATCGGCGTAGAGCTGGCCGTCGGGGAAGGCGGGCCGGGCCCGGTGCGCGATGTGCAGGGCCAGCGTGCTCTTGCCGACGCCTCCCATCCCGGCCAGGGCCAGGACGGCCGGCGCGGCGTACTTGTGCTCGATGGAGCTCAGCTCGGCGCCGAGCCGTTCGGCGAGCGCGCCGCGGCCGACGAAGTCCGGTTCGGCCGGGGGGAGCTGGGCCGGACGCGGGACCGCAGGAGTCTTGTCTTGTGTGCTCTGACCTGCGGGGATCATGGAGGATGAGGCTGCGGCGGGCGGCAGCGCCGAACGGCTTGACCGGCTCGACGGGCTCGGCGACAGCGATCCGCCGGCCAGCACCTCGGCGTGCACCGCGCGCAGCTCGGCGCCCGGCTCGACGCCGAGTTCGCCGATCAGCAGGCGGCGGGCCGCGGTGAACGCCGCCAGCGCGTCGGCCTGGCGTCCGGACTGCGACAATGCCCGCATCAGCAGCGCGTACAGCCGCTCCCGCAGCGGGAACTCGTCGCTGAGCGCCCGCAGCTCCGGGACGCACGACGCCCCGCGCCCCAGCTCCACGTCCAGCGCGATCCGCCGCTCCAGCAGGCTCAGCCGCAGCTCGGCGAAGCGCCGGCGCTGCCGCTCGGCGAACGGCCCCGGGACCCCGGCCAACGGCACCCCGGTCCACAGGTCCACGGCCCGCCGGAGCAGCTCCCGAGCCTGCTCCGGCCGGCCCTCGGCACCGGCCTTGTCCGCGTCGGAGGCCCAGCGCTCGGCCTGTTCGGCGTCGACCGGCAGGCTCTCGGCTTCGGAGCCGTCGAACCTGGTCCCGTCAAACCTGGTGCCGTCGAACCGGGAGCCGTCGAACGCGGCCGGCGCGCCGAGCGGCGGGCCGGCGGGCTCGGCCGACCCGTCCGTCGCGCCCCGCGAGGAGCCCGGCGCGGAGCCCGCGCCGCCGCTTCCGAACGCCGGCAGCGCCAGCCGATAGCCGCCGGCCAGCGAGACCAGGACCTCGGACGCGGCGCCGTCGGCGGACTCCGGGTCCAGCACCCGCCGCCAGCGCCAGGCGTAGGTCCTCAGGATGGAGCGCGCCCGGCTCGGCGGCTCTTCGCCCCACAGGGCGTCGATGAGCTCCGCCGAACTCGCGGTCCGGCCCGGCAGCAGCAACAGCGCGGCCAGCATGGCCTGCTGCTGCGGGCTCCCCGTGGCCAGCTCCTCCTCGCCGCGAAGGCCCCGCAGCGGACCGAGGACCTGAAACCGGATCGCGTTCACGTTCTGACCAGATCCCTGCACTTCTCTCGTTTTCCGCCGGGGCGCAGTTCAGGCTAAGAGGGCCGACCCGGCGCGGGCAAGAGAGGCCGATCAGACGGAGTGATCATGGGGGCCGCGATGTTCAACGGATTGTCATTCCGGAGAACGCGTCGGTCCCGGTGGGCCCGGTGGCCCCGGCGGTCCGGGCGCCGCCGGGGGTCCGGTGACTCCCAGCAGTCCGGTCACGGCCGGTGCTCCCGGGCCGACCGGGATCGCCAGCGACGGCGCCTCGGGACCGGTGTGGGCCCCGGCGCGCGGGGCGGCGTGGGCTCCGGTGTGAGCTCCGGTGTGAGCTCCGGAGTGCGAACCCGGGTGCGATCCGGGCTGCGAACCCGGGTGCGAAGCTGGATGCGAACCCGGATGCGAACCCGGGTGCGGTTCCCGGGACCCGCCGCCGGCGCCGCCGCCGGGCCCGGAGCCCGGCAGGGGCTCGTCGTCGAGCACCGGGCGCAGCAGCTCGGTGTACCGGTCCAGGGCGGCGAACAGCACCCGCAGCGGCACGTCCGGGCGCACCGCGCGGTCGATCAGCTCTTCGAGCTCGGCTCGGCCCATGGCGGCGATGTCCGCTTCCCTGATCTCCACGCTTGGCAAACGCCGGGTGCCCGGCTGCGTTACGCGCAGTTCCGCGGTTTGTTCGGCGCGACAAAGCGGGGCCGCTCCGGGTTGTGGCGGACACCAGTCGTTGCTCCGAACGCGTGGCGGCTTCAGCCGGGGTCGGCGCGCTGGGAGCGCCGGCCCCGGCGGCTCCGGGGCGCTGCCCGGCAAAGTGCTGCCCGACAACCGCTGCGTGTCAGGACTCTAAAGAAGATCGCAGAGCACTCACACCCACCCGTTCGGGTAGGTGATCACCGCCCTCCGCCCGTCACCCACCCGGCCGGCCCCGCGACCCCCGCCTACCCCAACGGGCAGTTGTCGCCCCCGCCGGTCGGGACGAAGCTGATCCACATGAGTCAGCTCATCATCGGCGACCAGCTCACCGAGGAGACCGCCGAGGGCGAAGGCGCCCTGCCGTCGGGTTTCCGGCGGTTCCTGTCCCCGACCGCGCACCCCGTGGTGCGGTCCGGGCAGGACGGTGAGGTTCTGGTGCCGCCGTCGCGCCCCGGCTTGGGGTTCCCGGCATACGTCCGGCGGGTGAACGGATCGGCGGAGGGCGAGCCGCTGATCCAGGTCCCGCCGCCGGGCCGCCCGGGTGCGGAGCTGCTCTCTGACGACCGGCTCGTCGCCCCGGAGTTCGTGGCGGGTCTCCGACCGTCCGGCGGGGTGGCGTTCCCCGCGGGGCGAGGCGGCGAGCTGGTCGACCACAGGACCGCCAGGGTCCTGATCTCCCGTAATCAGGTGCCCTGGCCCAGCTTCCTCGGAGCCGGGGCGCCGCCGCCCGGCGCCGAGGCCGATACCGGCGCCGACCCCGACGCCGACCGCGACGCCCGCCCGGCGTCCGAATCAGAGGTCTGACCATGCGCGCGGACGGACCGGCCGGGAGGATCGCCCCGGCGATCCTCGCCCCCCGGACCGCCGCGACGCGGGAGCGGACCATCGAGCTGGCCGACAAGACGACCGCTGTGTGGGGCGGCGAGTCGTTTCTGGGCGGCCAACCCTGGGCGCCGGCTGCGAGGGCCGGCGCCCAGGCACACCTCGTGCCGGAGGAGAAAGCCGATGCTCGTCCAGTTGTTCCAGGAAGGTCGTGACGGCCGCCTGCCGCTGTGTACCGGCTGCGAAGCGGTGCCGAGATGACCGCCGACCAGATCGGCGTCGCGGGGCCGCCCCGAGAGGTCGCGGTCCAGGCCACCATCGAGTTCGCCGACCGGATGGCCGCCGGCGCCGCCCTGACCGACCAGCACGGCGCCGTCGAGGGCCGCCCCGAGCAGTTCGCCATGCTCGGCCGCACCTGGACGCTGCTGCCCGGGGTGTTCGCCCCGGTCCACACCGCCTCCACCGAGCTGTTCTCCTCCTGGCTGCCCTTCCCGGTCGGCGGGGCGTTTCTGGAGATCGGCTCGGGCGCCGGGGTCACCGCCGTGACCGCCGCGCTCGCCGGCTGCGCGCACGTCACCGCCCTGGACATCTCCCGCGCCGCGGTGGCGAACACCGAGGCGAACGCCCGGCGGCACGGCGTGGCCGACCGGGTCAGAGTCCTGCGAAGCAACCTGTTCGACGCCCTGGACGCCGGCGAGCGGTACGACGTCATCTACTGGAACTCCAACGTCATCGACGCACCGCCGGAGTTCGAGTACCTGGATGAGCTGCAGTGGGCCTTCTTCGACCGCGACTACGCCACGCACGGCAGGTTCCTGAGTCAGGGCCCGAAGTTGCTGGCCCCGGGCGGCCGGATGTTCCTCGGCTTCAACACGCTGGGCAACAAGGAGCGGCTGCGGGTCATGGCCGACCGGCTCGGGCTGGAGCTGGCCACGTTCCGCCGCCGCTCCGGCGCGGTCGGCGGGATCGGTGTGGAGCTCAGCCTGCTGGAGGTGCTGGTCGGCTGACCGTGCCGGCCAGCACGCCGGCACGCCGGCACGCCGGCACGCCGGCACGCCGGCACGCCAGCACGCCAGCACGCCAGCACGCCAGCCCGCCAGCCCGCTGGCCCGACGACCTAGCTCGGCGCCCCCGAGGCCAGCACGAACCGGGCGATCTCCACACGCGACCCGATCTCCAGCTTGCGGAAGATGTTCCGCAGGTGAAACTTCACCGTCTCCGGCGAACACCGGATCCGTTTGGCGATCTGCTGGTTGGTCAGCCCCTGCACCACCAGCCGCGCCACGGTCTGCTCGCGGCGGCTGAGAACCGACCACTCCTCGGCTGCCGCGGCGTCGTGGCCGGGCTGTGGGACGTCGGACGTCTCGGCAGCCGCGGGCAGGTTCTCGGCGCCGGCCTGGCCTTCGGCTTCGGGAATGTCGATGTCCGGTACCGCCGAGTTCAGCCGCAGATCCAGCCGCTCGTTCAGATCCGCCCACAGCGACAGGTACTTCTCCGAGGTGGCCGTGTCGCCCTGCGCCAGCGCCACCCCGGCCAGGTTGCGGTACGCCACGGCCTCGATCTCCTGCCAGCCCGAGCCCAGCCCGAGTTCGACAGTGCGCTGATAGTGGTCCTCGGCGTCCGCGACCCGGTTCGCCGCGAAGCCGGCCATGCCGAGCGTCAGGTGCATGGCGGCCTGCGCGCGCAGGTTCCGCTCGTGGCGCGCGGCGGCCAGCCCGATCTCCGCCATGCGTGTCCACTCCCGCAGGTGTCGGCGCTGGTGGTAGTAGCCGCGCAGGGCGTCCGGGATCGTCCAGCAGACCGCCGGGTCGCCGAGCCGGCGGTGGTGCCGGACCAGCGTCAGCAGGTTGTGGCGCTCGGCGTCCAGCCAGGCCAGCGCGGCCTCGCGGTGCGCCGGGGCGCTGTCGGCCGGGCTGCTGCCGGGAGGGTGGGTCCCGGGGCGGCCGACGGTGTGGGTCAGCACGTCGGGGTCGTCGGCACGGGTGCCGGCACCGGCACCGGCCCTGGTGTCGCCGTCGGTCCCGGCCGCGCCGTCCGTGCACGGCAGCCGCACCATGCGCGGATTCACCAGATCCGCCGCGGCCCGCACCCGGGACAGCACCCACCGCAGATGCCCGGCTTCGGCGGTCACGACCGCCTCAGGCTCCTCATCCACCGTCAGCCGGTCGGCCGCGAACAGCCGCGCCAGCGAGTGCAGGCTGTAGCGTCCCGGCTCGGACTCCGCGCGGACCACGCTGCGGTCGGCCATCCGGTCCAGCGACTCCTGCGCCTCCTCCCGGGTGATCCCCGCGACCTGCGCCGCGGCCTCCGGGCAGAAGTCGTAGCCGCGCAGCAGCGCCAGGCGTCGGAACGTCCTGCGGTCCCCGGGCTCCAGCGCGTCGTAGGAGGAGGTCAGCACGCCGTGCACGGTGATGTCGCCGGCGGTGAGCCGCTTGAGCCGGCGGCGCTCGTCGCGCAGCTGGTCGCAGAGGTCGTCGACGCTCATCTGCGGCCGGGACAACAGGCGCGCCGCGGCGATCCGGATCGCCAGCGGCAGGTGCCCGCACAGCGCCAGCAGGCCGTCCACGTCCTCGGTGCCGGTCCAGCGGGAGCCCAGCACGCGCGCCAGCATCGCCGCGGCCTCGGGGTCCGACATCGGGCCGAGCCGCACCGGCAGCGCCCCGGCCAGCCCGCCGAGCCAGTTGCGGCTGGTCACGATGGCCAGCGCGTCCGGGCCGGTGGGCAGCAGCGGCCGCACCTGCGCCTCGTCGGCGGCGTCGTCCAGGACCACCAGGCAGCGCTGGCCGGCCAGCGCGGTGCGGAACATGCCGACGAGCTCGTCCTGGTCCTGCGGCAGCGGGCCGGCGGCGCCCAGGGCTCGCAGGAAGCGGCGCAGCACGTCCGGGACCGGGGTCGGCGATCCGGTGTAGCCGCCGAGGTCGGCGTACAGGTGCGCGTCCGGGTAGTCGTCCCCGGCCAGCCGCGCGGCGCGCACGGCCAGGGCGGTCTTGCCGGTGCCGCCGGCGCCGATCACGACGAACAGACCGGCGGTGTGTGCGGGGAACGTGGAGGAGTCGGTGAGAGCCGTCAGCTCGCTGAGCCGTCCGGTGAAGTCGGTGGTGTCCGGTGGCAGCAACCGGGCGCGCGTCGGCGCCCAGTCGAGAGCTGACCGCATGCTCCCCCCTGGCAAGAGGTCTGATTTCACCTCGTGGTGCCGAGGCGTGCGATGGTCGGAACCAATGTTCAGTTCTTGTGAAGAGTATCGCACAGAGGGTTATCAGTGGCTACTGAGGATGATCTGAGAATCGCTCACGGTTGTCGAAATCGTCGAACGGCGGCGGGATACCGACATCCGGGACCTGATTCCGGCCGATCCGGCCACGATCAGGGCCCTGTCACGTGTCAACCGATCACGAGGGTGGCGGGGATCACTTTTCTGGAACCCTCGGCCGGCCCCACGGTGCGGTTCCCGCCGCCGGGCGCGACCGGCGCGGAGAAGTCGGCGCCCAGGGCGGCCAGGAACTTGCGGCCCGGGGCCCAGCCCTCGGCGACGTGCGTGCTGATCTGCGCGATGTCCTGCGCGGCGGCCTCGGCCGACAGCGCGCGGACCACGCCGCGTCCGATGCCCAGGCGCCGGAACTCCGGGCGGATCAGGAACGTGCCGATGCCCACCGAGGCGGTGTGCGGGTAGCGGCGCAGGGCGTCGACGAACCCGACGACCTCCCCGTCGGCCTCGATGACCAGCAGGACCTTGTCGTCGAAGTCGTAGCCCTCGGGCAGCGAGTAGTAGGCGCTCTGCACGTCGCCGGGCGCCGAGGGCTGGCCGGTGGCGGCGAGGAACCAGTCGTCGGAGGCGTCGAAGACGGCCAGGACCGCCTGCTCGTCGGCGGGCTCCAGGTCCCGGACGACGACCGGGTGGCCGTCCACGGAGAGATCGATGCGCATGGCGCCAGTGTGACGGAATTCGGTTTCGCCGTCTCGGGGGATCGGCTAGCCTCACCGCATCGGGTTCGGAGCTGACCGGCCCGGACCATCGCATGCTTCGAAGACGGGGAGGGATCATGGCTCGCGGCGCTATCGCCATCGCGTTCGTCCGGGGACATGGCACGGCTTCCCGGCATCCGTTCGAGGTGATCCTGGTGTCTTCGCCGGCTCGGCGCCGGCTGCGCGGCTTGCGCTGAGACACTTTCCCGGGCTTTTCCCTTCGGCTTCTGCGCCGTGCCCGGGTATCGCGCTGTCCTGATTCACGGCAGCGATTACGAAGGACCGACCGATCATGCGTGCTGATTCGACACGCCGTTTCCAGTCCCTTTCCCTTGTTCGCAACCTGGGCATTCTGGCTCACGTGGACGCGGGCAAGACCACCGTCACCGAACGCGTGCTGTTCCTGACCGGCGCCGTGCACAAGCGCGGCGAGGTGCACGACGGCACCACCGTCACCGATTTCGACTCCCAGGAGCGCGATCGCGGTATCACGATCTTCGCCGCCGCGGTCAGCTGCGACTGGGACGGGCATCGGCTGAACCTGATCGACACCCCTGGTCACGTCGACTTCTCGGCGGAGGTCGAGCGGGCGTTGCGCGTGCTGGACGGCGCGGTCGCGGTGTTCGACGCCGTGGCGGGGGTCGAGCCGCAGAGCGAGTCGGTGTGGCGGCTGGCCGATCGGTACGGGGTGCCGCGGATCGCTTTCGTCAACAAGATGGATCGTGTCGGCGCCGATCTCGATGCGGCGGTCTCCTCGATCCGCGATCGGCTGCATCCGGTGCCGTTGACGGTGCAGATGCCCATCGGGAGCGAGGGGGAGTTCGTCGGGGTCGTCGACCTGGTCGGTATGCGGGCTCTGACATGGGCCGATCCTGGTTCCGGTGGGATGAGCTCCGGTGCTGTTCCCGCTTCGCTGATCGAGGAGGCTGCTCGGCGTCGGCGGGTGCTGGAGGAGGCGGTGGCTGAGCGGAGTGCGGTCGCGCTGGAGGAGTTCGTCTCGCGTTCCGGTCTCTCTGCGGAGACGTTGAGGGCTGCGCTGCGCGAGTTGACGGCCTCGGGCGAGATCGTCGTGGTGCTGTGCGGCGCGGCGTACAAGAACCGGGGCGTCGAGCCGCTGCTGGACGCAGCGGTCGCCTACCTGCCTTCCCCGCTGGACCGGACGGACGCCGACCCGGAGCAGCCGCTGGCGGCTCTGGTGTTCAAGGTGCAGTCGACCGGGACGGGACGGCTGACGTTCGTGCGCGTGTACTCCGGGACGCTGCGCAAGGGCGACGCGGTGCTGGACGTCGGCGCGGGACGGACGGAGCGCGTCGGCCGGATCCTGCGGGTGCAGGCCGACCGGCACACCGAGGTCGAGCAGGCGGCGGCCGGCGACATCGTCGCCCTGGTCGGGCCGAAGCACGCGGCGACGGGCGCGACGTTGGCGGCGCCGGGCGCCTCGGCCCTGCTCGAGGCACCGACCACCTCCGAGCCGGTGGTGTCGGTCGCCGTCGAGGCGGACCGCAACGCCGACACCGGCCGCCTGTCAGCGGCGCTGGCGCGCGCGGTTGAGGAGGACCCGTCGCTGTCGGTGCGCACCGACGCCGAGACAGGGCAGACGCTGCTGTCGGGGCTGGGCGAGCTGCACTTGGAGGTGGCAGTGGAGAAGATCAGGCGAGAGAGGGGGATCGCGGTGACCGTCGGCCGACCGCAGGTCGCGCTGCGCGAGGCGGTGGTGTCAGGCGTGTCCGGCTTCGTCTACCGGCATGTCAAGCAGGAGGGCGGCTCGGGCCAGTGGGCGCACGTGGTCCTGGACATCAGGCCACTGACCGGCACCCTCGGCGACACGGGCTTCACCTTCGAATCCCACGTCACCGGCGGCCGCGTCCCCCGCGAGTACATCCGCGCAGTCGAAGCCGGCTGCCGCGACGCCCTCGCGAGCGGACCCCTGGCCGGCCACCCGGTGACCGGCCTGCACGTGACGCTGGTCGACGGCGCGACGCACGTGAAGGACTCCTCGGAACTGGCCTTCCGCACGGCCGGCGCGCAAGGCCTGCGCGCAGCGCTGCGCGCGAGCAGGCTGGCGCTGCTGGAGCCGATCGCGCAACTGACGGTGACGACCCCGGAGGACACGGTCGGCGCAGTCCTCGGCGACCTCGCAGCCCGCCGCGGGCGGGTGACGGACTCGACGAGCCGCGGCCGGACCGCGGTCGTGACGGCGACGGTGCCGCTGGCGGAGGTGTTCGGCTACGCGACGAGGCTGCGGAGCCGGACGCAGGGGCGGGGGGCTTTCGCGATGGTGGCGGCGGGGTATGCGGCGAGCCGGCTCGGGGTTGATGGCTAGGGGCCTGATGGCTGGTGGCTGGCAGCTCGGGGTAGCGGCTCTCGGTGAGTGGCGGCGCTGGTGGTGACGCTCGGGTGCTGATGCTTGCGGCGGCTTGGTGCGAGCGCTGGTGCGGGTGGTGGGCTCGGCCGGCCTGTCCGTCGGGGCGGGTCGGCCGAGTCGACTGTGGATAACGGGCCCCAAGCGGTGGGGAGGCGGCGGTGTCTGCGGCGAGGTTCGGGCGCTGGAGTCCGGGGTGTGGCCGGTGGCAAGGATAACAGGCCCCATAGTCATTAGCTGAACACTCACCAGCCAAAACACCCCCACCTGGCGGACGCCAACCACCGAAACGAACAATTAGACCCCAGGTGCCCACTAAGCGCTGATACCGGACAAACATTCGCAGTCGCACCAACGCACACCGGTCATGCTCGGCACGGTGGCTTGAGCGCTGACGCCAGCCACAATCGCACCAACGCGCACCGGTCATGCTCGGCACGGTGGCTTGAGCGCTGACGCCAGCCACAACCGCACCAACGCGCACCGGTCGAACTCAGCCCTTGGCTCGGCACGGTGGCTTGAGCGCTGACACAGCCACATTCGCACAGACGCGCACCGGTCAAGCTCAGCCTTGTCAGGGCACGATGGCCCGTGGTTTACGTTCGCTAGTGAGCCGACTTCGAGATTCGCCAGCACAATTGGCGCAGATCTCGAAGTCGGCTCACTAGCCTGCTTGAGCCACCACTGGCCAAAGCTCGGCCTTGGCGCGGGGGCATGACCTGCGGATGGCTCGTCGGCGCTTCTATCGGCGTGGTCGCTGGTCGAGCGAAATGTGGCCGGCGCGGGCGTGCCTCAGTGGTCCGTCGGCGGCATCAGTCCTGCGGCGGCTGCTCGCTGGTGCCGGCGCGGACCTTCCGCAGTGCCCGTACCTGCGTGTTCGACGTGATGCGGATCAGTTTGGCTGCGTGGTGTTCCTCGGCGAGGGTGAGGGTTGGGGGCTTCAGGTCGCGGTTGGTGGTGAGGCGGGGGGAGTTGAGGGCTGTGTCGAGGAGGTAGGCGGGGCCGGCGGTGCGGTTCGACTTGCGTTGGTGGTGGCGGGCGCGGGCTTGGCGGAAGCGGAGGCGCGTGGTGCCGAGGCCGGGGTAGGCGAGGCGGATGGCCATGGTGGTGACGCGGTGGGTTTCGATCGACAGGATCGCGGTGGCGCGGGGCAGGAAGTGCGGGGCCCACTCCTCGCCTTCGGCGATCCAGCGGTCGGTGGCGGCGAGGGATGTGGCTGTCGTCGCCAGGTCGCCGCGGCGGCTGTACTCGATGAGGCGGAGCGGCTTCAGGCCCAGGGTCTGGGGGAGGTAGAGCTCGAAGATGCTGCGGTTCATCGGTGGGCTCAGGACGACGACTCGGGTGCAGTTCCCGGCGAGTAGTCGGGCCCAGAGGTCGGCGTTGATGGGCGGCCGGTCCGTGGCTTCGTCCCCCGAGTCGGAGTGCATGGGCGCAGGCTAGTGCGCCAGCCCGCACGGCGTCAGCTCCCGATTCGCTCCCAGCCGCGGCGTGCCGGGGCCTCGGAGAGGCCGCGGGGGTCGCGGCTGCGGTAGACGATGTACGGGCGGAACAGGTACTGGACTGGCGCGCTGAACATGTGCACGAGGCGTGTGAAGGGCAGCAGGGCGAAGAGCAGCAGGCCGATCGCCGCGTGCACCTGGAACACCACCGGTGCCTGAGCCATCAGGCCGGTCTTCGGTTGCAGCACGAACAGGCTGCGGGCCCAGGGCGCGATGGTCGCGCGGTAGTCGTAGCCTGCGTGGATGCCGGCGTGCGTCAGCTTGGCGACCAGGCCCATGACGATCGCCGCCAGTAGCACCACGTACATCAGCTTGTCGTTGCGGGTGGCGGCGCGGAACACCGCCGGCGTCGTGCGGCGGCGGTAGATCAGCGTCAGGATGCCGATGACGGCCAGCGCCCCGGCAGCGGTGCCGCCGAACAGGGACAGCAGGTTGTATCCGTGCTCGGTCAGCCCCAGAGCGTTCGTCCAGGAAGAAGGGATGAACAGCCCCATCAGGTGTCCGACGAACACGAACAGGATCCCGTAGTGGAACATCGGCGAGGCGATGTTCAGAATCCGCCGCTCGTAGCTCTCCGAGGACCGCGTCGTCCAGCCGAACTTGTCGTACCGGTAGCGCCACGCCAGGCCGGTGACCAGGATCGCGGCGGCGACATAGGGAAGCGCGCCCCAAAGGAACGTCTTCACGTCGAGAGCTCCTCTAACGGTCCGGGGCCAGAATGGGCAGCAGGTCGAGGTGACCGTACGGACGCAACGCCGCAGTGTCCGGATCCAGCCCGACGGTCTCGCGCGGCGGCCCGGCGGAGGCCAGCGCACGTGCGGCGGCCCGGTCCTTCGGCGACGCGCCCGGCAACGTGGAGCACACCGCCTCCAGCACGGAGGCGTAGGCGGTGCCGTGTTCGGCGAGCGCCAGCCTCAGCAGTTCCAGGCCGGGACGGTGACGCAGCAGGAGCCCGCGATCCCCGCTCGCGGCGACGAACTCCAGGACCACCGGCAGGTAGTCCGGAAGCTCTGCCTCGGTGAACAGAAACCCGGCATCCCGGAACACGGCCTTCAGCTCGACCAGCGACGCGCCACGGCGCCGCGTGTCCCCGTCGAGCCACCACGTCAGATACAGGCTGTGCCGGTTCTTGAAGTCGAACACGTCGACGTAGTGGGAGCAGGCGTCGACCATCGGGGTCGAAGAAGCTTGATCGAGGAAAGCGATCAGCTTGCGGGCAGCAGCGCCGCCAGCCGACTCCAGTGCGGACCGCACTAAGGGAAGACGCTCGCGCCACGCGGCATCGGGATAGTCGAGCAGACGCGCAGAGGCCTGAAGTACCACCCGGTCGCGTCGGCTGATCGATGTCGCGCCGGGCGATCCAGAACCTTTGAAGCCGTGGGATCCAGAGCCTTTGAAGAGGCCGGCCATCAGACCTCCTCCTCCCGATCCGCCGTCTGCCGCCGCCGCATAGCGTGGAAACTCTCCAGAGATATCAACGGCAGCGCCTTCTTCCCCGAGTCGTCCCCGAACGGCCCGGCCACACCGTCCGCCTCACCATCGGCGCTGTCGTAGTCAACGCTGCACCCGCCGCCGAGCGCCGCCTCCTCTATAGCGTGCGCATCAGCCATCGCCGCAGTAGGAATCACATAGCGTTCCTCGTACTTGGCGATCGCCAGAAGCCGGTACATCTCCTCGATCTCCACCGATGGCACTTCAGGTGTAGTATCGAGGTTCAGCTCCCGCATATAAGCGCGCATCGCAGCGAGGCGTCCGAGCGCTGTGCGTACCGGAACCACATCCCCTGCGGTGAACAATCCAGCGAGGTATTCGATCGGGATCCGCAGCGCATCGATTGCGCCGAACAGGTTGTCCGCGTCCTCGCCGTCATACCCGGACTCCGAGACCGCCTCGACAACCGGCGACAGAGGCGGGATGTACCAGACCATCGGCATAGTGCGGAACTCCGGATGCAACGGCAGCGCCACCTTGTAGTCGCAGATCAGCTTGCGGACTGGAGAACGCCGCGCTGCCTCCATCCACTCAAAAGGGATGCCGGCAGCCTCTGCGGCGCGCGCGACCTCTGCGTCGTTCGGATCCAGGAACACGCCGAGTTGCGCCTCATACAAGTCGCGGTCATCAGCAGTCTCCGCCGCAGCCGCTACCCGATCCGCGTCGTAAAGCATCACCCCGAGATACCGCAGCCGCCCCGGACACGTCTCTGAGCAGACAGTGGGAAGCCCCACCTCTACCCGCGGATAGCAGAACGTGCACTTCTCCGCCTTACCGGTCCGGTGGTTGAAGTAGATCTTCTTGTACGGACACGCAGTGACGCACTGCCGCCACCCCCTGCACCGGTCCTGATCGACCAACACGATGCCGTCCTCGCTCCGCTTATAGAGCGCACCGGACGGACAAGAAGCCACACACGCAGGGTTCAGACAGTGTTCGCAGATCCGCGGCAGATAGAACATGAACGCTTCCTCAAAGGAGAAGCGCACCTTCTCCCCGATCTCCTCGCGCATCTTCTGCACGATCGGATCGTCAGGCCCATGCTCAGGTGCCCCGCCGAGGTCGTCGTCCCAGTTCGCGCTCCAGCGCACGGTGTCCATCGGCTTGCCGGTGAGCAGCGACCGGGGCCGCGCGACCGGATAGTCGTTGCCCAGGGGCGCCTGCTGGAGGTTCCCGTAGTCGTACGTCCAGGGCTCGTAGTAGTCCTCGACAGTCGGCAGCACCGGATTGGCGAAGATCTCAGCGAGCTTCTTCAGCCGCCCGCCCTGCTTCAGCTTCAACCGGCCGCGCCGGTTCAGCTCCCAGCCGCCCTTCCACTTCTCCTGGTCGGAGTACCGCCGCGGATATCCCAGCCCGGGACGCGTCTCCACGTTGTTGAACCAGACGTACTCCATCCCGCGCCGGTTGGTCCACGTCTGCTTGCACGTCACCGAGCACGCATGGCAGCCGATGCACTTGTCGAGGTTCATCACCATCGCGATCTGAGCCATGACGCGCATCAGTACTCGACCTCCTGCGAACGCCGCCGGATGACAGTGACCTCGTCGCGCTGGTTCCCGGTCGGCCCCAGATAGTTGAAGGCCCAGGACAACTGGGCATAGCCGCCGATGAGGTGAGTCGGCTTGAGCATGACCCGGGTCAGGGAGTTGTGGATCCCGCCGCGCTTGCCCGTGGTCTCGGTCTTGGGGACGCCTACCGTGCGGTCCTGCGCGTGGTGCATATAGACCGTCCCCTGCGGCATCCGATGGGAGACGATCGCGCGCGCCACCACCACGCCGTTGCGGTTGACCGCCTCGATCCAGTCGTTGTCGCGCACGCCGATCGCGGCGGCGTCCTTCTCCGACATCCAGATGACCTGTCCGCCGCGCGACAGCGAGAGCATGAACAGGTTGTCCTGGTACTCGGAGTGGATGGACCACTTGTTGTGCGGGGTCAGGTACCTGACGGTGACCTCGTTCTGCCCGTCCGGTCCGAGCCGCGGCTCCCCGAACAGCCGGTTCATGTCCAGCGGCGGCCGGTAGACCGGCAGCGCCTCGCCGAACTCGTGGATCCAGTCGTGGTCGAGGTAGAAGTGCTGGCGGCCGGTGAGGGTGTGCCAGGGCTTGAGGTGTTCGGTGTTCAGCGTGAACGGCGCGTAGCGGCGTCCGCCGGCTTCGCTGCCGGACCACTCCGGCGAGGTGATCACCGGGACCGGGGCGGCCTGGGTGTCGGCGTAGGTGATCTGCTTGCCCTCGTGTTCGGCTGCCAGGTGCGCGAACTCCTTGCCGACGCGCTTTTCCAGCTGGTGGAAGCCCTGGACGGCCAGCCGTCCGTTGCTGGTGCCCGACAGGTGCAGGATCGCGTTGCAGGCCTTGACGTCGGTGTCCAGCAGCGGCCGGCCGTCGGCGGGGCCGCCGCGCGCCGTGCCGTTGAGCGCCTTGAGCGCGGTGACTTCCTCGTCGGGGACGAACTTCAGGCCCTTGACCGGCAGCCCGAGCTTCTCCACGTTCGGCCCGAGCGCCGCCATCTTCGCCGCGACCGCCGTGTAGTCGCGCTCGACGACGGCCAGCGCCGGCATCGTCCTGCCCGGCACGGGTTCGCACTGGCCGAGCCGCCAGTCCCGGACGACGCCGCCGGGCTGCGCGGTCTCGCCGGGCGTGTCGTGCTGCAGCGGCGTGGCGACGAGGTCGTGCCGGGTGTCCAGGCGGCCCTCGGCCAGTTCGCTGAAGCGCCGCGCGATGGTGTGGAACGCAGTGAAGTCGGTGCGCGCCTGCCACGGCGGGTCGACGGCGGGGCTGAAGGAGTGGATGAAGGGGTGCATGTCCGTGGAGGACAAGTCGTGCTTCTCGTACCAGGTGGCGGCGGGCAGCACGACGTCGGACAGCAGCGCCGAGGACGTCATCCGGAAGTCCAGTGACAGCAGCAGGTCGAGCTTGCCCTGCGGCGCCTCCGGGTGCCATTTCACGTCGCGGGGTCGCACGTCATCGCGTGCTTCCTCGGCGCTGAGTGAGGAGTGCGTTCCCAGCAGGTGCTTGGCGAAGTACTCCGCGCCCTTGGCGGAGGACCCCAGCAGGTTCGCGCGCCACAGTGTTAGGACCCGTGGCCAGTTCTCCGGCGCGTCGGGGTCTTCGCCGGCGAATCCGAGCCGTCCGGCCTTGAGCTCGTCGACGACGTGGTCGGCCGGTTCCTTCCCGGCGGCCTTCGCCTCGTCGACGAGGTCCAGCGGGTTCCGGTCGAACGTCGGGTAGGACGGCATCCAGCCCAGGCGTGAGGCGCGCGCCAGGCAGTCCGCGCCGGACATGCCCTTCATGGCGCCGGAGGCCAGGGGCGAGGTGAGGACTTCGGTGCGGAACTGGTCGTAGCGCCACTGGTCGGTGTTCAGGTAGAAGAACCCTGCGCCGATGGCCTGGCGGGGCGGCCGGGACCAGTCGTTGGCCGAGGCCAGGGTGGCCCAGCCGGTGGCGGGGCGGCATTTCTCCTGGCCGACGTAGTGGGCCCAGCCGCCGCCGTTGCGGCCCTGGCAGCCGGTGAGGGTGAGCAGGGCCAGGAAGGACCGGTAGATGGTCTCGGAGTGGAACCAGTGGTTGGTGCCGGCGCCCATCAGGATCATGCAGCGGCCGCCGGACTTGGTCGCGGTGTCGGCGAACTCGCGGGCGATCTTGACGGCGAGCCGGGCCGGGACCGAGGTCTGCGCCTCGGCCCAGGCCGGGGTGCCGGGGGCGGTGGCGTCGTCGTAGCCGGTGGGCCAGATGCCGGGCAGGTCCGCGCGGGCCACGCCGTACTGGGCCAGGAGCAGGTCGTAGACCGTGGTGACGAGCGGGCCGCCGGGGTGCAGGCGGACGGCCGGGACGCCGCGGGTGTGGATCTCGCCGCGGCCCTGGCCGTGCCGGCCGCCGTCGGTGTCGAAGCGGGTGAGCAGGACCTCGGCGGGGATGGCTTCGGGCAGGCCGAGCAGGCTCAGGCGGGGTTCGACGTCGTCCAGGTCCAGGTTCCAGCGGCCTTCGCCGGAGGCGGTCCAGCGGAAGCCGAGGGAGCCGTTGGGGACGACGGGGCGGCCGGTGGCGGTGTCGAGGATGACGGTTTTCCAGTCGGCGCCTTCGGTTTCGGCGGTGGTTTCGGCGGTGGTCTCGGCGGTGGTCTCGTCAGCGGTCTCGTCAGCGGTTTCGTCAGCGCCGGTGTCCAGATCCGCGGCGCGGACGAACTTGTCGGGGACGTAGTAGCCGCCCCTGTCGTGTTCGGTCAGCGTGACCAGGAACGGCAGGTCGGTGAACTGTTTGACGTAGGAGTCGAAGAACTCGTTGTGGGTGTCGACGAAGTGCTCTTTGAGGATGACGTGCCCCATGGCGATGGCCAGCGCGGCGTCGGTGCCGGGATGCGGGTGCAGCCATTCGTCGGCGAACTTGGCGTTGTCGGCGTAGTCGGGGGCGACGACCACGACCTTCTGGCCGCGATAGCGCGCCTCGGCCATCCAGTGCGCGTCGGGGGTTCGGGTCACCGGGACGTTGGAGCCCCACATGATCAGGTAGGCGGCGTCCCACCAGTCGCCGGACTCGGGGACGTCGGTCTGGTCGCCGAAAACCTGCGGGGAGGCGACGGGGAGGTCGGCGTACCAATCGTAGAACGACAGCATGGTGCCGCCGATGAGCGACATGAAGCGCGCGCCGGAGGCGTGGGAGACCATGGACATGGCCGGGATCGGGGAGAAGCCGGCGATGCGGTCGGGGCCGTGTTCCTTGATGGTGTGGACGTGTGCCGCGGCGATGATGTCCACTGCTTCGTCCCAGGTGGCGCGGACCAGGCCGCCTTTGCCGCGGGCGTTCTGGTAGGCGCGGCGGCGTTCGGGGTCTGACTGGATCGCGGCCCAGGCGGCGATCGGATCCCCGCCGGCGGCCTTCTTGGCGGCGCGGAACTGTTCGAGCAGTACGCCGCGGATGTAGGGGTGGCGTACGCGCGAGGGGGAGTAGGTGTACCAGGAGAAGGAGGCGCCGCGCGGGCAGCCGCGCGGCTCGTATTCGGGGCGGTCCGGGCCGACGGAGGGGTAGTCGGTGGCCTGCGTCTCCCAGGTGATGATGCCGTCTTTGACGTAGACCTTCCAGCGGCACGAGCCGGTGCAGTTGACGCCGTGGGTGGAGTACACGATCTTGTCGTGGTTCCAGCGGTCGCGGTAGAAGACGTCGCCTTCGCGGCCGCCCTGGTAGGCGACGCTGTGCAGGTCCGGGGAGGTGGTGCCGCGGTGGAAGTACTTGCCGGCGGCAAGCAGGAGCGCGTCGGGCTCCTTCGGCTGCTTGGATCCGTCGCGCGGCACCGGGCCTCCTCGCTCGCAGATGGTCTTCACCCTTGGTGGTGACCCGTGTGGGGGCGGCGAACCGATCGGTCACCTGTCCGGAGCAGCGGTGATGGCATATGTGCAACCTTAGGGTTGCGCGTCGCGGAGCAATGTGCAACTCTGGAGTTGCAGGTTACGAACGAGCGAAGGAGCACATCATGACCACCGACATCCAGGACCGCATCGAGCGCGAGACCCTGATCGCCGCCTCCCAGGACCGCGTCTGGTCGCTGGTGACCGAGCCCGGCTTCTGGGTCGCCCCGACCGGCGCCACCGCGGCCGTCGGCCAGACCACGGTCGCCCACGACGACAAGTACGGCGACTTCCCGGTGCGAGTGGAGAAGGTCGACCCCAAGAGCTACGTCTCCTACCGGTGGGCCAGTGCCTACGGCGGCGAGGCGCTGCGCGAGGGCATCACGACGCTGATCGAGTTCACGCTCACCCCCGAGGGTGACGGCACCCGGCTGCGCGTGGTCGAGAGCGGCTTCGCGGTGCTGGACGGGAGCGAGGACGTGCGGCGCGGGGCGCTGAAGGACAATACGTCGGGGTGGGCTGAGGTGATGGACGCGTTCAAGAAGCGCGCTGAAGAGGCGGCGTGAGGTCGCAGGGGGTTTCGATGGATGAGGCGGGTTCGGAGGGCGGCGTTCTGGCCGAGCCGGTCGACGAGGTGCTGACGGCGCTCGCCGATCCGACCCGGCGGCGTCTGCTGGACCTGCTGGCTGCGCGGGGGGCCGCGTCGGCGACGGAGTTGGCGGGGGATCTGCCGGTGACCAGGCAGGCGGTGGTGAAGCACCTGGCGGTGCTGGACGCCGCCGGGCTGGTCGCCGGCCGCCGCATGGGGCGCGAGGTGCGCTACGAGGTGCGGTCGGCGGCGCTGGACGCGACGGCGCGGTGGATGGCGACCTTGGCCGCGGACTGGGATCGGCGGCTGGCGCGGATCAAGGCGGTCGCGGAGGCCGCCGAGGCGGCGGAGGCTGCGGAGGTTGCGGCGCGCGACGGCGATCGGTGAACGTGGCGTGCTCGCGACAGCGGCCGGTGAGGGTGCCGACCGTGCACGCGTCGCAACACTGCGCTTACCCGACACTTGCTTCTCAACGCATGTATGGCGCGCACGTCCCCGGATGACGGCTGGCCGCCGCTCTTAACGTGTTTTTCAGGTCGATCTGCGACCCTTTCGAGCTCCGGTGATTCGCGCTGCTGTCGACAGCGCGAATCACCGGAGCCTGCTTTCCGGGGTGTGCCTCAGGCCGGGATCGGCGCGTCGGCGCCCCAGCGTCCCACCCCGTAGCGCACCGCGCCGACGACCGGTGCGTCGGTCACCACGGTGATCGGGCCGGGGGCGCGTTCCCGGACACGTGCCAGCAACCTGGGATGTCCCGCGGCCGCCACCGAGCCGCCGAGCAGCACGTCCGGGGCGTCCAGGTCCAGGCGGCGGGCGGCCGAGGCGGCCATGCCGGCGATCTCGTCGGCTAGGACGTCGATCAGCCAGCCCGCGATCTCGTCGCCGGCGTCGGCGGCCGCGAACACCGCCGGGGCCAGTTCGGCCAGGCGGCGGTCGGACTCCTGGCCGCGGTGGATGGCCAGGACTACGTCCAGGGCCTGCGGGCGCCCGAAGTGCGACGTGACCGCGTCGAGCAGCAGGGTCGCCGGGCCGCGGCCGTCCTCGGCGCGCACCGCCCACCACAGCGCCGCGCGTCCCAGGTCCCCGCCGCCGCCCCAGTCGCCGGACTCCCAGCCCAGGCCCGGGAACGTCGCGGTGCGGCCGTCGGGGGCGACCGCCACGCAGTTGATGCCGGTGCCGCAGACGACTGCGACGCCCTGGCGGCGCGGCGAGCCCGCGTAGAGGACGGCGAAGGTGTCGTTGGCGACGTAGACCTCGTCGGCCCAGCCGCGCGCCTCGACCTCGGCCTGGAGGGTGGAGATCTCCTCCGGGAGGTCGGCGCCGGCCAGGAAGGCCGCGATGCCGCGGACCCGGGTGACGGGGCCGATGGTGATCTGCTCTTCGCCGGTGTCGGCGGCGCCGTCGTGCGTCAGCTGATCGCCGTCGCCCGACAGCACCTGCGCCACCAGCCCGTCCAGCACGGCCATCGCCGCCGGCACGCCCAGCGCCTGCGGCCGGAACGGCCCGCCGATCGCCCGGCGCACCGGCGTGCCGTCTGCCCGGACCAGGCGCACGTCGGTCTTGCTGTTGCCGCCGTCGACCGCGAGCAGCAGATCGGCGTGGCGTCGCTCGGCGGTGCTCATGGGCGGCACCCTATCGGGACGCGGCGATCACCACTCACTCGCCGCTGGGCGGCACCTTCGGACGCGGCTTGACCGCCAGCGGACTGATCCCCACCATCGTCAGTCCGGCCCGCGCGTAGCTCCGGAACACCGCGCTCGCCGCCCGGCACATCACGCACCGGGCCCGCTCCCGTCGCCAGGCCCCGGACAGCTCGCGCCCGAGTTCGTCGGCGTACTGCTCGAACACCACCCGGTCCCGGTCGGCGACGGACATCGGCGGCTCCTGACTGTGACAGACAGATGTGATCTGGGTTACAGGCATATTGCCGACACCTGCTTGAAAGGTCAACGACCATCGAGCACCCATCGAGAACCGGCAAGCGAGCGGCGATGACCAGCGAGGGCCGTCAGCGGCCGCCGATGACCCGGCTGCGGCCGCGGAACTCCGCGACGATCTCCTCGGCCGCCCCGGCCGCCCCGCTCGCGGCGTCCGAACCCCCGCGCGCCACCGTCACGTCGTAGATCCCGCTCCGCCCGAACACCACCCGCTCGACCGCCCGCGCCGTCAGCACGTCCCCCTCGGCCACCGGCGCCAGAAAGCTGACGTCCGCCCCGGCGGCGACCGTCGCCGGCCCGTGGCTGTTGCAGGCCAGCGCGAACGCGGTGTCGGCGAGCAGGAACACGTACCCGCCGTGCCCGATCGCGTGCCCGTTCAGCATCGACGCGGCCACCCGCATCCGCGCCACGGCCCGCCCCGGCGCCAGCTCGACCAGCTCGATCCCCAGCCCCGCCGAGGCCTTGTCCGCGTCGAACATCCGGCGTGCCGCGGCCAGCCCGGCCGCCTCTTCATCGGTGTGCATGCCAGCGACTTTATGACGCCGCCGATCCCGCCGGCCGCACCGCCTCCCGCAGCTCGCCGTAGGCCGCGGCGAGGGAGTCGAGGTTGTAGTGCGCGTTCAGCCCTCTCAATGTATTGAGGATTATACCCAAAATGGTATAATGAGGGTATATCCATATGAAGCGGGACAACTCAACACCACTCGTCACTCCGTACGCCCGTATCTCAGATACGGATGAAGAGCGTGCACCTGGTCTCGACCGGCAGCTTCGTAGTGTCCTGCCACTCATCGAGGCGCGTGGTGGAGTCGCAACGCGCGAGTACATCGACAACGACAAGTCAGCGTATAAGCCAGAGGTCATCCGCGACGAAGGCTTTGAACCCTGGCTTCAAGACTTCATCGCCGCTAAGAACGACGGCATCGCTGGTTGGGATCTGGATCGGATCTTTCGGCAGCCTACTGACCTGGAGCGGGTCATCAAGGCGTACTGTGACGCCTACTTCAAGCAGAAGCGCCCCAAGCCTGTTCTCTGGCTTCCCTCCATGAGCATCGACCTCACGGATGAGGACGGTCAGATGATCGCTCGCATGTTGGTGAATATCGCCAACCACTCCAGCGCGAAGACGGTAAAGCGGGTGACCAACTTCTACCGAGACGAAGCGCTGAGGGGGAACGTCTTCAGCAACTACCCAGCGTTCTACCGCAACGCTGACGGCTCGATCAACGAGGACAAGGCTGTCATCACAACCAAGGCCATCGCGGATGTGTTCGCTGGTATGCGTCCTACAGCTATCGCTGAAGAGTGGCGGGAGAAGTGCATCACGACCGCTCGTGGCGGTCGAGTCACGGGGGAGACCGTGCGCCGTATCTTGATCGCGCCGGGTATCGCTGGCCTGGCGGTGTACAAGAAGGAACTCCTGCTCGACAAGGAGGGCCAGCGGGTCAAGCGGGCTGATGGTGGGCTCATCGACGTGCCGACCTGGGAAGCGCTCTGCGAACTCTTGAAGCCAAAGCCTGATCGCCGTCGTCCAACGAGGGGGCTCCTGAGCCGAGTTCTGCGGTGCGGTCGGTGTGGCTCAAAGCTAGTGCGTGCTCCTAAGAGTGACCACTACTTCACGTACAACTGCCAGTCCAAGGATGCAGGCGGGTGCGCTGGTCTGGGCATCTCAGGCCCGAGACTCGATCAGCAGATCACGGCCCTTGTACTGGCGTACCTCGACCAACCGATCGAAGCGTCTGAGCCGGAGGTCGCTCCCGACACGACCCGACTCGACGAGGTAACTGCGAAAATCACCGAACTCATGACGGCGTACCGAGCTGGTGAGATGTCGGGCTCGCTGGTGTTCCCGTCCATTAAAGAGCTTGAGGATGAACAGAAGACGCTGCGTTCACAGGTAGCGCGCCAGGTGCGAAAGACGAGGCAGGTCACGTCAGTGGCCGAGGAGTGGCCGACGCTCGCATTCGACCGGAAACAAGCGATTCTTGATGAGCTCTTCGAGGCGATAGTCATCGCACCCGCACATGGGGTGCGCGAGAAGGGGCGTCAGACTACGTACGACGAGAATCGGGTGACAGTGGTGTGGCGGTCATCCAAGTAGGAGCTGACGCATCTTAGCTAGACGAGCCTTCGACAGCTTCGGTGCGTGAGCAAGTTGAAGCGTCACCCAGTCCCGCTCTTTGACGAGGGCGGGACTTTTAGGTTGTCGCTGTTCGATTTGCGATGGTGTGGGCGCTTGCATGGAGGTGGAGGCCATAATCTGTAATCAATTATATTACAAAACTTCCAGCAAGTCATCAGATACGACGACCGTTGCCAATTCCACCATATCTATCTACGCATGTTGTGTGTAATAAATAGTTAGTGGGCCGTGAACGTATCGGTCTAACCTTCAAACAGTGGAGCAGAAATGGCAATCGTTTCTCGCAAGGTGTCCGACCTGAGCGGTCAGGACGGCGCGGATCACGAGTTCGCGACGGTCGTCGTCAGGCAGCACCCCGAACTCGACCAGCCGAAAGCCCTGGACGTCCTGGCCGCCGAGGTCGAGGGGTTCAAGGAGATCGGCGACCTGGTGGTGCTGGAGGTGAGTCTGCCGACCGGCCACACCAAGAACGTGGCCATGAAGTTGGCGGACTTCAACAAGCTGGCGCCCGACATGGCGAAGGTGCTCAACGAGGCGCGCGGCACTCGCGGGCGCGTTCCCGGTACCCGTGTCGGTAACGGCAACGGGTAATCCCCCAAGCTCCATCTCCTACCAACGCTCCCGGTAGTTGAGATGGAAAACCCCCGTCCTGACGATCCGCAAGGGTTGTCGGGACGGGGGCGTTTTAATTGTTGCTGCGGAGTCTAGTAGCTCAAAGACTTGATGATGAGGAGTGCGTCGTTGTAGGAGGCGTCGCTTTGGAAAGCGCTCACCGGCTTCGAAGTCGGGGTGCCGCTAGCACTGCTATAGAGCATGCTAATGACATCATATAGCGGCGCACCTGATTTGTCCGTAACATTTTTACTCGGTGGAAGTGCTGCGGAACTTGTCGGAGCTGTACCAACAGATCCAGCAGCCGTGACATTCGAGCCAGAAGCACCACCTGAGCCAAACCCAAGGTAGTAGTTGCCACCCAGTGTCGATATGGGCGTTGCTGAAAGCACCGTACCGAAGTACGCTCCGCCGTTCGCGCCGCCATCTCCTGTGTCTATCGAGAGCGTGAGGCCAGTAGGGCTGACCAACTTCGCGTAGTCAATTCCAGGAGTTGCTGGTATATCAGCTGTCCCGCCGGGCGTGCTGGAGTTCGTAAGCGTCCAAGTCGATGGGTACTTAAAACTAGCCTTCTCATACTTCAACGTTGCACTCTGCCAACCAGCATACGGATCAGTCGTTGGCGTTGTTGTAGGTGTTGTCTTCGCTGGAGCCGCCTGCTTCTGTAACTCAGCTATCTGGTTGTTCTTGGCGGTGACATCAGAACTGAGCTGACGATTTTGCTGCCAGGCGTAGACGGAGAAGGCAATCGCAGCTACGGCGATTACGCCGAGGACTATAGCGCTCGTGATTAAGAGTGACTTCTGGCGGCCGGCTGCACCGTCATGCTTTAGTGGGTTGTGGGTTAGTGGGTTTTCGTTCATACTTCTCAGAATAATATCATAAACTGGCTCGATTTCCACCCCTTGGTCGTGTTCTCGCGCCATAGTTCTCATGCTTTGGATTATAGAGGCGTTCATTTAAAATGAGCGATCAGACGCGTTTCTCATCTGTAACCAGAAAGGGTTTAGGCATTCCCGCCACGCGTCCCCTTTAGCGTCCAGGGAAAGGATGAGAACCTTGAAAACTAAAAAGGTAAGACGGAAGACGCTCACGCGTCTTCGTGCCCTCCTGTTGGCTGTGAGCCTTGTGCTTGCTGGCTTGACGGGGGTGGTGGGTAGCGCGGGGCCAGCGCGGGCGGACGTAACCCCGCTCCTCCAGGGGAGCGTGTGGTTGAACGGCAGCGGCGTTAACGTCTGTGCACCCAGCACCGACCCGACCTGCGGTGGTCAGACACACGTAGGCGGCTGGAGCGGCGTCAACTGGTACGAGTGTGTTGAACTCGCTCAGCGTCTCTACAAGAGCATGGGCTGGTACGGCGGCATCTTCGCGGGTGTCAGCTACGCCACGGACATCTACAACAATGCTGCCAACCTGGGTATGACTACCCAAGCCAATGGCAGTATTACGTCCATCGTTCCCGGCGACATGATCGTGTCGGCAGGATCGACGTACGACGGCGGGGCTGGGCACGTGGCGATCGTTGATTCGGTCGACATCGCCAACTCCAAAGTGAACGCGGTTGAGCAGAACAGCTACAACAACCAGCCGCGCACGAGCTACGGTTTCTCCAACAAAACGCTCACGCGTACCGATGGAGCAACCGGGCCAATCATGGGGTTGGTACACAGCCCGAACGACACTTTGTCGGGCTCGTCCACCTCCACCGCCGTCTGGCAGTGGTACCTCCGAAGCGACGACACCACGAGTGGTGCGGCGTACACGTCATTCAGCTACGGCGCGGTGGCAACCGACCACCCTGTGACCGGCGACTGGGACGGAAACGGGACCTACACACCGGGCATCGTTCGCAATGTGAACGGTGCGTGGGAGTGGGATCTCCGTAACGACAACAGCGACGGTGGTGCGTTCATCTCGTACACCTTCGGGCTCGCTACCGACATCCCAATCGTCGGCAAGTGGGGTACGTCGGGGATTTCTACGCCAGGAGTCGTTCGCAACGTGAACGGCGCGCTGGTGTGGTACCTGCGGAACAACAACGACCCATCGGGCGGTGCATTCACCTCGTTCAGTTACGGAGCAGCGGCCACGGATCACGTGGTCGTTGGTGACTGGACGGGCGACGGCATCACGAAGGCTGGTCTTGCCCGCAACCAGAACGGGAGCTGGGTGTGGTACCTCCGGAATAACAACGATGCTTCTGGTGGTGCCTTCGTTTCATTCAGCTACGGCGCGGTGGCAACTGACACACCGGAAGCGGGTGCGTGGCTCGGGAACGGCGTGTTCACGCCTGGGCTCGCCCGGAGCAACAATGGTGTGTTGACGTGGTATCTGCGTAACAACAACGACCCGTCAGGCGGTGCGTTTGTGTCGTTCGACTACGGGTCGGCTACCGACATCCCGATCGTCGGGGACTGGCGCGGCAACGGGCTGAGTACGCCGGGAGTAGTTCGCGCGAGTAGTTAGCTTGTGGTGGTGCAAGCTGGCTGGGCGATACGTCGCCTCCAGCGACGACACCCAGCCAGCCACGCCCTGTTCCATATAAACAGACTCGCTTCCGATGGAGCTTGAGTTCACGAACCTGCTCGGTGGGAGCAGGATTTTTTATGCCCCGAGCCAGAAGAAGGCTGGGTTCAACGTCCGCAGCCGGCGCTGCGGAAGACCCTGAGCGCCATGGCGGCAGCGTGTGGATGGTTGGTCGCAGTGACCAGCGACACGTCGTGAACCGATGTGTTCTAATATGTCCTCCAACAGGGGTGGGAGTGTGCAGGCACAGCCCTTGACATGGCCTCTCTCGGTAAGTTGACCCGTTCCACCCCTGTTAGCTAACGTCGCAAAATGGTTGTTGTGCGACGCATAGTCTCTAGTAATCTTCCTTCTTGAGAGTATACTGAGAGCATTGAGTAATTTTTGGAGATTTAGAATATGTATAGTTCCGTTCGTCTAACAAAGCAGCAGGTCAACGAGGGTATGATATCGCGGATAGGCGACGCCATCCGCGGCGCATTTATACAGTCGGCTAAGGCAATACTTGAACAGGGTTTGCGCGGTGAAAAGCAGGCGATGAGAGTCCTCTTCGAAGCCTCACCTGCCGATTCAGAATTTTGGAACCAATACGACGACGACATCAGCGACATCCTGTATCTGAATGATGCAGCTAAGTCTGCGGTCGAGGCAGCTGGGATAGGTCTCGCCGTCGCTGAAGTTATCGACGCTGAACCAAAGAACTTTGGCGTCTTGACTCAGATGCCTCGATACGTAAACCTTCGCTAACCCCTCTAGCGGCGCTTGTACTGCTTCCCGTAGTGCTTGATGACGTACTCTTCAAGAGCGTCCTCGATGATCGCCCACGGCCGTCTTCCCTCGATGAACGCCAAGTCTCGTACGACCTGGGTGTGTCTGCTGGGGTACATGGCGAAGCCCCGGTTTGTTGGCTGCTCCTCTGTGCTCACGAGTGTGAGGTAGATCGGTCGCTCCATCGGAGCGGGGCCGGCTGCAACCGCGGTGCTCGCTTGAACCTCTGGCTCTACCCGCTCTACAGCGACCGTTGGTTGGACGAGAGCTACCGGCTCGGCCGGCGTCGGCTTAGGTGCCTCTGGGTCAACCTGCGGGATGGCGACGCGAGGTGCGCTCTCCTTCCGCTCGCTCATCTGCTTCTTGAAGTTGCTAGCCATGGATCAGGATCTCCGCGACCTGCTTATACCCCTGCGCGGCTGGGCTCTCCGGGTCATAGAGCACTACCGGTTGGTTCAGTTGCTCGGCTTCATCGACAGCAGTGGACTCCACGATGAGCTGAGGGATGATGAGGTCGCTGTACGCCTCCCCTATCCCATCGAAGACGGCCGAGGATGCGTTCGTGCGCTTGAAGCGCGTCACCAAGATGCCTCGAAGCTTGAGGGATGGGTTGTAGCTCTTTACCGCTCGCTCGTACGCCTCGATGGTGCGAGCCAAGCCGTCTTGGCTGTACGCGCTCGCTGCCGCTGGGATCAACAGCTCGTCGGCTGCGGCGAGAGCGTTGATAGTCATGTAGCCCAAGCTGGGCGGTGTGTCGAGGATGATGAAGTCGTAGCGATCGTCCAGCTCAGCCAAGATGCCCTTGAGAGCGTCGATCGGGTCAGGCGCTGTCGGGTCAGTCCCTCGAAGCGTGGCCATACCAGTCTCAGTGCGCGAGAGGTCTGGATGCCCTGCTATCAGATGGAGGCCGTCTATCAGGGTGGTGAGTACCGCCGAGGACGGAGCAAGATCCGGGTTCATAAACAAGTGGTTCAGCGTGACCGGTAGTTGGGCGGGATCAACCCCCAAGCCCTTGGTGGCGTTGGCCTGTTCGTCCAGGTCTACCAAGAGGGTCGTCTTCCCTGCCTGCGCCAAGGCTGCCGCGAGGTTCTTTGCGGTGGTGGTCTTCCCTACTCCACCTTTATGGATGGCGACTGCTATCTTCTTGGCCATTATTCATTTGTTCTCCTATGCAATTACGTTAACACGAGAGTGAACACAAAAGCAATCTCTCACTCTCCAGCTCGTGCTTACTCTAGAACTCTAGAGTTCTAGAACGTGAGAGCTCTTGAATTCTAGAGCACTATTGTATTAGAATGAAAGAGTAAGGAGAAAAGCAATGAACAAGAACGCAGGGATTATCTCGCCCGACCTCCTAGGCCAGCTCTCAAAGGTCTTCGTGACCGAGAGGCTAGGGATCAGGCCGGAGCACCACGAACTGACATCGGATACGACGTGGATTCGTCTCGCCGAGCGTCTGATGAAAGCACCCGCATCAAAGATGCGCAGGCAATCAAGCAAAGCTAAGAGACAAGGAGGGAAGCGATGAACGCACCAACACTGGCCAATGACCACAGACCTACAAGTGGGGAAGTGGGCAAGCCCACAACACCGTTAGTGGTCAAGTACACCACCCACCTGCCAAAGGAATGGGTCAAGTGGGTGAAGCGCGAGGCCGTAGAGCGGGAAGTCAAAGACTACGAGGTAGTCATGATGGCGCTTGACGCCTTCCGCCGAACCCGTCAACCCTTGATTTCGCTAGAAAATGGCTCATAATAGACCCTAGTTATGACAAACGAAGAACTATTCAACGACCTCAAGCAATTCATTGACGCGAGACTTTCGCAGGAAATGACGCATGTCGCCACGAAAGAAGACTTAGCCGGCCTTGCCACTAAGGAAGAGCTTGCGCGCCTTGCTACCAAAGACGATATCAAGGGCCTCAACACTCGTATCGACGGACTTGAGACCACGATGAACGAACGCTTCGACGAGATGATGGATGCCGAGATAGTCAAGGATCACGAGCGCCGCATCACGCGACTTGAACACAAGCTTGCTTAGAACGAATCACCCCGACAGGGGTGATCTTTTTGATGATTGCAATGATGCCTCAAAATGCTTATACTGGAGTCAAGCTAGCGTCTACCCAATGCTATGGATTTATTCGCTAGCCATCGGTTTCGGAGGGTATCTCGTCCCGTTGTAAATTTGCTCACAAAAGAGTGTTGCTTTTTCTGTTAGTTTTGTTTATTATGGAGACATAGCATTGCGGTAAGACGCGGAGAGCCCTCGAAAGAGGGCTCTTTCCTTTTATTAGAACCCTTGCCACCACGCAGGTACGCCGAGCCGCGCAATCAACTTAAACCATCCTCATCGAGGGCAGCTTTTGTGTTGCCCGGAATCAGAAACAGGAGAACGCCGCATGGCTGAACGAATCGGATCAACACTAAAGAGCCTGGAGTTCTATAGAAATAAGGCAAGCGATAGCTCCTCCGTTACTTCTATAGAAGGAGAGCAGGATCTACCAAGGGAAATTGACGACCTCATCGATAACAAGATGTACCGTCGCAAGTTCAGAGCGCTCATACGCAGGGGGCACCTGCAAGACTTGCTCGATCTGGCAGAGGTAGCGGGAGGGAAGGACAAGCCGAGCCACTGGTTCGCACGCGCCACCAGGACGACCCCTGTACCGGGGAACGAGAGCAAGCCGACCTTCTGGGAGCGCTCGCTTAGGTTCCTCGCCAAGCTGCGCAAGGTACGTCGCATCGCTCAAGAGGTCGGTCAGCGCATCAAGGTGCCAGCCGACAGCGTGAACGCTGTATTCAAGGCTGCATGGAAGCACAACGAGGGCGCCGTTCGGATGGCGGTCACCGCCGCTGAAACAGGGAAGAAGCATCCGTTCGGACTGTTCTGCACCCTCGCGTTGAAGAAGCTAGACACACAGGCCGTCTGATACCTCGTAGGACACGCTGAGATCGGCTGTGAGAGGCGCCTAGCGTGGAAGACGATCATGTCTCCGCCCAACCCCGATTTTTTGACCTGTAGGGCCTGTGAGACGGTCGCTCCGTAGAAGACCAGCACACCAAGTGCGCACGTCTCGGCGTCGAGATCGCACCCACCAAGGCCATGCCGGCCACGACCCATAGAACGGGTCTGTTCAGTGCGTACCGCGGCCACCTCTGGTCGACGTCGATCCACCGAGCGGAGTTCGTGCTATAGGTGCGGGCGTCCTTGACCGTGGCCGGCGAGGAGGGTAGATCGAGACGACCTCAGTCATTGCTGTTGGTCTCACTAAAGATCGTGTTCTACTCAAGCTAACGTGACATACTGTCAGAATGACATCCGAAGCACTTCTTGCCCGAGCTACTGACTTCTACTGCGCGTCGGATGACTTCAACGGTCTACCGGTACATAGTCTCGACATTGAGCTAGAGACTCTCCGTCAACTGTTGCGACCCCTGATTGAGGATGGGTCGCTGTATGTCAACTATGGTGATCGGCACCCCAATCCGCATGTGCTGGCGTTCGAGCCGGAGTCGGTGGACAAGCAGCTAGATAAGCTTGCCGTAAGCGACCTACGCGCGGCATGCCTCTATCCGACCGTCGCTCATCTCGAATCAGTAGTCGATCCTCAAGACTACGCTGGTCGCCCCTACACGCTTGAACTAGCGCTCGGGCATCCCGTGTTGGGCTTTCACTTCTTCGACCTCTCGGTCTTAGAGTCATATCGCAACGATCCACGTTACTACTACGAATTTGACATCGACGGCATCATCGGCGTCCATGACGAGTATTACGAGCGGTCAACCATGGCCGAGCGCGATCAGGTACTTCTCCAGACCTTCGGCCTCGCCATGGCTAAGGATCGCTATTGGGCCATTGTAGTCTTTCGGCGCTACCTCGCTTCTCTGTCCCCTGAGCACCAGCAGATCTGGAAGGCAAAGGAAGAAGACGGATCAGACGAATTTACACCGCACCCTGCCTACTGGCAGATGAGTATGGGCGAGTGGCCGGACAAGGTTTCCTTGTTCAACGCGTTCCTCGGAGAGATCGAGCAGATCAACGCGCTTTGTGAGCAGATCGGCCGACCGCCTCTGTTCAATAAGTCGTACAAGGATGAGCGTCCTCGCGACTTTGGGTATCTGATCCGTCCCACAGCTCGGGAGCTTGCAAACTTTGCTGGCGTGCTCGACAAGATGCTGTCAGACAACATGAGCCGGAAGTTCTTTCAGAATGAAGTGCCTTACGAGGATGAAGCGACCGACAAGAAGGGGCGAACCGTCGTAACGCAGCGCGGCACCATTCGCATCCTAGAAGAGTGGATTCAAGAGAAGTTCCACACCGAGGACGCTGACACTCGGCAACTTCTCGAAGAAGCCATCAAAACGCTCAAAGCTGTTCGTGCGATGCGCAATCCGAACGCTCACAAGATCGGCCTGGACGCCTACGACATCGGCCTCTTTAAGGAACAGATCAAGCTTATGCGCGGCGCCTATCGGGCTGTGCTCACCGTACGCCAGATGCTCCAGTGCTATCCGGGGTCGGAAGGCCACGAAGTCCCCGAGCATCTTGAGTTGCGGCAGGTGTGGGATTTCTAGTCAGAGCTGCATCAGCTGCGGGATGACTTCCGCGAGCATGACTACCTTGACCATCTCCCTCTGTTCCCCGGGGAGCTTCCGGATGATCCGCCCGATCTCCACCTTACGTGCCTGCTGCTTCACCACGAAGACCACGTAAGGGAAGTACTCCTCACTGCTGTTCTCCGCAGCACGCCAGTAGCCGGAGATCTTCTCCGTCAAGCGGATGGGCCGCTCAGTCCCGAGGTCGATCTCTAGGAAATAGCTTCCTGTCCGTTGCTGGTGGGGGAAGTCGAGCACGATAAACAGGTCTGCTCGCACCGGTGGAACGGAGAGTTCTACGTCCCAGCGCTTCAGCACAAGGACACCAGATTTCTCCGCCCGCCGGAGTTCTAGGTAGGCATCTGCAATCATGAGGGCATGGTCACTCACCACTGTTGACGGGCGGCCCTCCAGGTCGAGCAACGCCCGCCCATACCTACCGAGCTGATACACGTAGGGGCTCGTTCCACCTTTATCGCCGTGGGCTCGACGCCCCACCCGTGCCAGATAGCCGAGTCGTACCAACCGCCGCAGCACGGTATTAGGGACGGAGTGCGAGCGGTCGGCGAAGAGCAGTTCGCTTATATGCAGCGAGGAGAGCTGGGTGAAGGTGCCAACTAGCTTCAGGATGTCAGTGTCTCGGGTGGTCATTTCCATGGGTTCAGGTTCCTATACAGTCACGCAGTGATAGAGGTGGGTGATCTCCCTGGTCAGAGGGGGTACAGGGGTAGTTCAACGACTGGGGCTGTTCTACCCCTGTGCTAGGGGGCTGGGCTGGGCCTGCGCTACAAGTCCGCTACAAGTCTTGGACGCCGGGATTACTCGTTCCATGCCTTTCCGCCGAACTTTCGTTTCTTGCTCGTCGCTTGGCCGAGCGGCGGCGTTCCACGCCGCCGTGAGATTTCTTCTTCTACCTCGGCAACAGGTCTTCCATATGCCTTACGCGAAAGCTCCCGCACCCGGTCGGCGAATCCTGTCGGGTCACGGGGCGGCAGGGTGACCGCTGTCATTGGGGCACTCACGCCCGTCGCTGTGGCGAGGCGCATAATTACCTCGAAGCGCGCCTGGTTGGTGAAGTCGTCCTCGGTGACGCTGCGGCCAAACTGGCGTGCAAACGATCGGGCCTCATCAGCTGAGGTCTGGAACACCACCGTAGAACGGGCGTTGTTCTGGGTGGCATCCTGCAACTCTTTGGTGAGCTGGCCGAGGAACTGATGCGCCACCGTCATCGCGAGGCCGAGGCTGCGCGCTTGGGCGAACATGTCGGCCGGTGAGATGGGGAGGTTCAGGAAGTCCTGGAACTCATCGAGGTAGAGCATCGTAGGTTGGGTCGGATTGGCGACACCGCTCTGTACCGTGCTCCAGATCGAGTTAAGCAGCAGACTGCCGAGCAGGCCGGCTGTCTCCTTGCCCTCGGTAGAACGGCCGAGATTAACGAGCAGGATCTTGTTTCCTCGGATCACCTCTCGGAGGTCGATGGTGCTGGAGCTCTGCCCGATGATGTTCCGGATTGAGCGGCGGTTGTTGAGCTGCCAGATGCGATCTGAGAGCGGCTTGAAGTACTGCTCTCTCTGCGCACGAGGCAGGGCAGTGATTTCCTGCCACCAATGAGCAAGCTCCTCGACGTGTGAGACGCCACGGATCAGGTCATCCGAGAACTGCTGTTGGTTGCCCCTCGGCACGCTCAGCGCCCCCATGTCCGCGAACGTCATTTGCCCGCGTGCACCCTCGCTCATGAGAAGCGTCAGGATCAGGTGGTAGAACCCTTGCCTGACGCGCACTCCTCGGGCGTCCTGAGGGTACAAGTGGTCAAAAAGCCGCTGGATGTCGGCAGCGACCACGTAGGGCGAGCCCTGCAAGATATTGAAGCCCACCGGGTATTCCGTGTCGGTCACGTCCAGGAGCACGACGTCTTGAAGACGGTGTTTTGGCACACGGTCAAGTGCCGCTTGAAAGAGGTCACCTTTGCTCTCGATGAGGATGACCCCGCGGCCCGCCTCCATATCCTGAACAATCAAGTTGCTCAGTAGCGCCGTCTTGCCTGAACCCGTCGGCCCAACCACCTGGAGGTGCTGAGCTGATTCGACCGGATCAAGCGCCAGCATCCGTTCAGCGCCAGGGAAGTTAGACCTGGCCATCACGCGCCCTGCACTCAGCACCGCTCCGGTAGCGGGGAGATGACGAGTGCGACTTCGAGGCAGGCCCGCGATATGAGGACTGCCGATCGGCCAGGAGATGAGCGAGACCAGTTCTGTGGTCGAGAGCTTTGCCGGGTACAAGACTGAACCGCTCGCGTGCTTAATGCGCTCCATCAACCGGCCTGACGTCACCAGGCGCTTCTTGAACCGGTTGTCTGGGCTATGCACACTCGTCAGGCTGTTTCGGACGTTCAAGAGCAGGCCGGCCGCCCTGACGTGGTCGCTGGCTTTTGCGGCCACCCGCAGCACCGCGATGAAGTTGGGTTCAGCAAGCTTCGCGCGACGGTCGGCAATCTCGTCTTTGTCGGCGCTGCGGGTGCCAGAGAGAAGCTGACCAACCACGCTGTACTTGCTGGTGCTCTGCTCACGGCCCTGCTTGGGAAGCGTCTCCTTCGCCGCAGGCCGCACCACCCACTGAATCAACAGCGCTTCGCCCCTGGCGAGACTCTGCATGTTAGTGAGGACGCTCGTCGAAAGAGCCTCAGCGTCATGGATGTTGAGCGTGCGGCTTGGGTTCGTCTGACCCAGCTCCACCGCGGTCGTCCACTGATGCTCGGGTTCTTCGTTCTCGGGCGTCACCGTCATGCCGGGCACCAAAGAACGGAGCTGGGGGACGATGTAGCCCGCAGAGTTCTTCGGTACCCGGATGCGGTGCGTGATGCCCAGCTCCGTTGCCCACGACTCGAACGCCATGGTCGGTACGTTCAAGAGGTGAGTCCCAGCACGGAGCGTTCCTGAGACGGCATTGAGCCACTTCGCCACCTCAGCGGCTGCCAGTTCGGCGGGGAAGGTGAGCCGGTACGACGCACGGGTGTCATCGGAAGTCTGCATGCTGATCCGTCCCAAAAAGAGAGCGCTGGAAAGCGCTAGGACAGCTGAGAGGGTGAGAAAAGCTGGCGGATTCATACATGTCTATTTTCTCACATTGACATACGCCTGGGATGTGTAGTTTTTACCACCGCGTCATGCGGTGATAGATCGCGCCCATCACGACGACGATAATCAGTGCGCTGATGAGGTACGGCACCATCGGTGCAACCACCCACCACACCGCCTTGACGGCGAAGGCCCCCAACAGCAGTGTGACGAGCCAACTCCGAGCCTTCTTCACGGCAGTACCTCTCTGCTGGAATCTGCCGACCTATCCCGGAGGCCGGCGGAGAGTTGGGTCGGGAAGCTCAAAGACCACCTGCCCCGTCTCGTAGTCGCTCGGTTCCACACGCCCAAGCTTCTCGGCCGTAGTGACCTCGGGACGCGACTACGAGACGGGGCAGGCTCAGTGATTAGCGGCGGTATTCGCGAGCAAGCCGCCGCATGTCGTCCATGGCCTTCAACTTTCGGAAGTGCATCCGGTTGGCGACGATGACCATCCGACGCTGCCGCTGGCGACGATAGTTGTGCTGCTCGTAGATCCCCTCAATCAGCCACCAGAGGGGAAGCAGGCCAACGGGGCCAAGGATGATCACGAGATTCAGCCAGCTCATATCAGTAGCCTCGTCCCAACGCCCGCACGTCATACGCCGTCTGGCGAGCAAACTCCTCGACGACGGGAACAAGCAGGCTACCTAGGAACGGGTCACCGTCCGCCAACTCCCGCGCAAGGTTGCCCACGTCGGCGATGTCATGCATTCCTTGCTCGGCTCGGCGTTTGCGAAGCATAGCGGTGAACTCCTGCTTTCCCGCCTGGTACATCAGCTCCGCTCCCGTACGCTCCGCCCGCCGCTCGATCTCGCGCTGTACGCCAGAACGCCGGGTCAACGCGCCGTGCCGTTCGTCCGGTTGGCCACCGAACATCAGGTCTTTCCCCATGACTCCCTCTCCTTCGTGTCCGGGCGCAGGCAGTTAGAACCTGCCCTTCAACCGTCGGCCAGCCAGGTGGCTAGGTCGTTGAGACCAAACTGACAGACGTGACAGCTTGAGTCAAGACCTATCGTTCGACTTTTGTGTCGGTTGGGCATGGAGCTCACGTCTTGACCGACCTGTTGGTTGAGCTTAGCCTCTGGTGACATGGCAGAAGAAGAGATCAGCCCTCGACAGAGGGCCGCAGAGACCAAACGTCGACGGACACGCGAAGCGATCATCATGGCCACACTCGACCTCTATGACGGGCTAGATCATGGCGACTTCACACGCGACCAGGTTGCCGAGGCGGCCGACGTTGGGACGGCAACCGTCCACAACCACTTCAACACCAAGTTTGAAATGCTTCGGGCGGCGCACGAACGCTTGCTCGCCCCGATCATCCAGCCAATCGTGCGCGGCCACGAGGATGGTACCTACCACCCAACTGACGGTGTGCATGAGCTGATCCGCTACGTCTACAGCATCGCCAAGATGAGCCATGAATACCGGGCGCTCACAGTCGCGATGATCCGCGCCTACTTCGAAACGCCGCCGGAGAATAGGGAGGAACTGTCTACCTCCGATGGCATTTACCAACGCCGCCGTGATCGCCTGCTCGCTGGTCACATCACCGATGGCCTGCATCCCATCACCATGCAACCGCCCTTCGTGCCACCGGAGTCGGAGGGAGTGGCGTTCGCGTTTACGTTTCTCTCTGACAAGCATCTCTTGGGGCCGGGTACGCTCAACTACCACGCAACCGCCCTGCTCATGGAGCTCTATCATCAGCCGCTCAGCCCTGGATCTTCGGATGAGCAAACAGATGAAAGGCTGACTGGAATCACCTCCACCGTCTGCGGCGAGCTACTTCCTGTCTTGCTGCCAGGTGAGGCTAGGAAATCAATGCTCGAACAGGTTCGAGAGATTGCCCCTAAGGTCGAAGAGCAGTTCGAGCAGTGGAAACGCCGAAAAGAGATGCAGGGCTGGCAGTAGCACCCGCGAGTCACTAGAGCATCCGGCCATAGCTATGGCCGGATGCTCTTTGTCTCTGGGTTGCGGATGAAATTGCTTGTGCTTGCATTTATGACTAAATCCTTCATAATACCCCTCGGCGAATTGGTATTCATCTTCGCCAAGAGGATTCATGAAGGGAACTCTTATGAGCAGCGGTCCCGACTCATTTCCGGATATCTCCGGCAGTTTCGCCGCCGTCTCGGCCCAGATGCGACAGCGCAAGCTGGACGCCGTGGCCGAGATGCGGCGCATCGTCCAGGAGCACACTGGCACCACCATGACCCATGAGGAGTTCGCCAAACTGCTGCTCTCCTCTCGGGATGCCCCCCAGCACCACACCCACGATGAGGTTATCGCCGACCTGCGGAACCTGGCCGAGGACTACCGGTGTCATGGGAGCGCTGACCTGGCCGCCAAGTTCAACGAACTCGCGGATCTGGCTGAAACCTTCAACAACTGACGCGACTGCGTCGGCATAGCCCCGCACCACCCAACGAAGAACACCCCGTGTCCGTTGGTCGGTCGCGGGGTGTTCTTCGTTTTCAGGGTCGAGCGTGCTTACTGCTTCACTTGAATCGTCGCGGTGCCGTCGTCGTTCCTGGTCGTCTCAATGACGACGAACCCGTTCTTGTTGAGGGTGTTCTTGCACCCCTCGCAGTTGTCGGGGTCGAGCCCCGTCATAATCGGCCCGGACGCGACACCTGGCTTCACCCAGCCGTCAGTCACGGTGCCTGTCTTGCCACACTCTGGGCACGTAGCTGAAGTGACGGACATTAGTACCCATCCGTTCGTAGATCGCCTGGTAGTTCCGATCAGCCATCGTATCGCCCTCGGGAGACTCGGTGCAGGTCGCCGAGATCCACCCACCGAAGCCCGGTACCTTCCGTGCGCACCAGAGCGACAGGAAGACAGCACACGTCAATAGGTGGCATGTCGTCCGGGATGTCCTCGGGGTTTGGCTTGCAGTACGAAGGCAGCACCACGACGCTTAAGCGTGGCTCGTCACCGACGCGCACCACGTCGCCCTTGTCGAAATGGTCAACCATTAGAGATCCCGCAGTCCGTCACGGACGCGCTCGATCAGGGCGACGTTCTCCTCAACCTTGATCGGCTGCACGGGTGGTGCGTTCGACCTATGGCGCTTCGGCAAGGGGCCTTGAACCATCGAAATGGCTAGCTCGGCCCACACCCACTTACCGCCGCCCTCGGGGCGGTAGAAGTTCCACCTTCGACTCAGAGTCTCGACAATGAACAGCCCTCTGCCGCTCTCATCGAGCTCTTCCACACTGCTGACGACGGGTGCGGTGGTGTCCCGATCCCACACCTCAACGATCAGGCCGTCACGCAGAACAACCAACCGGACTTGCAACATGGCGAGGCCCGCCAGCTCGGTGAATCGGGGCGACGGCCTGGTGATGCCGGTCTTCTTCACGGCGTTCGTCACCAGCTCGGACGCGATGAGTTCAGCATCGTCAGTGAGGTGCTGTAGGTTCCACTGCTTCAAGGTGGAGCCGACGAACAGCCTGGAGCAGCTGACTGCCGTTGCAACAGCCGCGAGGTTGATCGAGCTCATCAGGCTCGGCCGCGGGCTAGTCATGGCCGGCTGCGGCTTGGTCGTGTCGTTCATCTGACGCGCCGACGGACGTTCGGCCGTTGCCCTCATCGGAGTTGCCACCTTCCGCGTCGTAGCCGTGGGTTTGCCGCGCTCGATCTCGGATCGTCGCTGCGCAGTCAAGGAGGTGATCTGCGAACCTAAGCTGTTCCTCGCGGCTGATGTCGCCCTTCAGGACGCCGACCACATACCGGCCCGTGGTTGCCGCAATAACGTTGATCTGCACGAAAATCAGCTCGTCGCGCTCGTCCACTAGATGCCGCCCAACGTGGCGTCGTCAGCTCCAATGGGAGCATCGCCCTCGACAGTCCAGAGGCACGCCGATGCCTCTTGGCTCAGCCGCTCGACCATGATTTGAAACAGGATGGGGTGAGCCGACAGATGCTCATAGGAGGGCACGATCACCGCTCTGGCCTCGACTCGCTGAATCTCGGCGATCAGTTCCTCGAACGTGGAATGATCCCCTGACACGTACTCGTAGAAGGTGCGCTCGTAGCTGAACCCCTCGGCTCTAGCGAGGTGCTTCATGCGCTGCTCGGCTTGCTGTATGTCGTCCTCGGACGAACCGTCCTCGATGCGCACGTAGCCGTAGATCAGAGGCTTCACGGTGATCTCCACAGGTGTGGATGGCAGGACTGACAACGGAGGCGGGTCACGTCGCCAGTCCTGCCGGTCTTAGGACGCCCTCTCTAAAGGGCGAGATTGTGTTCAGCGAGAACGGCCAACTCACAGGGGAAGTCGGAACCGCACGCTGCACACTGGTCGTGATCGCTTCAGTGCTCCGTGATGACTTCGGCCGCGAGGGAGTGAAGCGCCTCGACTACGCTGCTGGCCGCGTCATCCTTGGTGGTTTCGGCTATCACGGCGACACCTCGCTCACTGCGAAGAGGCTCAGCAAGTGGTCGCGGATGAGACCAGCCGATTGCTCAGGTGGCCGCTGGTTACAGTTCACGAGAAGCACCTCAAAGCCCGCCGCCACCAGGCGTTCGGTGGCCTCCTCGTAGAAGCGCACTTCATCGTGCGAACTTCCGGGCTGGAGCTGGAAGCGGTTATGAGCGCCACGCTCGTGCAGTCGCTCGGAGACGATCCACGGGTCAGCCTGGAGGATCACAGCGAGGTCGGGACGATCTGCCTCGGCGTTGAGTTGCCAGAGAAACGCCGGTTCTACGGCGTCGAAGCGCTGCATGACCAAGCCTGAGGGGATGTACCGGTCACTCAACACGATGCGCCCGGCCCGCATATTCGGCCGGATCTCGGTCTCGACGTGGTGGTACCGATCCGCCGTGTACAAGCACGCGAGCGTGTGACCCGTAGTGGTCTCGGTCAACTCCCGACACAGCTTGCCGATAGGGCCATCACTTGGCTCCTGCGTGACGTGAACGTCTTTGCCACCGGCGACGAGCAGTTGCGCTAGGTGATTGACGATCGTCGTCTTGCCTGCGCCGCTCGGGCCGTCAATGCTGACGAACAACCCGCGACGAGGTTCAGAAGAGGGTCGGTACTTCATCGTCGCCCCCTCCCGCTACTTGGCGGAGTTCATCGAGCGAACCCGCACGGGCGACAAGTGCCGCGAACAACCCGGCGGTGACAAGCGCGTCATGCGTTGCCCGATGAGGGCCGAGGCCATCAGGCAGGCCGGCGCCGAACCCTAAAGCGTCCACCAAAGCGCCGAGCTTGTAACTTGAGTGGCCAGGCATCAGGCGACGGGCGAGCTTGAGTGTGTCGAACACCTCGGGACAGTGCCAGTCAGGAAGCTGGCGACGCAGGACGCTAACGTCAACGTGGGCGTTGTGCGCCACGATGGCGTCAGCATCAAGCATGCTGAGAACGTCGTCGCGGTACTCGGCGAATGGTGGAAGGTCGGCCACGTCGTCGTTACGGATGCCATGAATGGCCGTCTCCATGTATTTGATGGGCTCTCCGGGCCTGACCATCCAGCACACCGGGTCATCGATGACGCCCCCGATAATCGGCACGATAGCCAGCTCGACCAGCTCGGGTGGCTGCTGGCCGTTGCCCTCCACGTCCACGACGACGTAGGTGAGGCTCTTCCAATCAGTCACCTTGCTCACGACCCTTCCACCCGATATCGGCGCGACCATGCCGACCGACATGATGCGGATGTGCGGCGTCGTGAACCTGGAAGCCGAGCGTGTGTTGCAGGTAGTAGCGCGGTTGCTCGCTGACGAGTCCGGACACCACGGCCGCGCGAGCGGTGATGTCCTTGACCACGAGGTCGCGCGCCTCCGGCAAGACCTCGGCGACTTCCCACAACTGCTCCACCGTTGGCACCTGGTGAGCCTCGGCGCAGCGACGGAGCTGACTCAGCGGACAGATGTCACAGAGTTCCCGGATGCCGTAGTGGCCGTTGTAGTCGGGAAGGGCATGCGCATAGGCCACGGCGCAGGATGTCTTGCGGAACAACGCCTCCGAGGTGGCGAAGGTCGCAAGAACCCGCCGTTCCAACGTTTCGGGTACGATTTTCCGTCGCGCCGTGTCCTCGTAGGGCTCCGGCAGCCCGTTTTGCTTGTAGTACTCGGCGATCTGGTCACGGTAGAACAGGCCAGTAAACACGGTGGCGTCCGCGACCTGGCTCAGGTGAAACGCCTCATCGAGATGTTCCGGTGAGTCGTTGAGCCCTGGCACGAGCGGACGCCAGTAGAGGATCGTCCGGTACTTCCGACGCTCCGGTGTACTCATGAGCTTCAGCGAGTCGGCCGCCACCGATGACGGGAAGGGTTCTATCCTCTCGTCGTCGATGCCTGAATACGTGAAGAGCAGCGTCACCTTGAGACGCACCAGGTTGTTGAGGCGGGCGATGTCCTCGGGCTGCATTCGGTGCCTGGTGATGACGAGCACGTGGTTAGTCAGCCCACGCTTGTCGAGGTCGTTCAAGACGGCGAAGGTGTGCGGCCGGACTGCCGGGAGGAACGGGTCGGTTGCCCGGTTGAAAAGCTGGATCGGCGTCACATGCGCCTGGAAGTACCGGTGATTGACCAGTTCTTCCACTGCTTGGGCGTCGGTCATGAGGGCGCGGGGCTGACGCTGACCCCAGAGCTCGTAGATATGGCGGATGCAGTACGCACAGTCCAGCGTGCACCCCTGGATGTGGTTGAGGCTGAGCCCTGACTTGCGGTACTCCACGACATCGCGGGCGCGCTCGGGCAAACGTTCGATTTGTTCCCTGCTCAGCAGGGGAACGATGGTGGCCACCTGGATTTCTCCCAGCTCACTCGGTCGAAGGACGCAGATATAGGCGTCCCTCGGCGAGACTAGAGCGCTGGCGGGCACGTGGATAGAAAGTTTCTCGGCATTTCTAGCAACGCCACGAAAGAGTGAGGTGGCGCGAAATCAGTCGCTACCCTCTGACTCCTCGGGAGCAAGATCCTCGATCACTCTATTGATGATCGCCCGCGCGCTCCGGCCATAGCTGGCGACCGCCGCGAGCGACTCAAAGATGCCGCTGTACAGGGAAATCTCTTGCGGCTGAGCAAGGTTCAGCTCCGCTGAGAAGGTCTCGACCATCACGCGGTCGTGGTCGAGAATCCAGAAGCCGTGAGCCGGTGCGACCACATACGCGGTCTCGAACCCGATGATCCCGAGCTTCACATTCGGCAGCGACGTCAGCGAGACGAGTCGATCCAACTGACCGATCATCACCTCTGGCGGACAGAGCCGGTATCTGAGCGCTGCCTCGGTGAGAACGAGGTGGAACCGCTTGTCAGGCCGGTACAGGATCTCTTGCCGCTGCACCCGCGCAGCTACAGCCTCGTTGATGTCGTTGCGCACCTTGAAGACAGTGATGCTCTGGGCAAAGCGATACCGCGCGTACTCGGCTGTCTGGAGAAGCCCAGGGATAAAGGTGGACTCGAACGCTCGGAAGAGCCGTGTACGCGCGTCCAGTTCGGCGATCTCTTGTTGGTGCGGCTTCAGACCCGTCTTGAGCTGCCGCTGCCACTCCGCGTGCTGGACTTCGAGTGTGTGCAGCGAGGCAAGCAAGGCTTCGGTTTCGCCCTCGCTGCCAGTTGCCCCCGTCCAACTACGGATATCGTCATCGGTCGGTGTCTGTCGGCCGTTCTCCAGTTTGGAGACCTTGGATGGTGGCCATGACAAAGACTCCGCGAGCTGCCTGCCGCTTAGTCCTGCGGCAGAGCGGAGCTCACGGAGTCGTTTGCCCAGCGCATCACGTGCCTCATGCACGTTGGTGGCACCGGTCGTTCTATTCGGTGGCAAAGTCGTCCCGTCGTACGGCGCGGTGCCAGGCGGCATCTCGCCAGTAGTTGTGTTGCACGATCACGGCGGGGTCTTCGATGAGTTCACCGCCCAAGAAGTTCTCGTCGTCATCGAACCGCATCCGCACCAGTTTGGACGAGTCGAACAACCAGTAGTCGTAGTCCGGGAGGCCGGCTGCGGCTTGACGGGTGAGGTACCGGATGTCTTCCCCGGCGTCGTTGGTGTACTTCGAGCAGAACACACCGAAACGGCTGTAGTCGGTGAGCGGCACCGTCACTACTCGGACGCGCATGAAGCGGCGGCCTTCGGCCGACGCCTGCTGAATCATCGTCAGCCAGTTCTGGAACCAGCCCATTTCAACCGGCTCGCCCGCGACGAACTGACGCAGGGCCTCCGACTCGTTGGCGGACTTGTAATGGTCGCGCGTCTCCAGTCGAAAGGCGCTGTGCTCGAAGTCGCGGAAGAGCTGGCCGAACTCTGGGCCGGGCTCGATGATCCGGCTCAGTTGCCCTCCTCCATGTACCGGAGCGCGTACATCTTGAGCACGTCTTCCGGGATCTCGATCAGGGTCTCGTGGTCGGGCACGTCACCGATGTCGGCGAGCGCCTGGGAGTCGGTGACCTTCCACCCCTGCGCGATGAACGTCACGCGGTCGGTGCGGTCGGTCGCGAACAGGGTAGGCGACTGGCCTTCCTGCGAGTTGGGATCTTTGCCGAGGAACCGAGCACGCATGGCGCCCCTCCATTGCTAGAAATGTGGCGAACCGTTCTCGGTCATGATGAGGCGACGGTGCGACAGCGTCAAGGAAGGGGGATGTGACCAGGCAACTCTAAGAAGAGAACACGTGCTCGGATGGTCATCGGAACCAATGGCCCCCGCGCCTGGTCAGCGGACGAGTAGGGTCGTCACGAAGGGTGCGGCGTCGGGGGAGTTCGACTAACATCGTTATCTGACAGGGGCGCACACGAGGCGTCAGGCACCTCTGTGACCAGCCGAAACGCGCGGAACGCGTCAGTCAGTCTGGGTGTAGTCCACAGCGCATTGAGGCCGCTCGGATTGGGCAACACCCACAGCCCGGTCTCGCCGACCACGCGATCCTGCCGCCCCACCACGGCCTTCGGCGCGTCGAACGCGATCCGGTACGCCCCGATCCCCACGACCGCCAGCCACCGCGGCCGGAACTGCTCGACCTTCGCCCGCAGCACCTCGCCGCCGGCGCGGTACTCCTCGGGGCGCAGCTCGGCGGCGCCGGCGGTGGCGCGCGCCACGACGTTGGTGATGCCCAGGCCCCAGCCGAGGAGCTGCTGCTGGTCGGCGGGGGCCAGCTGGCGCGGGGTGAAGCCGGAGCGGTGCAGCGTCGGCCAGAACCTGTTGCCGGGGCGGGCGAAGTGGTGGCCGGTCAGGGCCGAGAGCAGACCGGGGTTGATGCCGCAGAACAGGACGTCCAGGTCCGGGGCGATGACGTCGTCGAGCGTGCGGCCGGTGGCGGCGGCCAGGTCTTCGGGGGTGTGGCGGGCGGTCATGAGGCAGGCCGCAGTCCGTCGAGCAGGACCGTGAGGTAGGCCTCGACAAGGTCCTGCGACAGGGGCCGGGTGCGCGAGACGGCGTGCGTGGTCTCGGCGACGAGGGTGCTCAGGACTTCCGGATCGAGATCGGAGCGGATCGCGCCCTCGTGTCGCGCGCCGGCGATCATCTTCTTCACGGCCGCGACCAGGTCGGCGCGTAGCGCGGTGGTGGCCGGCAGGTCCAGGCCGTGGAGCTGGTCGCTGATCGCGTGGTGCGCCGACTGGAAGGCGATCAGTTCGCGGAGATAGGTGCGCAGAGACTCCTCCGCCGTCGTCTCGGCGAGCAGGTCGTGTGCCCGCCGGACGACCGGTTCGAGCAACCGGGAGACGGCGGCGTCCAGCAGCGCGTCCTTGCCGCCGAAGGCGCGCACGACCGTCGCGGCGCCGAGCCCGGCCTGCTTCGCGATGGCCTCGACGGTGAGCGTGGCATCCGGGCTGGCCAGCAGCGACATCGCGGCGTCCAGGGCGAGCTGGCGGTTGCGGACGGCGTCGGCGCGGCTTCGGCCGCCGGGTTCAGGGTGAGTTGACAACTGGAATGCTCATTCCACATGCTAAATGGAGTGTACGTTTCAGATAAGCCTAGCGCGAGAAACCGCGAGGACCCTCGATGAACGAGCAGATCCTGATCTCCGGCGCCGGCATCGCCGGCCTGACCTTGGCGCACTGGCTCACCCGGCACGGCTTCGAGCCGACCGTCGTCGAGCGCGCCCCGGCCTTGCGCGCCGGCGGCAACGGCGTGGACCTCCGCGGCCACGCCGCGGAGGTGGTCCGGCGCATGGGCCTCATGCCGCGGGTGCGCGAACTGGCCGCCGACGTGCGCGGCCTGAAGTTCGTGGACGCCGCCGACCGGGCCGTCGCCCGCATCGACATGCGGGCGCTGGATCCCGACGGGGTGGAGATCATGCGCGGCGATCTGGTCGCGCTGCTGCATGAGACGACTGGCATACCGATCCTGTTCGGCGACTCCATCCGCACCTTGGAACAGGACCGGGACGGAGTGGACGTCACGTTCGAGAAGGCTCCCGCGCGCCGCTTCGACCTGGTCGTCGGCGCCGACGGCATGCACTCGCACCTGCGACGGCTGGCCTTCGGGGCTCGGGAGGAGTTCATCCGGCACAAGGGCCACTACTTCGCCTTCGCCGACGCCGACAGCGCCCTCGGCGAGGACCGCTGGGTCACGATGTTCAACACCCCGGGCCGCATGGCCGGGATCTATCGGTCGGGAAACCATGCGCAGGCCAAGGCGTACTTCGCCTTCCGCTCCGCCCCGCTGGACTACGACCACCGGGACCCGGCTGTGCAGAAGCGCCTCCTCGGCGACGCGTTCGCCGAGCAGACGTCCTGGCGGACCAGGGAACTGCTCGACGTCGCCCTGGCCGACCCCGACTTCTACTTCGACGCCTGCGCGCAGGTCCACATGCCGTCCTGGGCCACCGGCCGCGTCGCGCTGGTCGGCGATGCCGCCTGGTGCCCTTCCCCGGCCTCCGGCGCGGGTGCCGAGCTGGCCCTGATCGGCGCGTACCGGCTGGCCGGGGAGCTGGCCGCCGCGGGCCGCGACCACCAGGCGGCCTTCGACCGCTACGACACCGCCCTGCGGCCGCTGGTCGCCGCGAGGCAGCGGATCGGCATGAATCTCCGCCTCATGGTGCCCCGGACGCACGGGGGTCGATACGTTCGCAATGTTCTGGCTCACTTGCCGCTGATGAAAGCCGCGAGCGCGGTGGAGCGCCGGGTCCAGGGCGGGAGGGCCCGTCCGCTGCCGGAGTACACAGTGGCTGGATAGGAACGTGACCTCCCCGACGCCGCCCGCGCGCCACCGTGACTCGGCGCGCCTAGCGAGTCAGAATTCTGATTATGTCGGATCTTCCTGTACTGAACACGTCGGACCCCGAATACGCGCGCGATCCCTATGCGTTGCTGGCCCCGATCGCCGAGAGCGGGCCGGTGGCGCGCGTCGTGCTGGACGGTCTGCCGGTGTGGCTGGTCACCGGGTACGACGAGGCCTTGGTCGTCATGTCCTCGCCGCAGATGAGCAACGACGGGATCAAGAACGCCGGGGCGGCGGCGCGGTCGGTGTTCTGGACCGGGGCGGCTGATCGCGGCTTGCAGTCGCACATGGGCCGGCTGGATCCGCCGGACCACACGCGGCTGCGGGGGTTGGTGCAGCAGACGTTCACGCCGCGCCGCGTGGCCGCGTTGGAGCCGTGGATCCGGCAGGTCGCGCGGGATCTGATCGCGGCGTTCCCCGGCGGCGGCGGGGCCGGCCGGACCGGCGAGACCGGCGAGACGGGCCAGACCGAGACCGACGTGGTCGACCTCATGTCCGCCTACGCCCTGCCCCTGCCGATCACGGTGATCGCCGAGCTCCTGGGCATCGACCCCGCCGAGCGCCCCGACTTCCGGCACTGGGCCGACACCTACCTGCACGCCGACGAGCGGCACGTGGAGGAGGCCGCCGAGGCGGGGCGCCGGGTCGGGAAGTTGTTGGCCGGGCTGGTGGCGCAGCGCCGCGCGCATCTCGGCGACGCGCCGCTGGACATCTCCCACGAAGGCACCCTCGTCGACGGTCTGATCCGGGCCCGGGACGAGGGCGACGCGCTGGACGAGCCCGAGCTGTTGTCGTTGCTGTTCCTGCTGCTCGGCGCCGGATATGAGACCACTGTCAACCTGATCGGCAACGGCTCCCTGATGCTGCTGTCGGACCTCGAGCGGCTGGCCGCGCTCCGCGAAGATCCGGCGCTCGTGCCGGCGGCGGTCGAGGAGTTCCTGCGGCTGGATCCGCCGGTGAAGGCGGTGTTTCCGCGTTATCCGCTGGTCGATGTGGAGCTCGGCGGCGTGCTGATCCAGGCCGGGGAGCCGGTGGTCGTGCACTTCAGCGCGGTGAGCCGCGACGAGCGCCGCTACAGCGATCCGGCTGTCTACCGCCCAGGCCGCGGCGCCGATCGCTCCGAGCCGTCGCACCTGACGTTCGGCTACGGCCTGCACCACTGCCTCGGCGCTCCGCTGGCGCGGCTGGAGGGCCGCGTGGCGTTCGATGAACTGCTGCGCGCGTATCCGCACCTTGAATTGGCCGTGCCGGTCGAGGAGTTGCGCTGGGAGCACAGCCGGCTGTTCCGCGGGGTGTCGGCGCTGCCGGTGCGCCTGGGGCCGCCGGCCGTCTGACAGGTATCAAGGCCATGATGACAATGTGTCCGGACGTTAAAATGTCATAACATTCGGTTGACCGGCTGCCCGGTCCGCGCGAAGCTCCGAAGCAGTGGTCACCACAGGCACCCGTAGCGACGGAGGCTGGCATGACACTGTTGGGGCTGGTCGGCGTCGGACGCATCGGGGCGTTGCACGCCAGGACGCTGCACGGACTCCCGGACGTCGAGGTGGTGGTCGCCGACGTCCAGTCCGGCCGGGCCGAGGCGCTGGCCGGGAGCCTGGGCGTGCGGTGGGCCCCGGACATCGACTCGCTGCTGCGCACCGAGCTCGACGCGCTGGTCGTCGCCACCCCCACCGGCAGCCACGCCGAGCTGATCGAGCGCGGCGTCGCCGCCGGGGTGCCGGTGTTCTGCGAGAAGCCGGTCGCCGAGAACAGCGCCAAGACGCTGGAGGTCATCAAGAGCGTCGACAAGTACGGCGGCCGCGTGCAGATCGGCTTCCAGCGGCGCTTCGACGCCGGGTACGCGGCGGCGCGTGCCGAGGTGCGCGCCGGGGCGCTGGGACGCGTGCACACGCTGCGCGCGCAGACCTGCGATCCGTTCCCGCCGCCCGCCGGTTACATCGCGACCTCCGGCGGCATCTTCCGGGACTGCAGCGTGCACGACTTCGACGCGATCCGGTGGGTGACCGGACGGGAGGTGGTCTCGGTGTTCGCCTCCGGTTCGGATCGGGGTGAGGCGTTCTTCGCCGAGTTCGGGGACGCTGATACCGCGGCTGCCGTGGTGCACCTGGACGACGGCTCTTTGGCGGTGGTGACGGCGACTCGGTATCACGGCGCGGGGTACGCGGTGACGTTGGACGTGCAGGGCTCCCGGGGCAGTGTCGGGGCCGGGTACGACGACGGGCTGCCGCTGCGGCCGGTGGGTGCCGACGGCGGCGGAACCTGGCCGAAAGGCCCGGCGCACGCCGGTTTCCTGGAGCGCTTCCGCCAGGCCTACGTTGGCGAGCTGGAGGCGTTCGTGGAGTACGCGAAGGGCCGGATCGAGAACCCCTGCCCGGTGGGCGACGCGTTGGAAGCGTTGTATGTCGCCGAGGCCTGCGACCTGTCGCGGGCCGAGAACCGGCCGGTGACGATCGCGGAGGTGCGGCGGTGACGGGGGTCGCGGACCGGATCGCCGGGGCCCCGATCTCGTGGGGCGTGTGCGAGGTGCCGGGCTGGGGCCACCAGCTGACGGCCGAGCGGGTGCTGACGGAGATGGCCGAGGCCGGTCTGCGGGCCACGGAGTTCGGGCCGGACGGGTTCCTGCCCGAGGACCCGCACGAGCGGCGCTCGCTGCTGAAGGAGTACCAGCTCCTCGCGGTCGGCGGGTTCGTGCCGGCGGTGCTGCACGAGCCGGGCCACGATCCGTGGCCGGCCGTGGCCGAGGCGCTGGCCGGGTTCACCGCGGCCGGGGCGGATCTGCTGGTGCTCGCCGCCGCGACCGGGTCCGACGGCTACGACTCGCGGCCGGTGCTGGACGTCGAGGGCTGGCGGCTGCTGTTCCAGAACCTGGACCGGATCCGGGCGCGGGCCGTGGGGTTGGGGATCCGCACGTGTCTGCACCCGCACGTCGGGACGATGATCGAGACCGGCGAGGAGGTGGAGCGGCTGCTGGAGTCCTCGGACACGCCGCTGTGCCTGGACACCGGACATCTGCTGATCGGCGGCGGGGATCCGGCGTCGCTGGCGTCGCGGGCGGCGGACCGGATCGTGCACACGCACCTCAAGGACGTGGACGCGGCCCTCGCGGAGCGGGTGCGCGCCGGCGAGCTGACGTACTACGACGCGGTGCGCGCCGGGATGTACCGACCGCTGGGCGGCGGGGACGCGGACATCGCAGGAGTCGTATCCGCCCTGGAAGGGAACGAATATCAGGGCTGGTACGTGCTGGAGCAGGACACGGTCCTGGCGGCCGAGCCGGCGCCCGGCGCCGGTCCGGCTGCCGACGTGCGGGCGTGCGTCGCCTACCTGGAGGGCCTGGCATGACCTACGACGTCGTCACGATGGGCCGGGTCGGGGTGGACGTGTATCCGCTGCAGGTCGGCGTGGGGCTGGAGGACGTGGAAACGTTCGGGAAGTTCCTGGGCGGCAGCGCCACGAACGTCGCGGTCGCCGCCGCCCGGCACGGACGGCGGGTCGCGGTGGTGACGCGGGTCGGCGCGGACCCGTTCGGGCGCTTCGTACGGCGCGCGATCCGCGGCTTCGGGGTCGACGACGCGTTCGTGGCGGAGGTCGAGGGGCTGCCGACACCGGTGACGTTCTGCGAGATGTTCCCGCCGGACGACTTCCCGATCTACTTCTACCGCTGGCCCAAGGCCCCGGACCTGATGATCGCCCCCGACGAGCTGGACCTGGACGCGATCGCCTCGGCGGGAGTGTTCTGGGCGACGCTGACCGGCCTGTCGGCCGAGCCGAGCCGCTCGGCACACCACGCGGCGTGGCAGGCGCGGTCCCGCCGGCCGCACACGATCCTGGACCTGGACTACCGGCCGCAGTTCTGGGAGTCGGGCCCGGCGGCGGGCCGCGCGGCCCGCAGGGCGCTGCCGAGCGTCACGGCCGCGGTCGGGAACGTGGAGGAGTGCTACACGGCGGTGGGGGAGCGCGACCCGCACCGCGCGGCCGAGGCGCTGCTGGGCCTGGGGCCGGAGCTGGTGGTGGTGAAACTCGGCGGCGACGGAGTGCTGGCGCGCACGGCGGAGCAGACGCTGGAGGTACCGGCGCCGCCGGTGAAGGTGCTGAACGGCCTCGGCGCCGGCGACGCGTTCGGCGGCGCACTGTGCCACGGCCTGCTGGAGGGCTGGCCGCTGGAGCGCACGCTGCGCTTCGCGAACACCGCCGGGGCGCTGGTCGCGGCACGGATCGAGTGCTCGACGGCGATGCCGGGGACCGGCGAGGTGCTGGCGGCGCTGGCGGCGCTGGCGGCGCTGGAGGCCGGGGATGGGTGAGGCGGCGGCCGGGCGGGTGCGGTGGCGCTGTGCTGCGGTGGGGCCTGAGCCGCGGGCACAGCAGTGGGCCGACCGGCGGGATCGGCGCGGCGAGCAGCAGGCTGATTGCGGCGGGCCGGTGGTGTGCGGCGTGCGCTTTGCCTGGCCGAGGGCTGACTCGCGGGCTGACCGACGCACTCGGCAGCTGGCTCCGCGCGGTGAGCAGCAGGCTGATTGCGGCGGGCCGGTGGTGCGCGGCGAGCGCTTTGCCTGGCCGAGGGCTGACTCGCGGGCTGACCGACGCACTCGGCAGCTGGCTCCGCGCGGTGAGCAGCAGGCTGATTGCGGCGGGCCGG